>JACOZG010000007.1 GCA_016181465.1 Candidatus Vogelbacteria bacterium | reverse complement strand
ATGATTTCTTCCACCACTCGTTCCATTCTCATGGCACATATTTTTTGTTTAAAACCCTTTTCTAGCGCGGGGCGGCGGAAATAATGCCGTGCTATAATACCTCTTGTGATAACCAAAGATTTTGACGGTTGGAACGAGATCAAAAAGAAAACTCATGCGGAGGAACCGCGGCTATACACGGTGCGCGAGATTTGGTGGTGTCAGCTTGGGGTCAATATTGGAACAGAGTTAGATGGACGCGGAAAGAGGTTTTTGCGCCCAGGCGTGATCGTCCGTTCGTTTGGTCCGGATGCCTGTCTGGTGGTTCCTCTGACGAAATCGTTACGACGACATCCTCTTCGTGTGCCAGTGGGAAAGGTTCAGAATAATGAAGCAAGGGCCAACATTTCGCAAATGCGGATTGTTGATACAAGGCGGCTGGTTGAAAAAATCGGGTTTCTTGAAAAAGAGACATTTCAAACATTAAGAAAAGCCGCCAAAGATCTACTTTAGCGGCTCTTCACATTCTCCCCGCTTGCGCGGGGTGAGGCCGAAGCCAACTGTGCTTCTATGCTATCAAATATCAAAACGGCGTCAACCCCGTTAGAAAATTTTTTCTAACGGGGTCAAGTGATCAACTCGTCCGCCGAGGAGGCGGAAATATGGCTTAAAACAAGGACGATTTGGTACAGCCAAAACGCTTGACATTTATCTTGCGTTATGATAGGATTGGAGTCGGATTTGACAAATAGGTTTCCGGCCTTACCCGGCGCGTGGCCGGGGAGAAGTCGGGATAGACTTGGATAAGGAGAAAGTCATGCAACTTTTGGCTGAAGTTACTTTCGTTCAGGGTCTTCACGGGTTTATGCTCGGCGTTATCTTTTTTACGGTCCTGAGCATTCGCTGGAACATGAAAGACATAAAGGGGAAATAACCGCCGGGGAGTTCTCGGGAGATCTCTACACAAAATCTCCCGCCTGTCCTCGAGTGCGTACTCAAGCTGATAAGTCCAATTGCTGTTACGGCAGGACGAAACAGGGAAAAGGTCTTTGAGTTTTAGAACGAAGGAGAAAAAATCATGCGTCGTGTATGGAAAACAGTTGTTCGGTTCTTCAATTTTTTGTTTCCTCCGGGTGATTGTCGTTGTCCAATTTGTGAGCAACTTCTTACCATGCAGGTGCCCCAAGTGCACCTCTGTGGTAGCCAGTAGACCAGCGGCAAACCCGACAAGAGTTCGGAAGGTTATCTCTACAGCAAAATCTTCCATCCGTCCGGGATGTGTTATCCTCGCCGATGACAAGGCATAAAACTGTCAGAGACCTTTCGGGGTCTCTTTTTTGTTTCCCAGAAAAACAATGGCGGCCGAAATGTGCGACACTCGGTGTTGAACATTTAAGTCGAATTATCTCTCCTGCCATTCCGGCTCTTGGCGGCACAATAACTCCCCTTTCTTTTCCGGCTCGGCCATGATTTCTTCCACCACCCGCTCCAGTCTCATTGACTGCGAGCCTTTGACGAGCACAAGATCTCCGGGCGCGAGCAAATGTTCAATCGCTTCCCCGGCTTCCCGCGCCTCGTCAAAATGACGCATATTTTCTTTTTTAAAGCTCTGCTCGGCCGCGGCCTCGGCAATGAATTTGGCCCGCACCCCAATGGTGATCAAGAAATCGGCGCTGGCGGCGGTTTCGATCCCCGCCTGGCGGTGAGCGGAAATCGTCTTTTCACCCAATTCCAGCATATCGCCAAGCACGGCAATTCTTCGGCCCTTCGCCTCGATTGTTTTAAAAGTGATTAAGGCCTCGGTCATGGCTGTCGGCGACGCGTTGTAACTGTCATCAAGAATCAAAGTATCTTTGATTCCCGGCAAGAGCCGCAACCGTCCCGGCGGAGATTCGTATGAGACTAAGGCCTCGGCCATCTCGACCAGATTTAGACCGAGAATCGCGCCTACGGCCAGGGCCGAGACGACAGCATAAAGCTGATGACGGCCGACGAGACCCTGAAGACGAAACGGCACTGTGCGGCCGGCGTGATCAATCTTAAAAATCAGCCCGGCCGGGCGCTCTTTTTCGTAATAAATACGCTCATCGTGAATATATAGATCATTGCTGACGCCAAAACCATAGGTTAGAAGTTTGATCGCTCGCTCGTTAAATTTTTTTGACCATTTCTCTTTAGCCGCCAAAATTATTTTATCATCGCCGTTTAGAACCACGGCGCCGCCAGATTTGACCGCTTCAAACAAGCTTAATTTTTCTTCCACCAGAGCCTCAAGCGAAGGGAAAAATTCAAGATGCACCGGTAAATCCGGCAGACTGGTGAGGACCGCGATCTCCAACTTCAACCACCGGGTGAATTGTCTAATATCGCCAGGCCGATCGGCGCCAATCTCCAGAACCAGCCATTCAGGGTAATCGCGAGGAAACATTGCCAAGACTAAACCAGCTCCCAGATTCCTTAACCAATCTACGGGGCGGCCCCAAGCATTGGGCTGGTTAAGAATCGAAAGGGGCACCCCGATCTCGCTGTTAAAACTTTTTTCACTCTTCCGTACATGATGAAAAGTGTGCCGCAAGACAGCGTAAATGGCGTCTTTGGCGCTGGTCTTGCCGACACTGCCGGCCACGCCGACGAGTCGCGGCTGGTAACGACCTAACACCAGTCGCGCTTCGAAAATGAGGAGCTGAACCAGCAAAGCGCGGATTATTTTTTTGATCCAGGCCATATTAAATTAGCGATCAGGCGGCACTTGATAATAATTAAGCAGAAATTTTGCCAACCGGCTAAAAGGTTCAGTCAGAGTCTGGGAAGCGTAATTGGCGCCAGTTGGCTCCAAGGTGTACAAAAAAACGCTAAAACGCGGGGCCGTGGCCGGAAAATAACCAAAGAACGAATGGAGAAATTTATCGGCTTCGTAACCCTGACCATCGGAGCGCGGAATCTGGGCGGTGCCGGTTTTCGCGGCCACGCGGTAATGTTCGAGCCGCGCCCGGCCGCCGTCAAGCACCTCATCAACCACTTTAACGAGCATCGCGGTAATGCGCCGGGCCGTATCGGCTTTGATCACCTGGCGGCCGGCCGGGCGCGGCTCATCTTCGCTGAACCCAGAAATGTAACGGATGCTGTTGACTATTCGCGGTCTAGTCAATTGACCGCCATTAGCCAAGGCCGAAAGGGCGACAGTGATGTTCAACGGCGTCACGGCCAAACCTTGCCCAAAAGCGGCCGTCGCGTACTCAACTTCACTTCCGGTTTCCAGATTGCTGACCAATCCCCTAACCTCCCCGGGCAAATCAATCCCGGTTTTCTGGCCCAGATCAAAGGCATCGAAATACTGGCGGAAACGTTCCCGGCCAAGCTGCTGCATCACAAAGACGGCGCCGGTGTTCAAAGATTGATTAAGAATTTCTTGAAGCGGCACGCGGCCGCGAGCGCGGCCGTCGTAATTGCTGATGATTTTATCGCCAATCGCGAGACTGCCGGTGTCGGTGTAATAAGTGTTTTCCGTAACGACGGCGGCGTCAAGACCGGCCGCCAAAGTCAAGGGCTTCATGATTGATCCCATTTCGTAAACGCGTTCAACCAACGGGTTAACAAGCAAGGATAAATCATCCTGTTTTTCTCCGGGGTCGAACGACGGCCGGGCGGCCATGGCTAAAACAGCGCCGGTCTTGGGCTCAAGAATGATGCCGCCAGCCGACCGGCTTTTCCATTTGGCCATGATCGTCTCCAGTTCGTCTTCCAAAAATTGCTGAACTTTCGGCTCAATCGTAGTGATGAGATCGCCGCTCGCTACGCCGCCGACCCGACCCTGAATTGGACCAGACATAAGCTCGGTCAAAAAAGTGGCGAAGGTCACCTCGCCGGACCGTCTTAAAACTTCTTCGTACTGTTTTTCCAGACCGTAACGGCCGGCATAAGTGTTGCCTTGATAACCCATAAAACCAAGCACCTGGGCGGCGAGTGCCTGGCCCGGGTAGGAACGATAATTCTCTTCAATGATTTGAACCCCCGGCAGTTTGAGGGTACGAATGGCCATGGCCGCTGATTCGTCAAGGCGCGTGGCCACTTCTTCATAAGGGTCGTTCCGCCGCTGGCTCTTCAGCCAGAATTGCTTCTCCTCTAGCTTAGGCAAAATTCGGTGCAGTTTTTCATAAACCGCTGGTGAATCAATCAACAGCGATGGATTAATGGCTAAAATATAGCCGGTCGACAAGGTGGCACCGGAAACCAAGCTGCCGTCCCTGCTTGTTAAAAAAATTGAGCCGCGGTTGAAAGTTCGACCAAGCGACTGGCGGTATTGACGCCCGGCCGCTTCACGGTAATCCGCGCCGGAAACAATCTGAATGAAAAAGAGTTTGCCGGCGAGCGACACCCCGGCCAAAACGAAGATGCCGGCGAGCAAATAGAAACGTAACGGTGAGCTATTCCTCATGGCCGCCAGCCGTTCCCAGAGCCAAAAGCGGCGGCGTCACCGCGGCAAAAGAAAGATTGGCGCCCGCTTCCTCAAACCCGAGCGCGTAGGCCTGCTCAATCGTCAGCGATTGAGTCAGCGTCAGATACCGGCCTTCGGACTCGCCAATGGCGAGCAAGCGCTCGCCGCGCTCTCGGATTAACGATTCCCGACCAGCCGCCTCAAAAATTAAATCGTTGGCTAAATAAATATAGAGACCGAGTGTCACTAAAAAACAGCCGGCTAAAAACCAGAACATTTTTTGCGGCCATGATTCAATTTTAAAAACTTTAGTCGTCATGATTTTTGGATTAGTCGAAGGACGGCGCTACGGGCGCGGGGATTATTTTTAATTTCCGTCCGGGTAGGTTTAATTTTGCGGTGGTCCGGAAATATTTTTTTTACAATTCTGGCTTCACCGCTATGGAAGCTAATCACTGCCAGCCGGCCGCCGGGCGCGAGATACCGCCAACCGTGATTTAATCCTTCAGTCAAAGCCCGGAATTCGTCATTGACAGCAATGCGGAGCGCTTGAAAGGTTTGAGTGGCAAAGTGCTTGCGTCGCCGCGCTGATCGGTACCAAGCCGGCACGGCGGAACGGATGATCGCGACCAATTCCTTGGTGGTCTCGATCTTTTTCTTTTTTCTCGCGGCGACAATCGCCCGAGCGATTGACGTCGCAAAGGGCTCTTCGCCGTATTCTTTGAGGGTCAATTCCAGATCGGCGGCGGAGCTCTCGTTGACTATTGTCCTGGCCGTAATCGTCACCGGCTCGACTTCATAGGTCATAGTCAACGGTTCATCTTTGAGAAAAGAGAAACCCCGGCCAGATTCTGCCAATTGATCGGAGGACAGTCCCAGATCAAAGAGACAGCGATCAAACGAGACGATCTGAAGGGTATCTAAGATTTGGTCGAGGTGCCGGAAATTGCCTTGTTTCAAAATTACGCGGCAGGGCGCATTTTGCAGGCGCTGGCGCGCTTTGGCTAGGGCCGTTCGGTCTCGATCCAGACCGATTAAACAACCACCCGGTATTCGCTTGCTGATTTCGGCGCTGTGGCCGGCGCCGTTAATCGTGGCGTCCAAAACCGTCAGTCCGGCGGTAAGCGCCAATCCTTCAATCACTTCTTGTAAAAGAACCGGAATATGCATCCGTCGGTCAGAACACTCCGATTTCGCCCAATTTTTCGGCCAGGAGGTCGGCTTGCTTTTCAATTTGGCTCGTCTGGGACAACCAGCGATCTTCATTCCAGATTTCCACCCGATCGTTGACGCCGGCGATGACCACTTTTGTTTTCAACTGGGCAAAATCTTTCAAAAAATCGGGAATGAGAATTCGGCCTATGCTGTCGACCTCGGTTTCGACCGCGCCCGCCAGAAAAAACCGGACGAAACTCCGCGTGTCGGCTGCCCCGAGCGCCAACCGCGACAGTTTGCCTGTGATCGCCTGCCAGGATTTGATCGGGTAGAGAAAGAGGCAAGTGTCGAGGCCGCGGGTCAAAACGACTTTTCGCCCGAGGAGACGGCGAAAGCTCGCTGGCACAGCTACACGTTTCTTATCATCAAGGGTATGCCGATATTCGCCGATAAGCATTATTCTTTATTCCCCACTTTTACCCACTGCGTTTAAATTATAATCCACTCTGTCCCACTAACCAATAAGTTTATCCACAATTCATCCACAGCAAAAAACC
>JACOZG010000031.1 GCA_016181465.1 Candidatus Vogelbacteria bacterium | reverse complement strand
AGCCGTTGTTGAATGAGCTCGCGCTCTTCCACAGAAAAATGATTGTAATGCATACCTCTTAATCATACCGAGGTGTTGCACTTACTTGTTGAACTTATGTATTATCACCGGCGACTATACTAGAAAATACAAATGGCCACACGGCCCCTGAGAACCCCGCCGCAAGGCGGGGTTCGTTCGTCTTTAGAAATCTTTCTCAATAATTTTATCCTTTATCTTCTTGAAAATATTGGAATCGACTCTTCTTATTCGTCGGGTGAGACGATTGGTGCTTAGCAGTCGGATTTGGGACAGAATAACCGCGAAGATGATTCCGTGATGGATGAAGGTGAAATAATACGGATTATCTTCGAGTTTGGTAGTTAGAGGAACTGCTAGTACGATACGCGCGTCTTAAGAAGGCCGGAATGGACGACCAGTCGTCTTCTTCTTGAGGTTTAGTCGCCGCCGCGCCGGCACGCGTCGGTTCTGACCGGCGGCTAACGGTTTCCGCCACTGGCTGGGGTTCTGAACTCGCGGTCTTGGTCTCGATCGTGATCATCGGTTTCTTGCGTGCGGTTTCCGGGAAGCCGGAAGCGATGACGGTGATCTTGATTTCATTTTTATTTAGTTTTTCGTCATGGATCGCGCCGAAGATGATTTTGGCGTTCGGATCAACTGACTCGATGATCACCTTGGCCGCTTCCTGAATTTCGTACATCGTCATATCTTTGCCGCCGGCAATGGCAAAGAGCACCCCCTTGGCGCCCTCAATGGAAACATCAAGCAGGGGCGAATTGATCGCTTGCCGAGCGGCCTCGGTGGCCCGATTCTCGCCCGAGGCCCGGCCAATACCCATTAAAGCCGAGCCGGCGTTGGACATAATCGCTTTAATATCGGCAAAGTCCACATTGATGATACCCGGCGTGGTGATGAGATCGGAAATGCCTTCGACCGCCTGTCGTAATACCTCGTCGCAGGTGGCGAAGGCGGAAAAGCAGGTTGTATTTTTGTCAATCAAACCGAGCAGGCGGTCGTTCGGGATCACCACCAGGGCGTCTACTTCTTTGCGCAGTTCGTCAATCGCTCGCTCGGCGATTTGCAGGCGCTGGGCGCCCTCGAAGAAAAAAGGTTTGGTGACGATGGCGACGGTGAGCACGCCTTGGTCCTTGGCGGTTTTCGCCGTCACCGGGCCGGCGCCAGACAGCGTGCCGCCGCCGGTGCCGCCGGCGAGAAAGACCATGTCCGCGCCCTTGATCACATTTTGGATTTCCTCCACGCTTTCCTCGGCGGCTTTCCGGCCCAGCTCCGGATTCATGCCGGTGCCGAGGCCGCGGGTCAAGTTCTTGCCGATGTGGACTTTTTGTTTCGCCAGCGAGTGGTGGAGATCTTGGGCGTCGGTGTTGATGACGATAAAGTCCACCCCGCGCACTTTGGAATTGATCATATGGTTGACGGCGTTTTTGCCCGAGCCGCCGACGCCGACCACCTTGATCCGAGCAAAGGCCTCAATCTCCGGGTTGATTTTCGGCATAATGGGTTCAGATTAGCAGAAAAAAATAAAAAGGCAAAGGGTCAAAAGCAATGGGAGATTTGGGTATAAAAAAGAGGCGCGATCTCGTCGCGCCTCGTGGTTGGAATCTCGGCTCATTGGAAGTCAAGGAAGTCCGAAGGGACCCCGAGAGCGTCTGCGAGCTTCCGCGTCCGGACGGGGTGCTGAAGCTTACGGATCGCTTTGGCCTCAACCTGCCGCACGCGCTCGCGGGTCACCTTGAAGATCTTCCCCACCTCTTCTAGGGTGTAGGTGTACCCGTCGCCGATGCCGTAGCGGAGCTTGATGATCTCCCGCTCGCGGTAGGTCAGCGTTTTCAAGACCCCATCGATTCGTTCTTTCAAACCTTGTGACGGTTCACCACCCTCCCTTCTTTTCCCAGATTGGTCGCTCTCAGATTTGCCAAAAACAGCATTGAGGAGAGCTTTCTCGGCCTGCTCGTTTGTCATGATTTTTGTCTCCTATACGTTAAAGACCTACAGGTTCAAACCACAATGGCCAAACTAAATATTTAGGATAGCAAATTATTATTTTTCTGTCAAGCTTGACGGAAGGTGGCTCGGGGAGTACATTGAAAAGACAAAGTGCCTTCGGGCTCCGAGAAACCCCGCCTCACGGCGGGGTTTCGATTTTATGAGAGAAAGTTTTTTAACCGTGTTTTGATTTCGTTCAGATCATTAAGGGTAATATCATACATTTTTCTTTTCAATCTTTTTACACTTACCAACTTTAATTGAGCTAAAATTACCGATACTTTTTTCTGATCAGGATCAACAAAATTGTAATAGAAATCGAATCCTTTTTGTTTGGTAGAAAGAGACGTGACCCAAAACATTTGATTGTTGAACTTTTTAACAATTAGCACCGGTCTAGAGAAATTGACACCGCTTCCATTTTGTTCAAAACCGATATTCCGCCCCACGGCGCACATCCAAACTTCACCAGCTTTCGGAAAACGCTTGGGCTCATTAACCTTAATTTCAATTTGTTTCTTTGTCTCGTTCCATTGATCAAAATCATTTTGCATAGGAAAAAATTGGTTACGGCAACAATTCTTTCAACCAGCGGAGGAATTTGTTTTTGGTCCGGCGGATGACGCGGTTGGTCAAGGTGTCTTCGAGATCGGTGCCGAGCCCGAAGAGGCACAAGCCGTAGGCCACGATGAAGCCGCTGTCGCGGATCTGATTTTTACTGTGATGATCCACGATGTTCGGCCAGTGGACTCTGGCCGGCAGGCGGAGGGCGTCTTTGGCCAGCTTTTCGATGTTGGCGATTTGACTGCCGCCGCCGGTGATCAAAATGCCCGCCGGCAAGAGTCCGTTCCGGCCGATTTTTTTCAAATGTCCTTCGATCAGTTCAAACATATCCGAGAGCCGCGCCTCGATGATCTCATCGAGTTTTTTCTTCAAACTCAAAACATTTTCACTGCCTAATTTCAGCCGCTCGGCTTCGTCGAGCGGCACCCGGAGGCCGAGGGCGATGTCGTTCGTCACATCCATTGAACCGATCGGCAAAACTTGAAGAGAAATCGGCAAGCCGTCCTCGTAGACGATGAGAGCGGTTGTCTGGGAACCGATATTAGCTAAAATACAGCCCACATTTTTTTGTTGGGTCGTGAGAGCGGGGAGACTGCCGGCGATCGGCGCGGCCACGATGTCTTCGATCGCCAGACCCGCGGTCTCAATTGCCCGGATCAGATTCTCGAGATGTTGCTCCAGGCAGACGATGAAGAGGACGCGGGTCTCGAGCTTATTGCCGCGCATGCCTTCCGGCCGGCCAAGAATCTTTTTCCCGTCGAGCTTATACCCTAGAGGAATGGTGTGGATGATCCGGCCGTTAGCGAAGTCGGCGACATTAGTCTCGGCCAGTTCCAGCGCGCGGTTGATGTCATTCTCGGTGATTTCCGCGTCCGCGCGCGAAACGATGATCTGGCTCTCGCCGATTTTTGATTCCAAAGTCACGCCGCCGAGGCCGACAAATACTCGCCGGATCCTGGCGCCCGCCACCCGCTCGGCTTCTTTGACTGCCTGTCTGATGGCTCCGGCCGTCTCGTCCGCATTGATCACATAGCCGCGCCGGAGTCCCTTGGATTCGGCTTTAGCCAAAGCTAAAATTTTGGGGCTTTTGTTGCCCCGGACTAATTCACAAACGACGACCCGAACGGCGGCGCTGCCGATGTCGAGCCCGGCGACGATCATTCTGCTCATGAGTTTGGAAATATTTAACTATTTGACTTTCCAGCGACTCCATTTTACTCCCATGCGCCAGACCTTTCAAATGCAAGAGGCCGTGGATAAAGAGGAAGCGGAGATAATTGGTTGAGCGTCGTCCGAGATTCAAGAAAATTTCTCCCGAATTTTTGTCGAGGGGAAAGCTTAAGATATTGGCTGGTTTGTCTCGACCGCGCCAGCGCCGATTGAGGCGACGCGCTCGGGCATCACCGATCAGCGCCAAACTCAAGTCGTAATTTGCTCCGAGCACTTTTTTGGCTATCGCTCGGAAGGGGATGGCCGCCGCCGGCCGTCTAGTAAGATTTTTTATGGCCAGTTTCATCCAGGAGGCCGAGTTTGCGCAGACGCTCGACTTCGGCGCGCCGGGCGAGCCGCTTCAAGGCCTGCTGTTTCTTTTTATAGGGCGAGAGCGGCCGTTCGGTGTAGCGGCCAGCTTTGGCGCGCCGCAGGACGCCGGCGCCCTGGAGGCGCCGGCTGAAACGTTTGATCAAACTCAAATTGGATTCAGTGGTTGATTCCTTTTGTACCGCGACGGTCGTGATCATGCTCGGTATGCTAGCATTTTTCTAGATATTCCGCCAGTTTGTTGAGTTTAACGGTGGCTTGCGAGCGGGTGTTCATATCGCGGACAATCACCGTGCCGTCGATCACTTCTTTTTGGCCGAGGATGATGGTGTAAGGGATTTTCATTTTTTCGGCGATGGCCAGTTGGGCCGAAAGGGAATCTTTGGACAGCGAATGAGACAGGGGCACGCGCGCCCGGCGGAGAATCTCGATCACCTGCAAACTGTGCATTTTTGCCTCCAAACTTAATTGAATGAAGAAGACTTTTGGTTTTTTCAGCAGGCGCGGGGTCAAACGGGTGAATTTCGGCGACTGGATGACCCGTTCCAGACCGATGGCAACGCCGACGGCCGGCGCCGCTTTCTTGGCGCCCAAGGCGCGCGCCAAGTAGTCGTAGCGGCCGCCTCCGGCTAAGGCCAAAGCCGGCCCGCCGGCCGCGTCGCTCGGTTCGCTGATTTCAAAAACCGTCCGGGTGTAATAATCTAAACCGCGAACCAGATTGTTGTTGATCGCGTAGCTGATCTCCATGGCCTCAAGATACTCCAGCACTTCTTTGAAGTGCTGTTTGCAGGCATGGCAGAGAAAGCTGATGGCGCTCGGCGCCTCGGTCTTCACTTCTTGACACTTGGGATTTTTGCAGTCAAGGAGACGCAAGGGATTGGTTTTGAGCCGTTCGCGGCAATCGGCGCAAATTTGACGAGCTTGTTTCCTATAGTAATTAGCCAGCTCACGGCGGAAAATCGGTCGGCAATCGCGATCACCGATGCTGTTGATTTCGACCGCGAGCTGGTTCAACCCGGCTTCTTTCAGGATAATTAAGACCAAGCGGATTACCAGGGCGTCGGCAATGCTTTTGCTGGTGCCGATAACCTCGAGATCAAACTGGTGGAATTCTCGAAAGCGGCCGCGCTGGGGGCTGTCGTGACGGAAGAACGGCCCGGCGGTATAGAACATCACTGGCTGGGGTTCGGCCTGGAGACCGTGTTCAAAGTAAGCGCGCATGATTGGCGCGGTGGCTTCGGGCCGCAGAGCCAACCGGTCGCCGCCGCGGGTCCTCAAGGTATAGAGTTCTTTTTCGACAATGTCGGTGTATTGGCCTACGCCTTGACGGAAAAGTCTCTCATCTTCAAGGATGGGCGTGGCGATCGGCCGAAAACCGTAGTAAATGGCCACCTCCGAGGCCTTCTCGACCAGGCCCTGGAGAAGATAGTAGTCATCGCCGATGAGATCCCGCAGGCCTTTGGCGGTTTGCAGTTTGAAATCGTTTTTGTTTCGATTGTCACTCGGGTTCATTTTGGCTATTGGCAGTGGGCAGAAAAGCGAGACGATTGAACGGGAAAAGCCGGAGGAAGACGCGTCCCTTGATTAATTTTTCCGGCACCGGCCCCCAGGCGCGGGAGTCCAAACTCTGGTTGCGATTATCACCCAGAACAAAGTATTCGTCAGCTTGCAGTTGGTAGGCGCGGTCTTGAATCGAGACGGTCTCGCCCGGCAGATTGACCACTCGCTTGATGAAAAATTTTGACGGATCTTTGGGGTAGCGGAAAACGATCACCTCGCCGCGCTGGGGCTGACGGAAAAGATAAGACAGTTCATCAATGATCAGATACTCGCCGTCGTCGAAAGACGGAGTCATTGACAGACCGGAAACAATGAACGGTTGGGCGACATAGGTGCGGATCGGCACGACGATGATCAAAGTGACCAAAACAAAACGGATAATTTCCCACCAAGTGCTTTTCCGCCTCGGCTTTTCGGTCATATCGGTTTAGTGTAGTATAAATAACCGAATGACTCAAGTTTTGAAAGGTCCTAAAGATTTTGACGTTTGGAATGATAAAAAGAAACAGATCCATTTTTCTGTCACTGAGCCGGTCTATTTTAAAGAAAGAGAAATCTGGTGGTGTGCTCTAGGCGCGAATGTCGGGGTAGAGACAGATGGTAAAAATGATAACTTCGAACGCCCGGTTCTCATAGTCAAACGTTTCAATCGAGATATGATTTGGATTGTCCCTATAACGAGCACCGTTGGCGATAAGAGGTTTTATCATCCGATTAAATATGGCCCATATAGACGTTGGTTAATCTTGTCCCAATTAAAAACAATCAGCTCCAAGCGGCTCCTTCGTAAAGTTGATTTTCTTCCCCTCCGTGATTTTCTTCAAGTCAGTGAAGCAATAACTTCCTTTTTGTACAGAAAAAGCGAAACCCCGCCGTGAGGCGGGGAATCTCGGAGGCCGAGGCCATAATGTTTCTTAGTATATATCAGTGAAAAATGAAGTCAAGTGTCAAGTTTTGAGTTGGGGATAAATCGTGGTATCCTTAACGAGGTTGATTTATCAAATTATTCTTAAGAATTATGAAAAACAAACAAGGTTTCTCGATTCTAGTGCTCATTATTATTTTAGCGGTTCTGGCCGGCGGCGGTTATTGGGTGTGGCAAAAAAGGGAGAATAATAAAACTCCTCCTCCTGTTATCTATACTGATGAGCAAGTGGACGAGGTTAATCTCGGTAATCTCGGCGATATTATTGAACCAGGGCCCGTAATGGTCGATGAAGATACGGCCAAATCAACTTTCGATCAGATTAAACTTGGCGTTCAACAAAAACGGCCATTGAGTAGCTTGTCTCAATACTTCACAGTCAGTTCACAACAGATGATCAATACCCCGGGTTTTAATTTGAGCTGTGTTGATATGGTTTATGTGAGTGAAGCCAAGGAAGCCGATAAGATAATTGTCCAAGGTGATTGTATTGATCAGGATGGCAATCGAAGAAGTGGCGCGTATGTATTTTCTAGCGATGGTGGAGTATGGAAGTTAGATTTTCCAGCGACGCTCGAACGTTTATCAAAACAATCGTTTTCTAAACCGCCAAATCAAAATACTCAAACTGGTTCTGTTGACTTAGCGATTTTGGATATTCAAGTTACACCCAACCAGCCTAAAGCCGGAGATAAAAATGTGAAGATTGAAGCGAGGATAAAAAATATAGGCACAAAGGCGTTCACTGGCGGCGTGAACATCAAGGCTTTAATTGGCACCAACTCTTCAAATCAGCAAACTGGTTTTTATACTGGTACTGTTGATCCTGGAGAAATATTTAGATATACCATTTCTTACTCGGGCTACTTGTTATTATCTAATGACAGTTCTCCGGGTGCCAAGAATGTCCATTTCGAAATAGATTACGATAATAAAATTGTTGAAAGTAACAAAACAAATAATAAAATAAATCAGATTGTTACCTTCATTCCGTAGTTGGGAGATTGATTTTAATCTAAAAAGTATGGATCAATCGCCACCAGTTAAGTTGCAAAAAATGCTCGGCGAAGAAAAGCCTGATTTTATTGTTCGAGCTAAGAGAGCAACTTCTCTTGGTGGCAGTGTATTTTTACTTTTCTTCGCCGTGTTCTGGTTGATCATAAGCGGTTTGATAACTTACTTTATGGTTACCCGATTATTTTCTGGTGGTGAAATCAATTACACTATCAACGGAATACCGAAAACTACCGACAAACCAGGGTTAATCTTACTTTTGCCCGCAGTTTTTGATTTGGTTGGCATTTTCTTGTTGTGGGCCAGTTTGCGAGGTTTATTCAGTGGTGAAGCCTGGTTCGCCGGCACTTCGAGTAGATTATTTGTTCACGCAAAAAGCGGTAGCCGTTCGATTGATTGGGAACAATTCAATGGTGATATCGAAGTTTCTGGGGATGAAAATTTAGGGAATGTAACTCTGGCCATGCGTACTGGTCATTGGCAAGGTCGTAAACACAGAGCTGATCGTTATGTGCCTGATGATATTCAAATGATCCAGATCGGACGGCCATATGAAATCGAAGCTAAGTGTCGCGCCAGAATAAAACAAAATGATCCGACACCAGTTTCTCCAGTGTCAGTACCCGGTGGTCTCAATTTGTAAAAATGGTCCAAGTAATTTTCGGTCTAGGCAATCCGGGCGCGGAGTATGAAGGGACGCGGCATAACACGGGCGCGCGGGTGCTCGCGGCGTTTCGCGAGAAGAATCGGAATAAGAAATTAATTTTGCTTAGCCCGACG
>JACOZG010000030.1 GCA_016181465.1 Candidatus Vogelbacteria bacterium | reverse complement strand
ATTCTTTATTCCCCACTTTTACCCACTGCGTTTAAATTATAATCCACTCTGTCCCACTAACCAATAAGTTTATCCACAATTCATCCACAGCAAAAAACCCGCTGGTTAGCCGTTTTTAACGACCCGGCAAAATTTTATCCACAAGTATCCCAATTAGTTATGATCTCAACCGGAGGATGACAGACGTCTCTTTTATTGTTGGATGCCGTTTTTAAATTGAGACACAATCTGACGATCGTCGAATTGTGGTTAGATTTTCCACTTTGTAAAATAATCTCGTATAAACTTATGAAATTTCTTCGCCGCCTCTTTTTTGCTTGGGTCTATTCTTTGCAACATATATAGATAAGAGACCATGATGGCTGAAGCCCATATCACGTAAAGATTGTCCAAACGTCTATCCACCTTAATACCACTTTTTCGTTCGTAACCGTGCACGAAATTCTCAAACATTTCCTGTTTGTCGCTCAAAACCCAAAGATCCATACCAATTCGATACAGTGGTACCAGACGATGTTCTATTCGCCAAATCTCTTTGGGCGGGAAGGTATCCATTAGGTAGAGTTGTTTATTTGAAAATACTGCATTGTGACTATGCATATCACCACCATAGACCAATTGTCCACTTAATTCGCCATCGAACCAATTGCGATTTTTTTCGACAAATGCATCTAGAAAATCACAGTAAGTGCGAGCCTCTTTGTTGCTGACATACTCTTCAACTGGTTTGATGAAATTTCTTAGGTCAGAAACTCTGGTCTTAAAAATTTCATAGTAATTGTGCGATTCGGTAAGTCGTTCCTTAACTTTTTGTAGATTATTCGCTAGTTGTTCACCCAACAAAAAGCAATCTTTTTCGGATACTTTACCATGGACCAGTTTTTCAAATAGTACATCTTCCTCATTTATACGATTCATTTCAATAATCAATTCCTCCGCTTGTTCGTTTGGCACATTAGTAACGACCTGACCACCCTCTAAAGCAACGCTATATAATCGGAGATATATTGATGGACTAAGGGTCTGATTCCAAATAAAATCTCGATGGGTAAAATCAAAACGTTCGGCTTTACCAGATATGTCTCTAAATCCTTTATTAAAAAACTCATTATCGTTTTTATAGAGTTTATAAACTTTCTGATCGAAAAGAAACACATTAGAGATAACAGTTTCAATATGTTTGGGTATAGAAGTCTCGCCGGGGAATCCACCTGATTTTATTAGTTCAATTAGAGACTTTTGAGAATAAGGCATAATAAACATACTAACAAAAAGGCCCCAGATGACAAACTGTCATTCGGGGCCGGGAATTCCCTAGGGCTCATAAACATCGGGAAATGATATCAACTAGACGCTGGTGAATTAGGCCGTTTGAGATGACGTGACCCTTGATTTTTCCATCAGGACGGTAATCAATCGTTTGTCCCTCGATGTCGGTGGCGAAGCCACCGGCTTCGGTGACAATTAATTGCATCGCCGCTGTCTCCCAACCGTTGCGGCCGGGAAAAATAGTGGCGTCAAGATCACCCGAGGCCACCAGTCCACCAAGATAGGCAATGGTCCACGGATTAATCACTCGCGCGCCACGATTGACTAAAACCCCAGCCACTTCTAGAAGGTGGAACGGCGAATCCGGCCAAAACAGGACACCAAGATGCGAACGGTCGATGTCGTGGTGCCGAGAGACCTCAAGTTTCTTTCCATTAAGAAATGATCCCTTGCCTAACTCTGCGTACCAAAGGCGCTTCATGAATGGGTCATTGATCACAGCGATAATTGGTTGGCCATCATCAAGGATGGACAAACAAAAGGCCGAGATCGGTAGACCGCGCGAGAATGGCAACGTACCATCAAGTGGATCGCAGAGAGCAGCATATTCTGCCTCGGGAACTTCTCGGCCGCCTTCCTCGCTGATCACTCGGATACGCGGGAAATCTCGCTCAAACAAATTGAGAACTAATTGGTTGATCGCGAGATCGGCGTCGGTTACTACCGTGCCGTCCTCTTTAGTTTCTCGTTTCATCCCAAAGTCGAAACGTTCGACCATGATCTCACCGGCCATATCTGCTAGATTCGACAACCAGACCAAATCTGGAAAGTCTCTTGCGCTCACGACTATCTCCTTTCAAGTTTCCAAGGTCCAAAACTAGTCCAAAAACACTGTTATGATATTAGCACAGCACGTGATAGTTTGTCAAGTTAATTGGGTATTCTGACAAGACATCTTGCACAAAATCCTTGAAAAATCTTGTTGGACGTCTGACGTCGAACAACGTCGAACAACAACTGGATTTTATCAATCATGATTTAGGCCGTAAAGTTGGAAAATAAATCACTTCGCGGATGTTTGGGGTATCAGTGAAAAGCATCACTAGACGGTCAACGCCGATGCCGACGCCGCCCGCGGGCGGCAAGCCGTACTCCAGCGCCTCAATATATTCTTCATCGAGCGGCTGGGTTTCGGTCTCGCCGGCCTGTCGCTGTTTTTCCTCGGCCAGAAACCGCGCGCGCTGTTCCATCGGATCATTCAACTCGGAAAAGGCCTTAACGATTTCGAGACCGGCGATCACCAATTGGAAAGCATCGGCCAATTCTGGGTGGCCGGATTCGGCCTTGGCCAAAGGCAGATAGGCCTTCGGGTAATCAATGACAAAAGTCGGCTGAATCAATTTCGGCCGGCAGACTTTTTTGTAAATTAAATCAAAAATTTTCTCCCGCGCCGCGCCAGCGGGCAAGGGCACGCCGAACTGCGCCGCCTTGAGCATCAAATCTTTGACGTTGACGTTAACCGGATCGGTAATCAGGGCGTAACGTTTGAATAAATCATAATAGCTGACAACTCGAAAATCGTTTTGGAAATCAATTTTCTCTCCGCCGAAATTAAGCGTCGAGCCCCGACTGAAACGTTTGACCAAATATTTAAACAGCCGTTCGACAAATTGCCGTTGACGACCGGCATCGCTGTAAGCCTCATAAAACTCGAGCATGGTGAACTCGGGATGATGCGTTGCATCAATCCCTTCGTTTCGAAAACACCGCGAAAGCTCATAGACCTTGGGAAAACCGCCGATAAGCATTTGTTTTAAATAAAGCTCGGGTGAAATTCGGAGATAGAGATCGAGGTCCAGGGCGGCCTCGTGAGTTTTGAAGGGCAAAGCCGCGGCGCCGCCGGCCTGCGACTGAAGCATGGGTGTTTCCACCTCCAAATAGCCGGCCTCGTCGAGGTAAGCCCGAAGCGCTCGAATAATGAGCGAGCGCAAACGGAAACGGGCGCGGACCTCCTCATTAAACAGACTATCGAGGTAGCGACGGCGAAAACGTTCCTCGGTTTCCGTCAGGCCATGCCATTTATCCGGCAAGGGCCGGAGACTCTTGGCGGCCATCTGCCAGCTCTTGGCCAGAATAGTCGGCTCTTTGGTTTTGGTCAGAAAAATTGAACCCGTGACCGCCAACCAATCGCCGCGGTCAACGACGGTTTCAAACCAGGCGAGCGATTCTTCGCCCACGGCCTCGCGCCGCGCCAGCGCCTGCAACTGGGCCGTGCCGTCATCGAGGTCAAAAAAGATTAAATTGCCCTGGGCGCGGATCCCCATCACCCGGCCAGCGAGAGTCAGCGGGGTTCTCCGGGTCTTAAATTGAGCCAACCGCCGCCGGATCTCGGCCAAAGAATAATCAACTTTGATGGTTGACGGATAGGGGTCAATTGATCGGTCGCGCAGTTGGGAAACCTTTTTTAATCTTTCGTTCCTTAATTCTTCAAGCGAGGCCATTGATCAAGAAACCTTAACAACGCGGTAAGCAATCTCGCCGCCGGCCGGAGTTTTAATTGTCACCTTGTCGCCCTTTTTCTTATTCAGCAGACTGGCGCCGAGCGGCGACAGATAAGAAATTTGACCCGTCGCCGGATTCACTTCTTCCGGGCCGACAACCCGATATTTATTTTCCTCGTTGCTCCCCTCCTTCCGCACGACGAGCGTCGAACCAATGCCGATTGAAGAACTATGGCGATCAGCGATGATTTCCGACACCTTCAGAATGCTCTCCAGTTCATTGATTCTCTCTTCCACATCAGCTTGCTCCTCGCGCGCGGTTTGGTACTCGGCATTCTCTGATAGATCACCCATAGATTTGGCGAATTCCAGCCGTCCGGCGATTTCGCGGCGCTTGTCGGTTTTCAAAATGTCCAGTTCCTGTTTCAGGGCATTGAATTTCTCCTGACTCAAATAATGCTTATCACTTTCCATTAGCCGTCAATGATAACTTGTCTTTTTGCCTATTGCAAGTATTCTGGCGCGGCGGCCGCCAGCCAGTCAAAGAGTTGACGCATAATAAAGACGCCGCCGATCACATTCTCCCGCCGGCCGCGCTCCATGGCCACGGCAAAAACATAGCGCGGCGACTGATACGGGAAAAAACCGATCACCCAGGAAGTAACGGCTTCCTTGGTCGTGCCGAGCTCGGCGGTGCCGGTCTTAGCCGCAATTTCAACATCGGGCACGGCCAAACCAGCGGCGGTGCCGCTCGTCACCGCCAAACGCATGCCCTGACGCACGATCTCCAACACCTCTGGTTTGATTGAGCTGTCGAGCGGCCGCGGTTTTAGAATCACCGCCGTGGAACTCGCCGCCAAGACCGTCGGCGTCACCAGCCAGCCGCCGTTAGCGATGGCCGCGGCGGCCCGGGCCATCTGGAGCGGCGTTACTTGGAAACCGTACTGACCAATCGCGGTATGATAAGTGTCGCCGATTCGCCACGGATCGCCGGGGAAAAACCGTTCCTTCCATTCCGGCGTCGGGATGGTGCCGGCCGCTTCGCTCGGCCAATTGATGCCGGTCGGCGCGCCAAGACCAAAGGCCCGAGCATACTTGTCAATGCCGGCAATGCCGAGCCCCGGCTGATCGCCAAAGCCGCCGCCGACTTCATAAAAATAGACATTGGAGGACACGGCCAGAGCCTGGCGCAAATCAACCGCGCCGTGGGCCTTCCAATCTTTAAAAATTGACGGCTGGTCCGGCGCAAACGGATTCGGCAGAGTCAAAGAGCCCGTACTCACAATCTCCGTTTCCGGCGCCACCACGCCCTCGTTTAAGGCGCCGACAGCAATGACAGTTTTAATGATGGAACCGGGCGTGTAGAGACCGGCCACGGCGCGGTTCAAGAAGGGTTTGGCCGGATCATCAAGCCATTGGCTAATCGCCGCGGCGTCATCGCCCCGCGAGAGCGTCTGCGGGTTAAATTCCGGGTAACTGACGAGAGCCAGCAGTTCGCCGTTTCGAACGTCGAGAATGAGACCGGCGCCGCCGGCAAAGCCGCGCTCGCGGGCCAGAGACGCGACCAGCTCAAACAGCTTGCTCTGGACCCGCGCGTCAATTGACAAATAGAGATTCTCGCCCGCTTGCGGCGGCCGAAGAAAATAATCGGAATGAATTTCGCCGTAAGCGTCAACCTCTTCAATCCGCGTCCCCTTAACGCCGGCCAGACGTTGATTGTAGACTTTTTCGACGCCGTCGCGACCCACCAATTCCAACGGTTCATAAGCATAAGCGCTGATTTCCTCCTCGCTGGGATAGCCGACAAAACCCAAGACATGCGCCAGACCGGGAAGCTCGCTGTAAGTGCGCTCGGGGTCATTCCAAGCCAGTTCTTCGCCGCGGCGGTCATAAATAACTCCTCGCTCGGGAAAAACCGCGGTGTGACGCAAGGTGTTGCTTTGACTTCGCGCCGCCAGCGCCGGACCCTGCTTGATCTGCAAATAATAAATCCGGCCGAAGAAAATTAAACCGAGCAGGAGAAAAAATCCTCCCAGAATAACGAGCGTCGGTTTGGCGATCGGCCGCTCTAATTCGCCTTCAAACTGCTGACGGTCAAAAGCCGGCAGGTTATAAGTGTCCAAAAAAATTTCATCTGGGTCAATAGTCATGAGATGCAATCAAACTAGGCTAAACGGATGAGGCGCCGTCCGAGCGCGCCGAGAGGCGCCGCGGCCGCCGCTGCCGCGAGACCGACTGGCAAGGCGCCGGCGGCGCCGTAACTGAAGTCAAAAGCGAGTGCCAAGGCGAGCGCGGGCGCCGGCGAGGCGAAGAACAAGGCGCTCGCGGCGACTGCCGCGAGCGCCAGCCACCACGGCGCATAGAGCACCGCTGCCGCGGCCAGTAATAAATAAGATAAGTGGCGAAGCACCTAATTCTGAAATTAAAGGTGAGACCTTACCGCGCTGGCAAGGTCTCACCTTGACATTAGTAATTGACTCAATTGATTAAGCGCCATTTGCAGGGCCGAAAACGAGTTAGCCAACTGGCTCTGGGCGCCGGCTTGCCCCGCCAAAGGCTGGGGGCAGGCCGGCAGAGAACGGATTGCGTCCGGCGCGGAGAGAATCTCGCCGGCTCGC
>JACOZG010000022.1 GCA_016181465.1 Candidatus Vogelbacteria bacterium | reverse complement strand
TCGTCATTCTTGATCTTCTCGAGCGAACCGAGATTCCTAGGGGCCATGACGAAATCATCGCAACCCTTGATGAGCAATTCGGGACGGATAGTGGTTGGGGGGAGGAATTGGCCGAAGTTAAATTAGGTCTCCTCGCCCAGAAGCAGGCGGCCGAGGCGGCGGCGACTGACCTTCGTCAAAGCTTCCCTTACAACGGCAAGGAACGGGCGCTGATGATCGTGATTGAGAAGATTATCAGGATCGTTCAGAACTGGCGGCAACCGAGTCCCCAAGCGAGAGACAAGGTTACTGAAATCTTCAAACTGTTTGAGACGGCCAAAAAGATCTCTCGTGCCGCAGACGATCGTGATTTCCAGATCGCCTTGGCCGATCTCAAGTAGCCGTTCGTCACGAGTGGCGATAACCAAAGCGCCAGACCTTCGGGTACGGCGCTTTTTTCTGTTTCGGATTTGTTATATGACTTTATCCACAGCTCCTGATTGACAAGGTTGACAGAATCTACCAATACGCTAGAATGTTTTTCATCATTGTCTGATTGTGTTGCGATTGCCTGGCTGATTCGTTTTAAAGCTTAGTTTTAGCCGCCTTTTCGATATTTTAATCTCGCGGCCTAATTTTTTTTGTTTGTTTTACTCATCCAAATCTAATGGAGAAAAAATATTTTTCTAAATATCAAGAGCCGTTGTTGGCCCTGCCTGATTTGATCAGAATCCAAAAGGATTCTTACCAGTGGCTGGCGAGCGCGGGTTTGAAAGAGCTTTTCCGCGAATTTTCGCCGATCAAGGATTACTCGGAGAAAAAATTTGAATTGTCTTTCCTCGATTTTGCGCTTGACCCGCCGAAGTTTGACGAGCATCACGCGGCCGAGAATCAGCTTTCTTACGATACGCCGCTGCGGGTGCGGGTGCGTCTCGTCAATAAAATCTTCAAGCAAGAGAAGGAACAGGAAATTTTTCTGGCTGATTTTCCGCTGATGACCGATCACGGCACTTTTATCATTAACGGCAACGAACGAGTCGTCGTGCCCCAGCTGGCCAGGAGTTACGGCGTTTTCTTTACCGAGAATGAAATCCGCGGCCGGAAGTACTTCGGCGCCAAGATCATCCCGTCGGGCGGCGCCTGGGTGGAGTTTGAGACCGAGGCGGACGATTGTATTTGGGTGCGCATTGACCGCAAACGCAAGTTTCCGTTTTCTTATTTGCTGAAAGTTTTTGCCGATTTGGCCGGGAAAAATTTAAGCCACGACGACATTAAAACTTTGTTTGCCGGAACGAAGAGCGAACGGCCGTATGTGGAGAAAACGCTCGCTCACGACACCGCGGGCTCGGCGGACGAAGCGTTTCTGGAGATCTATCGCCGTCTGCGCGATTCTGATTTGGCCTCGGTTGCCTCGGCCCGCGAATTTATCACCGCGCTTTTCTCACGCGAAAAATATGATTTGTCCGTCGTCGGCCGGATCCGGCTTAATAAACGTTTCGAGCGGACGCGGCCCGAAACCGTCGAGACCAGAACTTTGAATCTCGAGGACCTAGTGGTCATTATCCGCCATATCATTGAGTTAAATAACACCCCGGACGCCGTCGGAGACGACATTGACCATTTGGGTCTCCGCCGCGTCCGTTGTGTCGGCGAAATGCTCCAGCAAAAGTTGCGCATCGGCCTGATCCAAATGCGGCGCAACATCCAGGATCGAATGTCGACCATTGATTCCAACGCCACTTTGCCGGTGCAGTTTTTGAGCCCGCGGCCGCTCCAGGCGCGCCTTAAAGAATTTTTTACCACCAATCAGCTCTCGCAATTCATGAATCAGAAGAATGTTTTGAGCGAATTAGAGCATTTACGCACCCTCTCGGCTTTGGGACCTGGCGGTCTGACACGCAAACGGTCGGGCCTTGAGGTGCGCGATGTCCATACTTCCCACTATGGTCGGATTTGCCCCATCCACACTCCCGAGGGTCCGAACATCGGTTTAATTTTGCACCTCGCTAATTACGCGCGAATCAACGAGTTCGGGACCATCGAGACGCCGTACCGGAAAGTCAAGAACGGCCAGATCGCCGACGAAGTCGTCTATTTGAACGCTCTGGAGGAGGAAAATTACGCCATTGCCCACGGCAGTGTTCCCTTTGACGATCATTTGCGTCTCGTCGAAGAACAGGTGGAGGTTCGGCAAGGCATGCGCCCGACTCTGGTGCCGCGCCAACTGGTTGATTTTATTGAAGTCGCTCCGTACCAGCCGTTCTCGATGGCGACGGCGCTCATTCCTTTCCTCGAACACGATGACGCTAATCGGGCGCTGATGGGTTCCAATATGCAAAAACAGGCCATCCCCTGCATCGCCTCGGAATTTCCGCTGGTGGCGACCGGCATGGAAAGCCGAGTGGTGCGCGATTCCGGCCGGCCGGTGTTCGCTCGATCGGCTGGCACGGTGAAGAAAGTTGACGGCCAGAAGATCGTGGTTGAGACCGAAAGACAGGAAGAAATCTATCAGCTGATTAATTTTCGTAAGACTAATGACAACACGGTTTTTAATCATCGGCCGGCGGTGGCGCTCGGCCAAAAGGTGAAACGGGGCGATCTTCTCGCCGACACGGCCTCCAGCGTTGACGGGCAATTGGCGATCGGACAAAACATCCTGGTCGCTTTCATGTCTTGGGGCGGCGCCAATTACGAAGACGCGATTATTATTTCCGAACGGCTCGTCAAAAACCATATTTTTTCGAGCGTCTACATTGAAGAATTCAAAACCAATGTCCGCGACACCAAGTTGGGGCCCGAAGTGACGACGCCCGACATTCCGAATGTGGGCGAGGCGAAACTGCGGAATCTCGATGAAGACGGCATCGTCCGAATCGGCGCCGAAGTCCAGCCGAACGACATCCTCGTTGGCAAAATCACCCCGAAGGGGGAAACCGAGCTGACGCCGGAAGAACGTCTGCTCCGTTCAATTTTTGGCGATAAGGCCCGGGATGTGAAAGACACTTCGAAACGGGTCCCGAACGGCAAAACCGGAAAGGTGATCGGCGCGCGGGTATTCTCCCGCGACCGGGGAGACAAATTGGAATCCGGCATCACTAAACGGATTCATGTGGAAATTGCCGAGTTACGGAATGTTTCGGTGGGCGACAAACTCTGCGGCCGCCACGGCAACAAGGGAGTCATCGCCAAAATTTTGCCCGAGGAGGATATGCCGTACCTGGCCGACGGGACGCCGGTGGATGTGATTCTGACCCCCTTGGGTGTGCCGAGCCGGATGAACCTCGGCCAAATTTTTGAGATGCAATTGGGCTTGGCGGCCAAAGCTTTGAACTACCAGGCCATCACTCCGGCTTTCTCCGGCGTGACCGAAGAGGAAATTAAATCAGAGCTGGCGCGCGCTGGTTATCCCGAAACCGGCAAGGTCAAATTGATTGATGGGCGCACCGGCGAAACGTTTAATCAGGAGGTGGCCATCGGCTATATGTATTTGTTGAAGCTCGATCATATGGTTAAGGACAAAATCCACATGCGTTCAGTCGGTCCGTACTCGCTGATCACCCAACAGCCCTTGGGCGGCAAAGCCCAGCGCGGCGGCCAACGTTTCGGCGAGATGGAAGTTTGGGCGCTAGAGGGCTACGGCGCGTCTTACACCTTGCGGGAGATGATGACGATCAAATCAGACGACATCGTCGGCCGATCACAGGCCTTTGACGCCATTATCAAGGCCGAGCCGATTGCGGAACCGCATTTGCCGGCTTCTTTTGATGTGATGCTAAACGAATTGAGGGGTCTCGCGCTCAATGTGGAGTTGAAGAAAATTTAAATCCAGAGTCATGGCTGAACCAACTGATTTTAACGCGATTTCCCTCAAACTGGCTTCGCCTGACGATATTCGCGGTTGGTCTCACGGCGAAGTAACGAAGGCCGAAACGATCAATTACCGCACCGGCCGTTCCGAACGCGGCGGGCTTTTTGACGAACGGATTTTCGGGCCGGAGAAGGATTACGAGTGTTATTGCGGCAAGTACCGCCGCATTCGTTATCGCGATATCATCTGCGAGCGCTGCGGTGTTGAAGTAACGCGCTCGATTGTTCGGCGCGAGCGGCTGGGTCATATTGAATTGGCCAGTCCGGTGGCGCATATCTGGTTTTTGCGCAGCGTGCCGTCGCGAATCGGTTTGATCCTCGATGTTTCGATCAATGATTTGGAGAAGGTAATCTATTTTGCCGGTTACATCATCACCCAGGTTAATGAGACCGAGCGGGCGCGAATTCTTAAAGAGATCGACAGTGAATACAAGACCAAGGTTAAGGGTTTGCAGGATGAACGGAGCCGCGAGAAATTAAAGGAAACTCTGCTCGAAGTCAAACGGCAATTGAGCCGTCTGGCGTCTGGTCAGGTACTTGACGAGGTCGCCTATCACCGTCTCTCGCTTAAATACGGGTCGGTGTTTGAAGCGGGCATTGGCGCCGAGGCCGTGTGGCAGATTTTTAAGAATCTTGATCTTGAGGCCGCGATCAAGGAATTGACCGGCCAATTGAAACAAGCCAGCGCCGCCGAGCGTCTCCGTCTCCAGCGCCGCTACAATCTCCTGACTTCGATGAAGAAGGCCGGCCTCCGGCCGGAATGGATGTTTCTGACAGCGATTCCGGTCATTCCGCCGGATCTCCGGCCAATTGTGCCGCTCGACGGCGGCCGTCATGCCACGAGCGATGTCAATGATTTGTATCGCCGAGTGATCAATCGCAACAATCGTTTGAAGAAATTGAAGGAGCTCAATGCGCCAGAGGTGATCTTGCGCAATGAGAAAAGGATTCTGCAGGAGGCCGTTGACGCTCTGATTGATAATTCGATCCGCCGCGGTCAGAGCGCTAATTTGATGAATCAGTCGCAGCGCCGCGCGCTCAAATCTCTCTCGGACAGTCTGAAGGGCAAACAGGGCCGTTTCCGTCAGAATCTGCTTGGTAAGCGCGTGGATTATTCCGGCCGCTCGGTGATTGTGATCGGACCGGAGCTTAAACTTTCGGAATGCGGTTTGCCCAAACATATGGCCCTGGAGCTTTTCCGGCCCTTTGTTATTTCCAAAATCTTGCAGACGGAACTGGCTTTTAACATTCGCGGCGCCAATCGTTTGATTGACGATCAAATTCCGGAAGTTTGGGAAATTCTAGAACAGGTGATTGAAGACAAATATGTGCTTCTGAATCGGGCGCCGACTCTGCATCGGCTCGGCATTCAGGCCTTCCGTCCGATTTTGATCGAAGGCGACGCCATCCGGATTCACCCTCTCGTTTGCGCCGCCTTCAACGCTGACTTTGACGGCGACCAGATGGCGGTTTATGTGCCGTTGTCGGCCGCGGCCCAGAAGGAAGCGCGCGAGATTATGGCGGCCAATCGCAATATCCTGAAACCGGGCAACGGCCAGCCGGTCATCTCGCTCAAACTCGACATCGTCCTTGGCTGTTACTGGGTAACACGTTTTTTGCCGAACGATGTCGGCGCCGGCAAGATTTTTGCGGATTGCGAGGAGGCGATCACGGCTTATCAGTTTGCCGCCGTGTCGTTACGGGCGCCGATCAAAATTTTAAACACCGGCGACGGCAAGTGGCGCGGTCTGGCTGATCGTTTAATCGAGACTTCCGTCGGCCGAATTTTGTTTAACAAAACTCTGCCGTCTGATTTTCCCTTTCTCAATTTTGAAATGACCGCTAAAGAAATGACTCGCCTCATTGATGATCTGATTGTCCGTTACGGTATCGGGCAGATCGCTGAAATCGTTGATCGGATCAAAAATTTTGGTTTTGTCTACGCCACTTATTCCGGCATTACCTGGGGGCTTGATGATGTTTTGGTGCCAGTCGGGAAAGACGCGCTCATTAAGGAAGCCAAGATCGAGAGCGCCAAGCTCGTTGAAACTTACAATGAGGGTCTTCTGTCCAAAGATGAAAAGTATCGTCTGGACATCGAAATTTGGAGCCGCGTCCGCAGTCGGGTTGAAAAATTGTTGCCGACGACTTTGGATAAGAACGGGCCGGTGATGCACATGTTGAACTCCGGCGCCCGCGGCTCGATCTCCCAAGTGGCGCAGATGTCGGCGATGAAAGGTTTGATCACTAGCCCGGCTGGCCCGCTGATCGATTTTCCGATCATTCCGTCTTATAAAGAAGGTTTATCGCCGCTCGAATATTTTATCACCACTCACGGTTCGAGGAAGACTTTGACCGATACGGCTTTGAATACCGCCAAGGCCGGTTATCTGACCCAACGGCTTGTCAATGTCGCGCAGGAAGTTATTGTCACCGAACCTGATTGCGGCGAGAAACATGGAAAAAAGTTAACTCGGGCCAATATTTCCAGTCTTGATGCGGGTTTAGCCAATGTCATCCGCGGTCGAGTGCTGGCGGCTGATATCCAGCTGGCCGGAGGCGAAACATTGTTTAAGAAGGGCCGGCTGTTGTCTAATGTTGAGGCTAGACAAGTTGAGGCCGCCGGAGTGACCGAGGCAGTGATTCGCTCAATTCTCACTTGCCAGTCGGTCCGCGGGGTCTGCCAGCGCTGTTACGGCGCTGATCCGGGGCGCGGCACCTTGGTGGAAATCGGCGAGGCCGTGGGCATTGTGGCGGCCCAGGCGATCGGCGAACCGGGCACCCAATTGACGATGCGGACTAAGCATTCTGGCGGTGTGGATGTGGGCGGCGATATCGTCGGCGGTCTGCCGCGAGTGGAAGAAATTTTTGAACGGCGTCTTCCCAGACACCCGGCGGCGGTATCTGTGGCCGCCGCCGTCGTGGCGGAAGTGCGTCAGTCCGACAAAGAAAATGTCATTATGGTTTTGCCTGATGACCGAGGCAAAAAAGCCGCTAGCCAGACGCCGATCGAGTATAAATTTTCGTTGTTTCGGACCGCCCTGGTGAAAGGCGGCGACCGCGTGGTCGCGGGGCAGCTCTTGACTGACGGTCCGGCTGATCTGATGGAGCTTTTCCGCTACGCCGGCAAGGATGCGACCGAAGAATATATCATTGGCGAGATTAACAATATTTACGAATTGCAAGGCGCGTCGATTACCCGGAAACACCTGGAAGTGATCATTCGGCAAATGTTTTCCCGCCGCCGGGTCAAAGAGATCGGCGGCACCCCGTTTGAAGTCGGCGAGATCGTCGAACAATCCGACTTGGCCGAAGCTAATCAGGACGCCCTCAAACGCGGCCTAGATCGGGCGACGGCTGAAACCATGCTCCTCGGCATTTCCGAGGTGTCGCTGACCGCTTCTAGTTTTCTGGCGGCGGTTTCTTTCCAGCAATCAACTAAAATGTTGATCAAGACGGCGCTTCGCGGCGGACTCGATCGCTTGCGAGGTTTGAAAGAGAATGTGATCGTCGGCCGGTTGATCCCGGCCGGCACCGGTTTGAAATCCGATTACGCTCCGGCCGCGGCGCCGACCGAACATGTCCTCGACCCTCGAACAGGTTAAGGCCCGACTGGCGATCGTCGAGGTGGTCAGCGGCTACTTGAAACTGGAACGGGCCGGCGCCAACTACCGCGCGCGCTGTCCGTTCCACCAGGAAAAAACGCCGTCCTTCTTCGTTTCTCCGAGCCGCGGCACTTATCATTGCTTCGGTTGCAATCGCGGCGGCGATCTCATCAGTTTCGTCGAAGAGATCGAGAATCTTGATTTTGTCGGCGCCTTGAAGCTTCTCGCCGAGCGCGCGGGTGTGTCTTACCGCCAGCCGGATCCGGCGGCCGCCAGTTTAAAAAGCCGGCTTTACCTTCTCCATGAGGCCGCGGCGAGTTATTATATTGAACAACTGAAGTCTAATCCGGCGGCCTTGAGTTATTTGGCCGAGCGAGGTTTGACTGAAATCACGATTAAGTCTTTTCGTCTTGGCTGGGCGCCGCCGGGCTGGCGTCAGCTTGGTTCTGTTCTGGCCGGGCAAGGTTTTAAAGAAGCTGAAATGATTTCGGCCGGGTTGTTGGTGTCGCCGCCGGCCGGGTCCGGTAAATCGCCGTATGATCGTTTCCGGAGCCGAATCATGTTTCCGCTTACGGACACGGCTGGCCGGGTGGTCGGTTTTTCCGGACGAATTTTTGGCGCTGACGATGATGACAAATCAGCCAAATACCTTAATTCGCCGGATACCCTGCTTTATAATAAATCAAAGATTCTCTATCTTTATGATCGGGCGCGCCTTGCCCTGCGGACGGCCAATCGTTGCGTTTTAGTTGAGGGACAGATTGACGCTGTCTTGTCTCATCAGGCGGGTTTTGCGGAAACTGTCGCCGTTTCCGGCACGGCGTTGACTCATGATCATCTGGCGCTCATTAAGCGGCTGACCAATAATTTGATTATGGCTTTTGACGCTGATCTGGCCGGCATCAATGCCGGCCAGCGGGCGATCGGGCTGGCGCTCGGGGCCGGATTCGAAGTCAAGATCGCGGTTCTGCCAGCCGAACGCGATCCGGCCGATCTAATTTGCGAGAACCCGGCGGCTTGGCGACAAGCGGTTGACGCCGCGGTGCATGTGATTGATTTCCTGTTGACGGTTTTAGAACGGCAGTCGCCAGAACGTCGGGCGCTGGCTCACGCGATTGAACTGGAAGTTTATCCTTTTATCGCTCGGCTCGCTAATCCGCTCGACCAGGCCCTGTTCATTAACCAGATTGCCACGCGGCTCGGTTTGCCGGAGACGGTGGTCCGCGACGGAGTGAACCGGGTAAAGTTTGATCGAGACAAAATTCAAAGCGCCGGCGGGTCGCAATCCGCCGCCGGCCCGCGCCCGCTGGCCACCCGCCGGGCGCGGCTGGAAGAAATAATTTTCGGCCTAACGTTATGGCAAGACAGCGAAAATTTGAAACAGTCTGTCAGGGATCGTTTCGGCGCGGAACGGTTTGCGGAAATTTGGCAGGAGCTTGAGCCGCGGCGCGGTGAACTGGCGCTGGCGGCTGAATTGGCTTATGCTCAATCCGAGCGGCTCGAAACAGAACTTGACGAACTGTTGAATTATTGGCAGGAAGAAACTTGGCGTGAAGAATTGGCAGATTTGCTGGCCAAAGTTAAACAGCTTAACGGTTCGCCGCCATCGCTGATCCAGCCGTATCTTATTAAATGCCAGGAATTATCGGAGAAAATCAATGGTTTGAAAAAGTTATGAGAAAAAAAACCAAGTTAAATTTAAAAAAGAAACCTCGAGCATTGCCGGCCCGGGCGGTTAAAAGCGGTCAGAAAAAACGTCGGGCCAATGAGATTAAGTTTGAACAATTGCTGGCGCGCGGCCGACAGCGCGGTTTCATCACTTATGGCGAAATGCTCAAGGAATTTCCCAATGTTGAAATGGATCTGGAATTTCTCGAGCAGATTTATGATCGGTTCGAACAGGCCGGAATCGATGTTCTCGAGGAAACCGGTTTTCTGAACGAAGTCGGCGATGAGGAACTGTCCGCCAAGACCAAAATCAGCCGTTACGGTCCGGCCTCGCTTGACTCGGTCCAGATGTACTTAAAAGAAATCGGCCGGCACAAATTGATTAGCGCGGCCGACGAACGGGAGCTGGCCAAAAAGATTCTCGCCGGCGATGAAGAAGCGAGACGGACGCTCGCGAGCGCCAATCTCCGGCTCGTCGTCTCCATCGCCAAACGTTACATCGGCCGGAGTCAGAATCTGACTTTGCTTGATTTGATCCAAGAGGGCAATCTCGGTCTCTTCAAAGCCGTCGAAAAATTTGACTGGACGCGCGGTTATAAATTTTCCACTTATGCCACTTGGTGGATCAGACAGGCGATTACGCGGGCTCTGGCTGATCAATCGCGGACAATCCGGATTCCGGTGCACATGGTTGAAACCATTGCTAAGTACAAACAGGTGGTGCGGCGGCTCCTGCAGGATCTTGGCCGCGAGCCCCTGCCGGCCGAGATCGCGACGGAAATGGGCGTGGAACCGGAGAAAGTCGCCATTATCGAAAAGATTGACCAGGTCACTGCCTCGCTGGATAAGCCGACTAACAGCGATGAGGAGAAATCAACCATCGGCGAATTCATTCCGGACACTAAACTGACGACGCCAGGCGATGACGCGGCGCGCCGGATTCTGCGCGATCAGATTCAGGAAATTTTAAAGGATCTGACGCCGAAGGAGCGGCGGATTTTGGAAATGCGGCACGGCCTCGCTGACGGCATTATGCGGACATTGGAAGAAGTCGGTCGGGAATTCGGCGTCACTCGCGAACGGATTCGTCAGATCGAAGCCAAGGCCCACGAAAAAATCCGCCAGCACGAAAAAGTCAAAAAACTGATGGGGTATTGACCCCGTTAGAGACCGCGAGGGCTCGCAGCGACCCTCTGTCTCTAACGGGGTTGACGACCAGATACCGATTATGCTTACATTAACAGCGGATTTTGATCGAGAGGCGTCTGACAACGAAAGGAGATAAGAATGTCTTATCGGTCTGGCAAGTGGGATTTCCTTGATAATGTCCTTGTTGTTGCTTTCTCTGCGGCCTGTAGCCCGTTTTTCTTCCTCGTTTTTTTTGTTTTTGATGGATGCTCAAACGGGGAAAACATGGAAGGTAGCAATTGGTACGATTGGCTCTTCGGTCATTTTTGGCATAGCCATCATCTCGTTGCTTCGTCTCGCTGTTAATAAAAAACCAAGAAAAACCAAGTCCGATTTCAAAAGCAGCCCTTGACGCAAAGAAGTCGTCAAACTCGGTGTGCCAGAGCGACCTATCACCACGGGCCGCTCTTTTTTATCCGACCACCACGTTGTTCGACTGTTCGATTCGACTGTTCGACGTCAGACGTCCAACATCACAGACGTCCAACATTACATTCAACCTTACTTTTCCATGAACTGACAACTAAATGCGGTCGCCGATAACTGTCAGTTCAAGTTTAAGTTTTAACTATTTAGCCAAGAGACCCTCGACGAGCTGCTTCATACCCTCAAAGGGGACAGCGCCTTCCAGGGCAAATTTTTTGCCGTCCGGCGCGATGACGATTGGGAAGGGGGTGCCGCGGCCGCCGGCGTCAAGCGCGTTTTGGTAATCGGCGTCCACTCGTTCGGCTTGCCGACCGCTCGCAAGGCAGGTCTCAAAGGTTTGGCGATTAAGACCGATTTGTTCAGCGATAAGCGGTAACTGCGACGGCTCCAGACGATCATTGGATGGCGTGACCTCGAAAATCTTGTCTACATAGGCCCAGAATTTTTCATTGCTTGCCTCGCTTCCGGACGGGCCGCCGAGTTCATAAGCGCACTCGCTGGCCTCGGCTTCTTTTCTCGCTTTATTGTGCAATTGGTCAAGCGGAAAATGGCGGTAGACCCAGGCCACTTGTTCGGGATAGGCGGTCACCAACTGATGCATGGTCGCGTGGAAATTTTTGCAAAACGGGCATTCTAAATCAGAATATTCAACGATCTTAATCGGCGCGTTGGGATTGCCGAGAAGGTGATCAGCGGCGTCAATCGGGCGCATTTTTTCCAGCGCCGCGTTTTGTTCGTTGGCACCGACGGCGGCCGGCTGGCCGCCAGAGCCAGTCACCGGGCCGTTGCCCTTATAATAAACGGCGCCGGCGATAATCAAACCGGCAATGACAATGGCTCCCGGAATGGCGTAAGGCGATGGTTTGTTGTTTTCATCCATATTTTTTCTGTTAATTGATAATGTTTGATTCTATCACTGGTTGTTGTGGATAACAAGACGGATAGGGTCTAGCTGGTTGTTGTATAATAAAATGGTTAATGAAAGAGGTGGAATTGATTGAGCTCTCGGCGCCCGGGTGCCAGCACTGCGCGGCCTTTCAGGAATTTTGGCGGTCGGTGGCGAAAGATTGGCCGCAGGTTAAATTCCGCGAAGTCAGTGTGACGACCACCGAGGGGCAGGCGCTGGCGGGTAAACACCTGATTTTCGCTTCGCCCGGAATAATTTTAAACGGCGAACTGTTTTCCACCGGCGGCGTGAATAAAGAACAGTTTTTTAATAAACTAAAAATCCTTTCGGCATGAATCGTCTGAAACCAGAATTAGTTTTGAGGTTATCGCTAGCGGTGATGTATCTTTATTCCGGGATTGATATTTTTACCAATCCCAAGAGTTGGACTTGGGCCATACCCGTCGGGCTGAAGAATTTTCTGGTTTCATTGACCGTCGACGCCGATGCGTACTTGATTATTTTTCTTAAAGTTCAAGCGGTTGGGGAGATAATTATCGCCGCCGCGTTTTTGTTGTGGTTTTTGCCGCGGCGGCTGGTGAAATGGCTGGCGTTTATTTCGGCTCTGGAGATGGCTTTGATTCTTGTGTTTACCGGCATTGATCTCGTAACTTTCCGCGATATCGGTTTGCTCGGCGCTTCGTTCGCCTTGTTTTTAATTTATGCCCGGAGATAAATTCAAACAGATTCTCGGCGGTTCGGTGATCGGGCTCGTGATCTTGATGATCTTCGGTCTCTTCTGGGCTTTTCTCGGCAATCAGGGCACGGCTGGTCTCGCTTCCGGCGGTCTCGGCTGGTATTTGTTCAGTTATGCCATGGGGCTGACCATGATTGTTTTGCCTTGCACTCTGCCTCTGGCCTTTGTGATTGTGCCGATGGTGTTGAAGAAAGGCGTGGCTAAGGGTTTTGGCCTCGCCCTTGCTTTTGGTCTTGGCGTCGCCATCACTTTGAGTTTATACGGTCTCGTTGCCGCGGTTATCGGCAAGGCCGCGATCACCGGTCTCCAGGCGCCGCTCGAGTCGGTTAAAAACTGGGTTTATTTTATCGCCGGCATTTTCGCTTACCTTTTCGCTTTAGGCGAAATCGGTCTGGTCAAATTTCGAATGCCGAGCTACACCGGCGCGGCGCCGGCTTTTATCCAGAAACAGGGCGATTATCTGAAAGCGCTTTTACTCGGTTTATTTTTAGGCAATATCGGCGTTGGTTGTCCTCATCCGGCGACGCCCTTGATCCTGACCGAGATCGCCAGTTCCGGCGATCTGTTTTACGGCTGGTCGCTCTTTTTGGTCCACGCGCTCGGCCGGATTATCCCGCTTCTCATTTTGGCTTTTCTCGCCATCCTCGGCGTCAACGCTCTGTCTTGGCTCGTGAGTAAGAAAGATAAGTTGGAACGCGCGACCGGCTGGGCCATGGTCTTCGTGGCCGGGTTTATTTTAACGCTCGGACTCTTTACTCATGATTGGTGGGTCAATTCCGGTCAGCACACTTTACTTGAGAGTTTAACCCAGGAAGAAGTTTTAACTGGAGCGATTGCCGGACGCCTCGGCGTGGGCAACGCCCATACTCACGGTTTGGAAGAGGGGGTTGGTTTGTTTGGTTTGCCGCTTGATTGGGGCAACTGGTTTTTGGTTTTTCTTTGGGTCCTGCCGCTCTGGTGGTATTACAAAATCAAGAAAAAAGAAGCTAAAGAAGCGATGGATAAAACTTTATTGCGCTGGCGCTTTTGGACTTATGCGGCGATTACGCTGTTTCTGATTTCCACTTTTGTTTATTATCTACCGGCGCGGTTTTTGCTTCAAGCGGAAGCGCCGCATGATGATGAGGTGATGATGGATGGCGGGTTGATGCCGCATGACGACGAACATGGCGGGACAGTTTACCACGAGGAAAGTGAAGTTGCGGCCGGTTTGGCGGTAAATTTTTCAATCGGCGCCTTACCCACGATTGACGAGCCGGTCGAGTTGCGCTTTTTCGTCAATGACCGTCCGAGCGGCGCGCCGGTGCCGAATTATGTTTTGGAAATTGAACACGAAAAATTGATGCATGTCATCGGCGTCCGCGATGATCTGGAAGAGTTTTTCCATATTCATCCGATTCCGATCACGACCCCGGGCGTTTTTGCCGTTAATCACATTTTCCCCGCGCCCGGGCGCTACAAGGTCTGGTCTGAGATCAAACAGGGCGGAATCATTCACGCTTTTGGTCATGCCCCGTTTAGCGTGGCCGGAGAAACCTTCCCGGCCCTGCCGAGGGATTTTTCGCGCTCTGTCGAGGTCGGCGGCTACAAAGTGACGCTCAATTTAACCGAACCCGCCGTGGCGGGTCATGATCACGATTTATCTTTTTCCATTTCGCAATCAGATGACCATCCCGTGTTTCTGGATAATTATCTCGGCGCCCCAATGCATCTGGCGGTTATTAAAGATGATTGGACACAATTTATTCACACTCACCCCGAAGACAGTTCGCATACGCACGCGGCGGCCCCGCCCTTGCCGTTTGAACTAGTCTCACGGGTTCTGGCTAACGGTGGGGGGCACGATGAAGGAGAAAGCACCATCGTGGCCGGTCAAGACAGCGTCAACTTCCATGTCAATTTCCCGACCCCAGGACTTTACCGCGCCTTCGCTCAATTCCGGCCCGCGGTTGCCAACCTGGCTCCGGATGATTATCTTTTAGCCGCTTTCTGGATTGAGGTTAAAGACGCGGCTCAAACCGGCGGTGTTTCTGTTACTGAAGGATCAAGAATTCTGGCCGGCACTTGGAGTGGCGTGTGGTGGATGCGGCTCATTGTTAGTCTCGTGGCGATTGTGGCGTTGAGTTTGTTTGTTAAGCGATTGATCAAAGTATGAATCCCGTTAGAAAATCTTCAATCGTTAATAAGGGGATATTATTGTGCATGTTAATTTTCTAACGGGATGAACAAATATGTCATTTTAATCATTCTGGCGGCGGTGATTATTGGCGCCGGCGTTGTTTATCGCGGCGTCATTCAGGATGATGCGGCTAAGGGGATTGACACCGGCGTGGTGCGGGAACTGACGGTCATCGCTAAGAAAAATGAATGGCGTTTTGTGCCCGAAGAATTCGAAGTCAATCAGGGCGATACAATTAAGATGACCGCGATCAATGAAGACGATTATGATCACGGCATCGCCATTGAAGCCGCCGGCGTCTCGCAGAAAATGCCGGCCAATTCCACTGTTACTTTTGAATTCAAAGTTACGAAAGCCGGGGATTACCCTTTTTACTGCTCGGTGCCCTGCGGTGAAGGCGAGGTTAACGGTGTTCATCGCGGGCATGTGGATATGATCGGCGTCATCCACGCCCGGAGTTTAGTGGAGACGGAATAAATTCACAGCCGCTTGATTTTTTGTTACTCTCGATCTATGATGGAAACATTATGACCACCGTTACCCTTGTCAGAAAATTAGACAAAGAAGTTGGCGAGCTGAAAAGTGATGTTCGAGAGTTGAAGCATTTCCTTTTTGCGCCGCGGAAAGACCCCGAAGGAAAGTATAAAAAAGCTTTTATCAAGAAAGTTCGCGCCCGAACTCAAGCCGCCGGCCCATTTTATAGATTTTCAAACAAGGAAGAATTTTTGGCGCATGTCCGACTACAGAAATGAAGTTTTTCACGATCAGGATTTCCTTCAGGACGTTCGACGACTCCCAGTCGAAGCGCAACGGAAATTATCGTGGTTAATTGAGCTTCTAGGAGAAGATGCTTTTGATTCTCGTTTGCACACTAAACCTTTGAGTGTTCCGTTGCAAGGAATTTTTTCTTTCCGGATTACCAGAGATTATCGTGTCGCGTTTAAGTTTCGCGGTGACCGGATGATCCAACTTCTACTGGCTGATAAACGGGACAAAATTTACGAACGGCTTAAAAGAAGGCAATAAAAAAACCGGAGCGCTGTGCGCTATTTTCGCGCCAGTTTTTGTCCGGCGGTGGCAAGGATCAAGGCTAAGATAATTGCTAGCCAACTCACCCACAACGGGATGACGAAACTGCCAATCTGAGCCTCGTAACCCTTAATGATCCGTACCAGGTGCAGAATGCCGATCAGAGTGAAAATCATCGACGTGATTACAAAATATTTTCTCGGTCCCATATTTTGAAATTATAACACTATGTGGATAGTTTGATAACTGGTCTTGGGGATAACCGCGCGCCAATGCGGCGTTTAGTTTGCTATAATTTCTAGAACTCAATGACCAAACTTGTTTTGAAAGTCAAAGGCATGCATTGCGCCTCGTGCGCGGTGTTGATTGACAAGTTAATCGGCAAGCAGGAGGGCGTGGTAAAAATCAACACCAGTTACGGCGCCGAAAAGGTCACACTGGAATTTGACGAAGCCAAAATTACTCTTGCTCGGATTGACGAGTTAATTAACCAACTCGGTTATGATTTGATCCGGCCGGACGAAGCGGGGAACACGCTCGAAGAAGAGGAGCTGAAAGAAGCCAAGCAAATTAAAGAAGCCGGCCGGCGCGTCCTCGCCGCCTTTATCATCTCGGCGCCGATTATCATCTACTACATGCTTATTCACATGTTTAATCTTAAACATGTGCACGAGCTCTGGGGTCTCGACTTAAATTATGTTTATTGGGTGCTCTCGACGCCGGTGCAATTTATTATTGCCTGGCCGTTCTACCGCAACGCTTACACGGCGCTCAAGGTCGGCGCGGCTAATATGGATGTCTTGGTCACGCTTGGCACCTCGGCGGCTTATTTTTACAGCGCGATCGGCTTCCTCTTTTTCAACATTGACCACCCGTTTTGGGAATCGTCCGCGGCCCTGCTCTCGTTTATTTTGCTCGGCCGCTACATTGAAGCTCGGGCCAAAGGCAAAGCCAGCTCGGCGATTAAGGAATTATTAAAATTGGAAGCGAAAGAAGCTCATCTGATGCGCGACGGCGGAGAAATCACCGTGCCGTTAAATGAAATAAAAGTCGGCGATATCGTGGTCGTCCGGCCCGGGGAAAAGATTCCCGTGGACGGCGTGATCGTGGAAGGCAAGACTCACATTGACGAAAAAGTGGTTACCGGCGAATCATTCCCGGTCGGCAAGGGCGTGAACGATGAGGTGATCGGCGCCACGGTCAATCAAGACGGCCTGGTCAAGTTCCGGGCGACGAAAGTCGGCAAAGACACCCTGCTTTACCAAATCGTCAAAATGGTGGAAGAGGCCCAGGCTTCCAAGGCGCCGATTCAGGACTTGGTGGATAAAATCAGCGAGTATTTTGTGCCGGCCGTGGTCGTGCTTTCGGTGATTGTGTTTGTCGGCTGGGTCTTTTTCGCCGGTCTGCCGTTCCGGGCCGGTTTGATGAAAATGATCGCTGTGCTGGTGATTTCCTGCCCTTGCGCTATGGGACTGGCGACGCCGACGGCGCTGGTGGTGGGAATCGGCCGAGCGACCAAATTCGGCATTATTTTGAAAGGCGGCGAGGCGTTGGAAAAGGCCTACCGCGTGAACACGATTGCGTTTGACAAAACCGGCACCTTGACGATCGGCGAGCCAAAGGTGACGGATGTCGTAACGGCCTTTGCCGTTGACCGCCGCGAGCTCTTGCGGCTCGCCGCGGCGGTCGAGGTCGGTTCTGAACACCCGCTCGCCCGGGCGGTGATCGCCAAAGGGAAAGAAGAGCTCGGCGATCTGCCTCCGGTCAGCGATTTCCGATCACTTCAAGGCATGGGGATCGAGGGAATCGTGGAAGGGAAAAAACTGATTATCGGCAATACCACCTTACTTGTTAATTTAAACTTAAACGGCAGTGAATTGAGCCAGGCCTTCGAGCGTTTGCAAAACGAGGCCAAAACCGTGGTCTATGTTTTCATTGACAATAAACTGGCCGGTCTCTTGGCCCTGGCCGATACTTTGAAGCCGAGCGCCGTGGCGGCCATCGCCGCGCTTAAAAAAATGAATAAGGAAATCATTATGATCACCGGCGACAACCCGAAGACGGCCGAGGCGATCGGCAAGCAAGTCGGGATTGACCGGGTGATGGCTCAAGTTCTGCCGCAGGATAAAGAAAAGGTGATTGCCGGACTCCAGGCCGAAGGCAAGGTGGTGGCCATGGTCGGCGACGGCATCAATGATTCGCCGGCCTTGGCCAAAGCCGATCTCGGCATCGCCATCGGTTCTGGGACCGATGTGGCGATTGAAACCGGCGAAGTGATTCTGGTCAAGGACGATTTGCGCGATGTGGTCACGGCGATCCAACTGTCGGCGAAAACAATTAAGAAAGTTTGGCAAAATCTTTTCTGGGCCTTTATTTATAATGTGGTGGCGATCCCGATCGCCGGCGGCGTGCATTTGCTTTTTACCCAAGCGTCGCTCGGCGTGGCGTCGCCGTGGGTGGCCAAGTTTGCGGACTCGGCCAGCCGCTGGGGCCGGGTGTTCTATAATTTCTCTCAAGCCACGCTCCGGCCCGAAATCGCCGGCTTTGCTATGGCTTTCTCCTCCGTGTCAGTTGTGCTAAACTCGTTATTATTGAAACTCTACACCCCGGCGATTGAGAAAATTAAAAGTTAAAAACGCAAAGTGTAAAGCAAATAATTATGCAAAAATTGGAACTGCAAATTGAGGGGATGGTTTGATTGTGTTAGAATAATCTGATGTTTAATTTGGAGGAAAAATTACCTTTGCTTAAAGATTATTTTGCCAAACAGCCGGAAATTGTTATGGCGTTTGTTTTTGGTTCAACAGTTAAAGGTCAAGAGACCCAAGAATCAGATGTTGATATCGCTGTTTATTTTAAACCGGTTGGTCGGTCTTTAGAGTGGGAAGAACAATATGAATATGTTCGAGAAAATGAAATCTGGGGCGAAGTGGAAAAAATAGTTGGCAAGCGGACTGATTTGGTGATTTTGAATCGGGCCCCATCAACCCTAGCTTATTCCGTCTTGCAAGGTGGCAAAGTAATAGTGGTAAAGGATGTAGGACTTTATTGGAAATTTTTCTTGTTGATTAGTTCGGCGGCGGAAGATTTTAGAGAATTTGTAAGGGATTTTTGGGCGATTAAACAGCGGTCGTTTTCGTTAAGCGAAATTGATAAAAATCGACTGATTAAGATTATAGATTTTATGGAAAGTGAGTTAGGTTACTACTCTAATTTTATCAAACTTGATCAAGAAGGATATGAAAGAGATATTATTACTCGCAGAAATTTGGAGCGCTGGGCCGAGAATATAGTTAATGCCTCTACTGATGTGGCTAAAATAATCTTAGGTTCAGAGAAAAAGGAAATCCCGCAAACTTATCGCGAAATATTGCAAAAGCTGGGTTTGTTAGATGGTTTTGATGGAGGAGTGGCTGAAAGATTATCCAGATTTGCCAAATTGAGAAATGTTTTAGCTCATGAGTATTTAGATTTACGATTTGCGCAACTGAAAAAATTTGTTGATGAATCAGAATCAGATTATAAAAAATTAATAGTTTTTGCAAAAGGTTTAGTATCAAAATAAATCATTAACAATTATGCCAAAACTGGAAATGGCCATTGAAGGAATGCACTGCGGGGCTTGCGCCACCGGAATCCAGATGCTGACTTCCCAGCTTGACGGCGTCAAGTCAGTTTTTGTTGATTACAACGGCAAAAAAGGGGTTTGGGAAATTGATCCGGCCAAAGTAACCAAGGAACAAATCCAGAAAGCCATCGCCGAGCTGGGCTACAAAGCAGAATAAGTTTTTTCGTTTTTTATCCCCACCATCGGCTTTGTCCGCGTGGTATAATTTGTTCGTTTATGAAGCGGTATTTTCTTGCCCGTCTTATTTTTAGTGTCTTTGTTTTTGTTTTGAGTTTTGCGTTCCTGCCTGCCGGCCGGCAGGCTTCCGCCGCCATCAATCCGCAAATCAACTATCAGGGTAAATTGACCAACGCTTCCAGCGTGGCTGTGGCTGACGGCAGTTATTCTATAGTTTTCTCGCTTTACACCGCGGCTTCGGGCGGCACGGCCATTTGGACCGAAACCCAGTCAGTCACCGTGACGAGCGGCTTGTTCTCGGTGATGCTCGGCACGACCACCAGTTTGGCCAATGTCAATTTTAATCAGACTCTCTATTTGGGAGTTAATGTGGCCGCGGACGGCGAGATGACCCCGCGAAAAATTATCGGCGCCGTGCCGGCGGCTTTTCTGGCCTCGGCCGTCAGCGGCTCAACCACCCCGTCCTCTTTCGGCACCACCACAGCTCTGGCTAATACCCAAGTAACGATCGAAGCCACCACGACTACGGCGATCCCGTTGACCCTGCGGGCCTCAAGCGGTCAGACCGCCAATCTGTTTCAGATCCAAAACTCGGCCGCCTCTAACTTGCTTTATGCTAATGCTTCGGGTGGTCTGTTCGCGTCCTCGACTCTGCAAGTAACCGGCGCCGCCACTCTTTACGACAATCTGACCGTTTCTGGCTCTCTCCTTGTCAACAACGCCACTTCCACCATCACCAACCTAACAATGATTAACGCCACTTCAACCAACGCCACGACGACGACCTTCGCCGTCTTCAGCGCCGCCCGTTTCGGCGGCACGGCCACCTCGACCTTCAATTCACTGGGCGATCTCCTGGTCGTCGGCTCCACCACCCTCCAGAACTTCACCGGGCTGAACGCGACGACAACGAATGCGACTACGACAACGTTGTATGTCTCTGGCTCGGCCACCTCCACCTTCGGCGGCGGTCTGAACCTAACTACCGGCAATCTCAATCTGCCGACTGGTGGTTCTTATCTTATCAACAACGCTAATATCCTCTCGGCCACGGCTCTCGGTTCCACTGTCACGGGCTCGTCCCTGACCTCGGTCGGCATCATTACCTCGGGCACTTGGCGGGGCACGGCCGTGGCGGCTCAATACGGCGGCACTGGCCAGGACTTCTCGGCTTCCAGCGGCTGGCTCCATGTCGCCGCCGGCACTTTCTCGGCTTCCACCTCTCCGACTGTCAACTGGCTGACGGCCACTTCCACCACCGCCACCTCCACTTTCTCCACCGCTGGTTTTACTGTTGGTACCAGCCGCCTGGTGGTTCAGCAGGGATCGGGTAATGTCGGCATTGGCACCACCACGCCGTCGGACAAATTAACTCTTTACAACGGTTCGTTCCGTCAAGCCCCGGGCAATCCGGTGCAGGTGGGGAGTCTGGCTCTCGGACCAGATTATACTGATGTCGCGATTCAAGGGCGGTATGCCTATGTTGTCTCGATAACCGACGATGTTCTTAAAGTGATTGATGTTTCTGACCCGACCAAGCCAATAGCCGTCGGCACGCCCGTGTCCTTAGGTAGCGTCTCCACTACTGCTCGTTTGGCCGTTGCCGGTCGCTATGCTTATGTTATCATCGGCGCTTCCAGTTTAGTCATTGTGGACATTTCTGATCCTGCTTCGCTTCGGGTTGTCAGCACTTTATCTATTGCTACCACTATCGCCGATATTGCCGTTGCCGGCCGCTATGCCTATCTGATTGATCAGAGCCTATCGCCAGGCGATAACGGTAATCTAACCGTGGTTAATGTTTCCGACGCCTCGGCGCCGGTCATTGTTTCTGTTTTACAGTTGAATGCGGCTCCAGGCGGCGTCATATCATCTCAAGATACGCATCTGCAAGTGATCGGTCGCTATGCTTATATTGTTATTGGCACAGGCGATGATCTGAGAATAATTGATATTAGCAATCCGGCTTCCCCGACTCAAGTAGCTGATTTAGATTTTACTCAAACAACGAGCGATGTCGGTGATTTGGCGGTCTCCGGACGTTACCTGTATTATACTGACGCAAGCAATTCTAAGTTGCAGATAATTGATGTCGCCACTTCCACTGCTCCGACCGAAGTCAGTAGCGTTACTTTGGACGGCGGCGTCCAGGGTTTGGCCGTCGCCGGCCGCTACGGCTATGTCGTCAGCACCTTGGACACCTTAAAGATTGTTGACTTAGCTTCGTCCACCGCGTCGGTAGTGGTGGGCTCGGCGAGCGTCACCATCGCTGATGACGTGGCGGTCGCTACCGCCGGGCGCTACGCTTATGTGGTGAACCAAAATTCATCTAGCGGCAATCTGACGGTCTTTGACCTTTCCGGCCTTGAAGCCGCCTCGGGGATGATTCATTCATTGGAAGCCGGCTCGCTCCAGGTCCGCGAGAGCGCCTCGGTCAATCAGAATCTGTCTGTCGTCGGCGGCATCAATGTCGGCGTCGGCGGCATCTTTTCTTCGGGTCCATTATCTGTCTCGGTGGCTGCCACCACCACTTCTGGTACGGCCTCTACCTCGGCCTATTTTCAGGGTTCGGTCGGTATCGCCACCACCAGTCCTTTGCGGACTTTTGATGTTGTCGGCACTTGGGGCGGGAACACGGTGGTTGACGCCGGCACTTACGGTACTACTCAAACCGTGACTAAATCAACCAAGGCCTTGATTTATCATTTGACTAACAATATCAACACCGACCCGGGCACGAGCCGCACCATTACCTATAACATCACCGGCCTGCCCAATGTGGAAGGAACCTTTGCCTATATCTACACTTTTGCTCAAAAGGATGCGACCACCGCCGCCATCACTTCCACGGTAACGATTCAGATTAACGGCACCCAGGTAAGCACGGTGGCCACGGCGAACACCGCCTCGGCCGCCGGTCCAGTTTATGAATCGTATACGATCGTGTATTCCAACGGCGCCTGGCATGTCATTGGCACGCCCGGGACCAGTGATCTGGCGGACTTGGCCGAGTGGATTGAGTATGAAGGCGAGCCGCCCGCGGCCGGGGAATTGTTAAGTTTGACTTCGGCGCCGGCTAAAGTGGTTCGTACAACCGTGGCTTACGATCCGAATTTGACTGGCATCGTGTCCACGGCCCCGCACACAGTGATGGGCAAGGAAACAGCCAGTTCCACTATGCTTTCTTTGGCCGGCCGCGTGCCAGTGAAAGTGTCGGCCGAAAACGGGGCGATTGCGATCGGCGACTATCTGACGAGTTCTTCTCTCCCGGGCGTGGCGATGAAAGCGACCAGGCCCGGGCGCGTGGTCGGCCGGGCGCTGGAACCGTATTCCGGCCCGGACCCGGGGCAAATCTTGGTTCTAGTAGAACCGGCTGATTGGCCCGGTCCGGTGCTCCCGGCGGCCACTTCCACCCCGTTAGAAACCTTGTTTCTAACGGGGTCCGCCCCGGAGTCAGAATCTTTTATTGCGCGTTTCTTTGATAAACTTTTTGACCGGATCAAGCAATGGTTTGCCGACGCCGCCAACGGGATTGCCAAATTGTTTGTTAAAGAAGTGCGCACCGAGAAACTCTGTTTGGCCTCCGGCTCCGGAGGGGAAGATGTTTGTCTGGACCGAGCCGGGCTTCAGGCGTTGCTTAATCGCGAAGCCGCGGCCCCGGCGCCGCCCCCGGCGCCAGCCGAACCGCCGCCGGCGCCGGTGGGCGAGGAGGCCACAACCACTGATGAGGTCGTGGCGACAACCACGGAGGAAATCATCATTCCTGACCCGATAACGATAGAAGAGCCGGTTGAAGAGTCAGCGCCTGAAAAGGAGCCAGCTCCAGAACCGGTGCTAGAACCAACGCCCGAGCCGGTTCTATCGGACAATCCTTTAATTCCGTAAAAGACATTTCTAAAGGACATTTGAATCACCGAGAATTTGTCTATTATCTATAAGACAAACATTTTGTCCTTTATAATCTGTTGATTTTATTTCACTCTTTTGTTAGTTGTGAAGCCAGATTTTGGCTCTTTTTTTGATTGGCTCTTTTGCTGTTTTTTTATGCGCTTATTTAGCCGGCTAGAGCTAATCGATGGTCAAAAGTTCCAAATTTATCTTTGGGTTTTTAACCCTGATTCTGGGGTGTCTTTTGGCTGGTCGCGGAATGACGCTCTATGCGGCTGTAAGCGAGGAATTCACCGGTCAAAGCGCCGCTCCGCCAGCTACTCTAGTAATCAGCGAGGAATTCACCGGCCGAACCACGGCGCCCGGAGATAGTACCGAGACCCTAACGGTCAGTGAGGAGTTTTCTGGTCGCACTCGGCCGTCTGCTGGCCAGCCGGCAGAACTGGTCATCAGTGCGGAATTTGCAGTAACCACTAAACCAGCGCCGGTTCCACCTATACCGCCCATTGCTCCTCTGGTCAGCCGCCGCGTTCCTCTCCTGAACCGTTCAAGCATTTCCTCCACTACCCCGATTAGCGGTCTGGCTATTTCCGAGGAATTGGTTTTCTTGACCGGTCAAGGTCCATCAGCTCCGCCGACCGGCGGCGGGGGAGGCGGGGGTAATGGTGGAGGTGGTGGAGGCGGCGGCGGTTCCGGCGCCGGCCAGTCCCGGTCTTCAGCGAGCGAACCGACGATTCTGCCCCGGCCCTGCCCGATTTATCTAACTAAATTCATCAAGTTCGGGGCGGCCAATGACCAGACTGAAGTGCGCAAGCTCCAGCTTTTCCTCCGTGATTACGAGGGTTTTAGCGCTCTCGCGATCACCGGCGTCTACGATCCACAGACGCTCGGGGCAGTGATGATTTTCCAGACCCGTTACCGCGAGGCGATTTTGAAACCCTGGGGCATTGATTACCCGACCGGCTATGTCTATATCACCACTTCGCTCGCGATCAACAATCTCTACTGCGAACGCGATCCGGCCAATGATCTTGATTTGCGTCAGCCACCGGCCCGTGGCCTCTGGCCCGGAGGGCGGCCGGCGGCGACGAGCACGGCCACAACCACTTGGCCGTTGCCAGAGGTTGGCGTCCGCGATCAGAATCTGTGGCAAGCGGCCGCCCTCGGCCTCTTGGATTTTATCAGAAATCACCCCTGGTGGTGGTTAATGCTCGTCCTGTTTCTCTTATTGCTCGTCAGCCTGGGTTTTAATAGAGACAAGGACAAAGCGGAGAAGGGTTGACTGATATCATTTAATTGACTAATATGAATTTGTGTCCAATGAATATAAAAAAGGCTTGGTATTGATAAGTGTTTTACCCTTATTCGTCTTTAGTTTGTTGGGACTATTGTTTTTGCTCGGTTCCCGCGACAGTACCACTGCCGTTAAGGATCCGGTGCAACTCGGAAGCGTGGTCCTTGGTCCGTCTTATCAAGATATTGCGATCCAAGGGCGGTATGCCTATGTCGTCTCGATAACAGACGATGTTCTTAAAGTGGTTGATGTTTCTGACCCTCTTCGGCCCAGGGTCGTTGGCGTATCAGCACCGCTTGGCGCCATAAGTGGCAATGTGGTGCGTCTGGCCGTCTCCGGTCGCTACGGCTACGTGGTTGATCTTAATTCCAATGTTTTGAGAGTCGTGGACATTTCTGACTCGACTTCGCCTCGGCTGGTTAGCCGTTTGACTTTGCCCAACGACAGCATCGCAGATGTCGCGGCGTCCGGCCTCTACGCTTATGTGGTGGATCTCGGCATTTCACCGGGCGACGACGATAATTTTACGATTGTGGACATTACCAATCCGCTGGCCCCCCGAGTCGCGTCCGTCTTATTCTTGAATCCGCCTCCCCGAGGACTAATGGGACCCTATGACATGCTGGTTGAAGTTGTCGGGTCCTATGCTTATGTTTTAGACGCCGCTCCAGCCGGCGAAAAAAGCACTTTTAGGGTCATCGATGTTTCCCACCCGTCTTCTCCGTCCGTAACCGCCATCCTCGGTTTAAGTTTTGCTACTCGTAGCAGTTTTGGCGGATTAGCCATCTCCGGCCACTATGGCTATTTTATTTCCGGCACCGGCTCAAAATTTCAGGTTGTTGACGTCACTTCCCCTTTTGCTCCGCTGGAAACAGGAAATCTTGCTCTTGATAATGGTGTGGCGGGTTTGGCCGTCTCCGGTCGCTACGGTTACATCGTCAGCACCAGCGATACTTTCAAGATCATTGATTTGGCCTTCCCAGCGGCCCCGAAAGTGATCGGTTCCGCGTTTATCACCTTGACCTCCGGCGCTTCTGTCGCCGTCGCCGACCATTACGGTTATGTGGTTAACGATGACCCCATTAGCGGCAATTTGACGATTTTTGATCTCGGGGATCTCACCGGCGGCCGATTGAGGGTAGCTCAAGAATGATCCGGCTGTTGACGGTAATTAAGTAATAGATTGTTAGACATTTGTGTTAGACATCAGATGTCTAACATTTTTAGGACAGGAATAATTCCTCGTCTTTGTCCTTTGCTCCGCTCTCGTTAACCCAACGGCGATAATTCTCACCACCGGAGAATTGTTCAAGAATTATTTCCAGTTTAAGCAAACCGGTCCAACGATTATTATCGATAAAATCGGCATAACTTGACCAGGGATAAAGATGTTCCCGTCCCCGCCAACCTTTCAGTTCCGCGCAATTTTTATGAAGATAAGCTGAAGTATAAAGTAACTGGTTGTTGTCGTCCACATGGACTGATTGGTATCGTCCTTGAAACAAATGTCCATTCTGCCGGTATTTTGTGTTGAAATATTTGGCATAAGCGTTTCCTAAACGTTGGAGGTATTTCGAGATGCCAGTACCGTCTTGTTCTTGAAGGAGTAAATGAAAATGATTCGGCATGAGTGTAAAAGCAATCAGGTTAACCTTTTTCTTTTCAGTAATTTTCTTGATATCCTGATTCGATATGTTAAACATCTGATGTTTAACAAAGTATGACACTTCGCGGTTAAGATTGGTGAAGGTTGTCGTTGGTGATTGATGAAATAAGAGCAAAAATAGAAATCGCGCGTAATCCCTTGTGTCCAAAAATATGTCTCGTTTCAATACACCGCGATTGTACACATGATAATATTCGCCGGGCGCTGGCGGACTGTTTCGCTTTTGTTTCTCGTTCGGCTCTCGTTGTTTGAACATTTAAGACATTGTAACTTGTTAAACATCTGATGTCTAACATGTCTACTGCTTGCTTAAATTTTTCGGCTTTGCTAGTTTAAGGCCGGTTAGGTCTTTGACGCGTGTCGGACCGCAAACAAGAAACCTTTTAAATCAGGAGATTTCCAGTGGCACTGAGCGAAATTGGATGGTGGCCCTTGCTTCTGTATCGTATCCTTTGTCTTTTTGGTCTGTTTTTCTTGTCACCGCTTTTACCGTGTGGTTGCGGCAGTGAGCCGCGGGATCTCGTGGTGGACGATTTGACGGTGCAGGGTAACGCGGAGATTGGAGGCGATCTTGATGTCGGCGGTTCAGTCGCGGCTGAAAATGATGTGATAGCCGGCGGCGACATCGTGGAATTGCCGGAGCCGCCCCCACCCCCGCCGCCGCCACCTCCTCCGCCTCCTGTGCCCCCGCCGCCGCCAGAACCAGAACCCGAGCCGGTTATCTTGACCGCGACGATCAATGAGTTGAATAATCAGACAATCTTCGCGGTCAACGAATCAGTCGACTTGGTGGTGACAGCCGCGGGTGGCGAGCCACCTTACGACCTCCGTTGCCTCTGGCCCGATGGCCAATTTACGGTCATTAATAATTCGAGCGTCAGCCGATTTGAGTTCTCCCGGGCGATCGGCATTCCTGGCACCGGCACAATCAATTGTCAGGTTACGGATAGTGACGGTCAAAAGGCCAACGTTTGGTACGCCGTCACCGTCCAGTAATCAGTGTCAAGGGTTGCCCTTGACACGCGAGCCCGCGATTGAAAATGATCGCGGGTTTTTTCTTGCACAATATTTGCTCTTATGGTAGGTGTGGAGATTATGAAAAATCACAATTTTTTGGCTATTATTTTGTTGGTTCTAGGCTTGATTTTATTGACTCCGGCGCAAGCTGAAGAAACTGCCGAGATTTTGGAATCGGAGCAGGCAACTGCCGCCGCGCTCGCGGCCAGCATCACCGCGCCGGCGAATAATGCGATTGTGCCGGTCGGCCAGCCAATCACTTTCTCTGCCGCCGCCTCGGGTGGCGAGCCGCCCTACGCTTACACCTGGGACTTTGGCGACGGCACTCAAGCCTTTGGGCAGAATTACGAAAAGTCATACACGAGCGCTGGAGCGAAAACCGTCACCTTGACGGTAACTGATTTTGCCGGTCGTCAGGCCACAGCCAATATTTCTTTAACGGTGACGGCGCCCCCGCCTCCACCACCCCCGCCGCCAGATGAACGGCTGGCCATTTCCAATATCCGCGTTACGGATGTTACCCACGAGAGCGCGGTCATCCGTTGGACCACCAATAAACCAGCCACCAGCCGTGTGATCTACGATACGGTTTCTCATCCTGACCTCGCCGGTCAGAGCGCCCCCAATTTCGGTTATGGTTTTTCCACTACCGAGACCGATACTGATCCGAAGGTTACGGAGCATGTGGTGACGGTTAGCGGTTTGTCGCCTTCCACTACTTATTACTTTCGCGTTATCTCGCAGTAAACTATAATTTAGAGGATGACTGGCAAGTGGGAAATAATTTTTATCGGCGCGATAATTTTGGCGGCGCTCGTCCTTGTTTTCACCCAAATATATTATTGATGAGTTTGTCCTTGTGCCGAAATGTGCCGCTCGCGCCGCTTACGACTTTTGCCGTCGGCGGCCGAGCGCGCTGGTTTGTTTCGGTTTCTAGTCCGGAACAATTGGTTGAGGCGGTTAAAACGGCGCGGGTGAAAAAATTGGCCTACCGCGTTTTCGCCGGCGGGAGCAATGTGGTGTTTGGCGATCGGACTTTTCACGGCTTGATGATCCAATTTCGACCCAAGGTTAAACCTTGCCATTGGCAAGGTTTAACCTTGACATGTCAGGCCAATTTACCGTTGGCCAGTTTGATTAAAACAGCCGTCAGTCATGGCTTGGCCGGCCTGGAAAATCTCTCTGGCATTCCGGGCACGGTCGGCGGGGCGATCGTCGGCAACGCCGGCGCTTACGGTCAGGGTATCGCTGATTGTCTGACGCGGGTGGAAATTTTCGACGGTCGAAAAACCAGATGGCTGGATAAAAAACAGTGCAGTTTTGTTTATCGGGAGAGCATTTTCAAGCGTCGGGATTGGTTGGTGTTGCGGGCCGAATTTCGATTGACGAAAGGCGATAAGAAGGTCTTGGCTAAAAAGTCGAGAGAAATTATAAAAATTCGGTCAGAGAAATATAATCCGAGGTTGCGCTCGCCGGGCAGTTTTTTCAAAAATGTTTTGGTCAAAGATGTGTCAAGGGCGACCTTGGCTAAACTTGATCAAACGAAAATTAGGGACGGCAAAATTCCGGCTGGCTATTTGCTGGAAGCCGTGGGGGCAAAAGGGATGCGTCAGGGCGGTATCCGCGTCGCCGACTTCCACGGCAATCTTCTCATCAACGATAACCACGGCACTTACCGTGATGTCATTACTCTCGCCGCTAAATTAAAAAAATTGGTCCAAGCCAAATTCGGCATTCAGCTTGACGAAGAGGTGCGGTATCTTGGAGTTTAGGTATGCTATAATCAAGAAATAATCACTAAAGAATCAAAGTGGATTAAAAACTTTGTTGCCTTGGCCATTACTCCTTTGCGCCAGCAGGCGCCGGAGGCGCGGCGGCGGATTGCCGGCCGAAGGGCGGAAGGTTACGGAACCGACTTCTTCGCCACCGAAACCCAAAGACGGCAAAATTCCAGACAAGCGTCCGTTGTAATCAAAACCAGCAGCTAGGACAAATGGCGTTCGGTAATTAAGACCGTCAACGATTTTAGAAATATCCGGCCCGTGATAATTGTAAAGCCAATCGAGGACGCGGCGGGTAAGCCGAAATCGGCCCAATTGTTCGCCCAGGGTTGTGAAAAAATCATGCACCCGCTCGGCTTCAAATCGGAAGAGAATTGGTTTGATAAACGTCTGATACATAAACGGTGCCATCATTGTCCTATTATACTGCTGATAATGTATAATGTTGATGATGGTTTGGCTGATTAAAAATAAATTGATTATTATCGGCGCGCTGGTTATTATTTTAGTTATCGGGTTTATGTTTTACCCAAAAACTGTTATGACTAAAATTTTACGTTTGTCTAGCTCGGCTTTTAACCACAATGGTTTGATTCCGGAAAGATATACCTGCGACGGCAATAATTTCAGCCCGCCGCTCCAGATCAGCGGCGTGCCGACCGGCGCGAAGTCGTTGACTCTCATTATGGATGATCCGGACGCGCCAGCTGGCCTGCCCGACGGTCAGGCGGGGGTCTGGGATCATTGGGTAGTTTATAATCTGCCGCCGCAGACAGCCGAACTCAAGGAGGGCGAGCCGCCAGCCGGCCAACTCGGGCTCGGGACGGCCGGCAATGCCAATTACGAAGGTCCGTGCCCGCCCGACGGCGTCCATCGTTATTTTTTCAAACTTTACGTTCTGGATATTGAATTGCCCCTTCCGCCGGGCGCAACCAAGACCGAAGTGCTGGCGGCGATGCGCGGTCATATTCTGGATCAGACAGAACTCATCGGACGCTATGGTCGGCTTAAGACATAGATCACATGAGAGTCAATTTTAAGGCGATTAATCTGGCATTGAATGAGACCTGGCGCGGTTATACGATTGAAAAACTGGCCGTGATAGAAAAATTGATTGACGGTTATAAAACTGGCGACGATGGTCTGGCCGAGGTAGAACTCGGGCGCGTCAATCAACATCATAAACACGGCGATGTTTTTCGCGCCGAGATTAATCTCGCTTGGTCCGGCCGCCGCTTCCGCTCCGAGTCTGAAACCGGCGATCTTTACGCGGCGATTGACGAAGCGAAGGATGAATTAGTCAGAGAAATCAAGACTTGGCGCAAGAAACAGGGGACAATCATTCGGCGCGGCGCCCGAGCCGTTAAAGCCATACTCCGCAGTGCCGCCAGCTGGCCGCCGTTCCGCCGCCGCTAGTTAGTGCTACCGGTTCCATATATGGAACTGATTGACGGTCTTTGAGTTTTGTGCATAATAGATAGCGGAAATCAACGGGACGAAACGAACGAACAAAATCGGTCTTTTACAAAGAAAGGCAAGGTGTGAGAATGGTGGAAAAGAAAGATTGGACAAGATTCACAGTTCTCTGGATGGCGTTGGCGGTTTTGATAGCCAGCGCGTTTTGGGGCAATTGGAATCTGGTCTTTGGCCAGATTCCGGTTTTAGAAACGGTAACGATGATCAGCGAAAAAACCGATGCGGGCGGCGCGATCACCAGACCGGCCTGGATTCTGACCTTACCATTCGGGCTGTCTCGGTCTTGGGACAT
>JACOZG010000021.1 GCA_016181465.1 Candidatus Vogelbacteria bacterium | reverse complement strand
CCGAGAGAATCGCGCCAACCAGTATTTGTTTTTTCAAGACCGACAATTCATTTTCTCTTTCCTGTTTTTCCCGCTCCAGAAGGTTTCCGGCTTCGGAGGTCTCCCGGATCGCTTCGTAGCCGGCGTCGTCAATGACTTTTTCAATTTCCCGCTCGCTGACTTTTCCCGAATCAAAAACCACCCTGGTCCGACTGTTGCTGTAATCAATCTCCACTTTTTCAATTCCCGGCAGGGTCTTTATTGCCTTTTCCACAATCATGGCGCAGTGGGGAGAACCCAGGCCGATGACTTTCAGCGCCAAAAAATCTTTTTTCATACCACGCAGAGCCAGCTGTATCGTTTTAGTGAAAGCATAGTAGTAATTTTTAATTTTTGTTGTTAATGCCGAATAGACTATGGAGCCCGCACCAACTAAAGAAACTTTCAACGAGCGCAATCCAACCTATGGCCGCAATGAGCCAGTTGCCCCATTCGACGTCAAAGGTCGGAGCCAACGGGCCAAGCCACCATACGGCCAGCGCAAACCGCAAAGTCCTGTCCAGATTGTTTAGATTTTGATTCATTTGATTTTTAATCAAAGTTAATTATTAATTTTCAACCCCCGCACCAGAACAAAGTTCGGTACGGGGCTTCGCTTTTAATGACAACAACCGCCGCGAGCCGGCCGTGATTGTTCTTTGGCTAACTGCTTCCGAAAGTCCTCTTTGCAATTTTCCGAACAAAACTTTTTGCCGAACCCTTCGGGGTAAACTTTTCCTTTTTCCAACCCCATTTTACAGACCGGGCATTTTTTCTTCAAAAAGTTAAACATAATTACCTTTATTTATTTGACAATGTGTACACCTTGATTAATTCTTTGATCGCTTTCTCTTCCTCTCCCGAATGTCGCATTTGGTGCTTAACATGCGTTCGCAAATGATTCTCGAGCAGGAAAGCGTCAAGACTCTTGAGTGACCTTTGAATGGAGAGGGACTGCCCCAAGAGTTCGGGACAATAGTCCTCTTTCTCAATCGCTTTGATCAGACCGCCTAACTGACCGCGAATGATCTTCGCGCGATGGATCGCCCGCTTCTTTATCTTTTGGTCTACCATAAGTGAACCATATACCCCTATATCCTATCTGTCAAACACTGGCTGTGGATAATCACTGAAGGATTTTGGCGATTTTCTTCTTTGGCAAGTAATTTTCTCCTGTTATAACAGATTTTCCGGTTTTTTCTTCAAGCGCTAGCCGCGCATTTTTGGCAATTTCTCCGCCTTTCTTTGCCGGAATTTTATTTTCCTCCAACCCTTCCGTTTTGTCCGTCTCCGCAATTCTTCTGGTAGAAAGTTCCGCCAAGGCAGTGAAAATCAATTCTTCTTCACTCATATGGTCACGAAGATTCTGCGTTTTCAAACCTTTCAGATTTTTGTGATTTTTTACCGATAATTCGCTCCACTCTTCGTGAATGATATTTGTGAGGATGGCAAATTCTTCTCCTTTTTTCACGTTGTGTTCGCTCCAATAATCCGTCAGTTTGTTTCTACATTTGCCACATCGGTTTCGCGCTTTTTTCCATCTTGAGCCAACATTTTCAACCGGTCACATTTTGTGACCACTTCACTCCCCTCATTTTTTAAGCGATTTTTGAGTGTTGTCCAATAAGTTTTAGCACGATTATAGTCCAACTGTTCCGTCAAGGCCGCAATAATATCAATCACAGAAAAATACCAAGTTTCCTGTTTCTCATCATAGTGGCGACGAATTCTGAAATTCTCAAAAATAGCTAACGAGTGGTGATTCCTTTCCATAATTTTTTCATGTCAAGGCGACACCTTGCTAATAACCATTTCACGTCCTATAAGCCAAAAAAACAAATCTAGTAATTTCATTGGTGGGTATTCAACTCTTGTTTTTTTAAGATATTGTTTCGAGTCGCATATATTTTTGAGTTTATTATTTTCATTTACTAGATTTAATAAATTTTTAAACGAATCTTTTTTAAAATTAAGGTATCTCCTAATTTCTTCTTTTTGAAATTTTTCTTTTTCATTTAACCAATTTTTTAATCCACCTTTGAAATATTTGTCGTATCCAGGGACACATCCCATAGTCGCCATTATTATTTTCGTTATGATCAAATTCATTTCATGTCCTCCGTCTTTATCTTTTGTATTATTTTCGATAATTTTATTTTCCAGTTCTTCTTTAAGTCGAAATAGCAAATCAACATCTTGATTTTGCTCTTTCGATTTGTTCAAAAAATCAATATCCCACAGTCTGTTATATTCTGAATCTGTAAGAATTTCAACAATTGAAATATAAAATTTATAATCTTTTTGTAGTAAGAAACTTGAACCTCGAAACATTCCCCAACTGGCAAGGAAAAAACCTAGATGTAGAGCAGCAAAATCTAGAAGTTTCTCATTATCACTAAATTTTTCATGATTTCTAAAAAAAGCATAACAATATTCCCAAGATTTACCGCGATGAAAATTCGCTGATTGTGATTTTCGAATTTCTCCAACGACATCTACTACTGACTTCATGTAAGCGCAATTATTACTATTACTTTTTTCGTATTTTGACTTTAGCATCAACTAACTTAAGGGTAAAGCGACCGTAATAGTTCCAAATAATCGACCTCTTACGATATTGACCTTGAATAATAAATGTAACCAACTATTTCCGACCGTGAGAGAGTGGTTAGATTTTTGATTGATTTTCAAGTATCAAGGATTCGTTATCCACACAAACTGCCGCTCGGGCACACCCTCGATTTGCCGGATGGTCAGCTGCAGAGTCTGCGAGACCGATGCAATTGGACCAAAGGCGAGCACTCCCTCGCGATGATGTCCGCCCGGCGGGTCACCCTCCCAACCGGTTGGTTTATAGATCCGACCCTGGTCGTCAATGAGAGTCGAGACTTGCGTCAGATCAGTGTCAAGTTCTCCGGCGTGAGTATCAAGGGTAATACGAAAACGAAATTTGGTCTCGTCGAGCATTTGCGGCGTGACAGCAATCGTAACCCCGCCTTCGCTCGTCGTTTTCGTCTCGAGGTTTGTAGGCGTTATCGCCTCTTGTTTCAGCCAGAAGAACGACAGAACGGCGATAAGCGCTAAAATAATGATTAAGTACTTCATGAACGGCGAAATTTAATTATTTGTCTGATAATGTAGCCAAGTCCGGCGAGATTAAGGGCCAGACCGAGCCAGAACAGTTCAATTTGGTATTGGCCGATTAAGCTGATAACGCCAGCAGTCGCGATTACCGGTAGGACATTCGTTAGGTAGTGAGCGCAACAAGAAAGCATGGCGACAGTCGAGGTGGCGCCGGAGACGGCGACGACCCGGCCCGTTGCTTTTCGGCCGGCGATCAGTGCCTGCAAATGGCGGTATAATCCGATCTGGAGACCGAAGCCGGCGGCGAGAGCAACGATGAAGTACCAGTAAGCGCTGAATTGGATCACAGCGAACTCCCAGCCGGAAATTAAACTGACGATTAGCCAGTAGAGTCCGAACAGAGCTCCGCCCGCGCTGATTCCGTAAAGGTATTTTATCATACGCCGCAACTGGCGCCGCCGCTGGTTGGCGGTTTGACCGCTGCTAAAACGCGTTGGTAACCGGAAGCGCTGGAGTAGGCCACGCCGAGAATTTCTTGAGGCGGAACCGTTGCAGGATTTTTCCCGTTCTTGCTCAAGTATTCATCAATCGTCGCGTAGGCATCCGGGAACCAGAGCCGGTTGGCGGTGAGCGCCGTTTGCCACATTTCCTCCTCGCTCGCGCCATTGGCCGCTAGCAACTCAAGGAGTCCGAGCATGGCCATGCCGTGATTGCAATCCGGAAAATAAGTGGCGTTATCGCAACACGGCCGGTAAATGTTTTTCGCCAGTTTTTCGACCAGAGTTTGCTGTTCGGCGGTGAGAATGACAAATTGATGCGCGCCGTAATGATCCATCGCATTTCCTTTGGCCAGCGTCCAGCCGCCGGTGGAGGCAAATCGTCCCGCGCCGCCGTAGCGCTGGTCCATCATCGGTCCGGTTTCCAAAATCGGATTTTTGTTGGCCAGCCCAAAAGCCCATAAGAGATGCAAGTCAGTTAATCTTTCAACATCGATTTTGTCAGGATCAACAACGCCGGCTGTGATGAGCATGTTTATGATCTCCTCGCGGGGAATCGGCAAGGCAATTTCGGTTTCGGTTTTTTCCAATTCGATCGGCGTTGAGTTCAGTAGCGGTGCCCCGGCCGGCGGGGCGTTGCTCGGTTTTGGGTCAGGCAGAATTTGGAGCAAGCCGACGAGCGCGACGATGAATATTACAATCTTTAAATTGTTTGATGGCATGTTTTTCATTTTACCTTATAATCCTAGACTGCGATATTTCTCGCCGCCATCAGGCAGGACCGTGACAATGGTGCGGAAATGTTTGGCCAGACGCTCGGCGGCGGCGATGTTGGCGCCGGAACTGACGCCGACATCGAGGCCGTTTTCCTCCTGGAGCCGCCGCGCTCGGGCAATGGCTTCTTGACTCCCGACAGTCAGGCAATCGTCAACTTGTTTTAAGTCCAGCAGATCAGGAATAAATCCATCGCCAATGCCCTGAATCTGATGCTCGTTGACGGTGGCCCGGCGGCCTTGCGAAATAATCGGTGCCTCCGCCGGTTCAACCGCGAACACCTTTGCTTTAGGACAGCGCTCTTTAATTGCCCGCGCGATGCCCATCAGCGTCCCGCCGGTGCCGACACCGGCGACCACGGCGTCAATTTCCGTTTCCGGTCGGGCCGCGAGGATTTCCCGTCCCGTGGCTTCTTGGGCTTTCAGATTATGGGGATTGGCGAACTGGTTGGGCATAAAGCAGTGCGGTCGTCTGGCCAATTGACGGGCTAAGCGCACGGCCTCGGGGAAACCAAGCGAGCGCGGTGTCAGGACCAAAGCGCCGCCCAGCCGGCGAATAATCGTTTTGCGCTCCTCGCTCATATGTTCCGGCATGACCACGGTGAGGTGATAATGTTTGACCATGGCGATGAAAGCGAGAGCGATACCGGTGTTGCCGCTCGTTGGTTCAATAATGGTGTCGCCCGGCCTGAGTTTGCCTTCTTGTTCTGCGCCGGCGATCATCGCCAGGGCAATGCGGTCTTTGATGCTGCCGGTGGGATTTGCGGATTCTAATTTAGCCAAGATCTGACCGATTCGGACGAGCGGCGTCCGGCCGATTTTTTTGAGACTGCCGGCGTTCAGTCTGGACCAATTGATCGTCATGATTCAAGCGGGGTTGGTAAAATGCAACCACTGGCTTCGGCCAACCGTTCCAGACCTTGCCGGCCGACAAACTTCCGGCCGTCCGAAAAAATCCAGGTCGGATAATTCTCGATTCCGGCCGCGAGGCACCGCTTTGGTTCATCCGGACATTCGACATAATTGATGAACCGGAAGGCGGCGCCGAAGGCCGTCTTTTCCTCCTGGCAGTGCGGGCACCAGTTGGCGCCATACATCACGGCGCCGCGCGCGGCCAAGCATTGAGCGAAATCGGCGAGCGCGGCCGCGTCCTGGCCCTCTCGAGATGCCAAACGTAAAGCTAAAAGCGCAAAGCTCAAAATTACAACGAAAAGCAGTAAAATTTTTTTACTCATCACAGCAATCAACTAATTTGTTAACGATATCTTTCAGGGTCCAGGGCTGTTCCGCCGCCGCCATTGTCTTGAAGGCCGCGGCGTCGACCACTTTCAAGCGCACGGCCCAGAAGAGAGCGTAGGTTTCCTCGGCCTGCCCGAAGACCGCCTCGGCTTCCGAGCGTCTGTTGTCGCTCCAAAGTTTGGTGCCGACTTCCATCAGGCGCATGGTGGTGGCCAAGAGGTGTTTGCCGATGCACCAAGTTTCGCCTTCGTTTTTGTCCAGCAGTTTGGCCAAGAGTTTTTTGCGAATGGCGCGGGTGCGGCCGAGCAGATCAAAGTAATCCGGTTTGCCGGTTTTAGCGGCGGTGAAAAAGAAATGTTCTTCCAGACTGATTAAGTTCATTATGGCGATAGACAGATCTTCTTCGGTTGAGAGATCGGCCGTGCCGGATTGCTTCATTTTTTCCACTCGCTTGATCAGTTCCTGAATATCAATTTCATTTTTTCCAACGACGTTTGTGTTCATCTGGTGATTAAAGACTAAGAATAATCAGGCCGAGCGCGACTGCCGCCAGGATTTTGGTCGTGCAAGAGGCCGAGGACAAGGAGATACGGCCCGCCGGTGCAGGGAAATTCGCAGACGCCGACGAGGGCCCCGAGCGTGAAAGCCGCCGGCAACGAACTCTGTTCCATCAATTTCGCCATCCAGCCGTGAGCTGATTGGGGAATTTTGAGTTTCAACGGAAAGCGGGGGAAGAAATGATTGATGAGCCCGATCAGCCCGAAGGCGATGATCGCCCAGGCGCCGGCCTTGGCCATGAAGTGCGGCGTGTTGAAGAGATGGAGAGTTTTTAGGATGCCGAGACCAATCAGGAGATAGACGACGAAAATGCCGGCAATGTAGCTGGCGCCGATCGCGGCAATTTTTCCTCTGGTCCGGCCGAGACTGACGAGAAAAGCGATGGTGATCAAGAGGATGGAGAAAGCGCAGGGATTGATGCTGTCGACGAGCGCCGCGACCAGGACGAGCGGCAGGAGCCAAACGCCGCCCTGGCTCCAGTTCCAGAGGAGTCCGGCGGCGCTCTGGTTGTAGCGGAAAAAGATGGCGATCGCGATGAGGCCAGCGCCGACAGCCAGAAGCCAAAAGAATTTATCACGGCGTGACATTGACGGTGAATTTAAGAATTAACGGTTCGGCGTCGTCAGTTTCCAGATAGATCAAGCGCTCGACTCGGCCGATGCCGGACGGTCCGTGGGCCGCCGGATCAAAAGTGACGGCCACCGTCGCTTCCTGATCGGGAGCGAGTATTTCGTTGATGGTCGGTATTGAACCGTGGCCGGGCATGCCGAAAGGCCCGGCCGTCTGGCCGTCCGGGCCGGTCCAGACCGCCGTGGTGCACATGCAGGAAGTGTAGATTTTTTTGATTGCGAGCGGCGCCGCGCCGCTGTTTCTGACGGCGAAGCCGTGGCTGACTAGACCGCCGTTAATCTTGATCGCGCCGAAGTCAAAACTGGTTTCGGCGGCGGCAAGTTCAGCTTTGCCCTGTTTGCTATTTTGACTATTGTTTGAAGGAGCGCTCTGTCTAGACCAAGCCGTGAGCCCGACGAGCACGAGAATGATGACGATTAAACTAAATAAGGTTTTTGAGTTCATTACGATTCGCTTAATTTTCTGATAATCCCCGAGGTGACGGGGTAGAGAAAATTAGCGAGTCGGGCTCAATTCTTTAAGCGCCAGCCAACGGCGTAGAAGTTGGAGGTGGGAAGTGAGAGGTGAGAGATTAGAGATTAGAGATTGGAAATTGGAAATTGAAAGTTGAAGCTGGCGGGAGGTGAGAGCGCGGCGCCGGAAGATTGTCGCCACGAGCGCCAGAATGGCCAGAAGCCAAAGCATGGTTTCTAAAGTCAGGGTCGAGAAGAATTTGAACGCCGCGATGTGGAAAAAAGCCGAGCCGAAATTGCCGAACTCATTCGGGCAGTCGGTGTTTTGCACCGCCGAGGCCAGACAAGTTTTATGAGTAAGATTACTGTGCCCGTTCGACATCGTCATTTCCGCAAAACCAAAAACCGCCAAACTAACGAAACCGATGAGAAGGATTGTGGCCAGAAACGTTTTCATATCCTCTATCTTACTGCCCATAGTTAGTTGATGTCAAACAATGTGCTTGCCGGACACTTCGGTAATTCCAGCAGTTGTTAAACACTCGGTGTCTAACAATTCGTCTTGATAAAATTTGCAAGATTGACAAGACCCCGACCTTCCTGTAGTAATAAACTCGGAAAGCGGCAATGTGTCGCTTGATCTTTGAAATCGGCCGTAGTGAGCCCTGCCTGACGCCTGCCTGCCGGTAGGCAGGGCGGCGGCATTCCTTGAAAGGAGAAAACCAGATGACGACAGAACAGACAGAGCAAACCGAGTTGCGGCCGTTCCACGAGACGGTGGTGGAAGCGATCGCCCGAGTGAATAGCTATGATGAGCTGAACTCGATAGCGAATCTCATCAAGGCGACGAAGATTCCAAAAGGTCACGATGAGATCGTGATGGCGTGGGATCAACGATTGCAAGGGATGGGTTGTGGCAAACACGAGGATCGTGGCGTGCCGGCCAACCTCCTTGCCCAGAAGCAAGCGGCCGAGAAGGCGGCGGATGATTTGCGTCAGAGTTTCCATTTTGGCGGCAAGGAGCGGGTGCTGATGATTGTGATTGAAAAGATTATCGGCCTCATTCAAAACTGGCGGCAACCGAGTCCCCAAGCGAGAGATAAGGTTACTGAAACCTGCAAGCTGTTTGAGACGGCCAAGAAAATCTATTCGTCCAAAAACGAACGGGATTTCAAGATCGCCATTGCCGATCTGAAGTGAACTATCAATACCGAGTGTTGACAGCAAGGCGCACGACCTAGCGGGTACGGCGCCTTTTTTATTGATTTAATGATTCGGCGTTTGGTCAACCGCGGTTTTGTTTTTCAACAGATAGTACAGCGCGAGCGGCGCGCCCCAGTTGGCGAAGCGCTCAATGAAGTCCCAGATCGGCTCGCCGACCAGCGGCCGGACGAGCGCGGTCCAGAAACCCCAGAACGCGGCCCAGAGCAGTATCGGTTTCAGCGGTTTGATAAGAACGATCAGGGCGACGAGAAGATCCATTACGCCGACTAAAAATAACAGTTGCGTCGCCAAATTGATGTCACTCACGCCGAAATTGGCAAACCAGCCGACCCATTGCGTTTTACCTTGCAAAGCGAAAACGCCGTGGCCCAAGAATTCACCGGCCACGGCGATCCGCAAGATCCACTCAATGGTTTTGTTTTTATTCATAATTCATTTTTTCTAATTCTAATAAACCCTATTTCTCAATTGTAACATAAATTAAACAACAATGGGCATGCTTGGATTTGAACCAAGAACCTAGCGTGTATAAGACGCTTGCTCTGCCGTTGAGCTACATGCCCGGCGGCGTGATCTTTGCCTCCTCGGTCTTTAGTTTCGGCTGGATGCCGTGGAGTAGCAGCAGTTTTTCAAACTCCTCGCGCTCGATCGTTTCCAGACGCACCAGTTCGGCGGCTAAACCATCAAGGGCCGCCCGTTGGTTAGTCAAAATTTGTTTGGCCCGCGCCCGAGCCTCGTTCATTATTTGGCTTACCTCTTGATCCACCGCCGCTGACACGGCCTCGGATGAGTACTTCTCGGCCAAAGTGCCGTAACCGCCCCAGAATTTCTGGCTGCCGAGGTCAAGCGCCACCGGACCGAGTTTGTCGCTCATGCCGTACTTCGTCACCATATCGCGGGCGAGGGCTGTAGCCACGGCAATATCGCTCGCGGCGCCGGTGGTGATGTCGCCGAAGATCATTTCCTCGGCCGTGTAGCCGGCCAGCGAAACCGCGATATCGTCCAAAAATTCTTTTCGCGACTGAAGCTTCCGGTCCTCGGTCGGCAACTTCAAGGTGTAGCCGGCGGCGTGACCGCGAGAAATGATTGAGACTTTATGCACCGGGTCAGAATGCGGCAGGACCGAGGCCGTAAGGGCGTGGCCGATCTCGTGGTAAGCCGTGATTTTCTTTTCTTTGTCCGAGAGGATATGGCTTCGCCGTTCGGGCCCCAGCATCACCTTTTCCACCGACCGGATGAGGTCGTATTGGCTGACGCGCTGACGATTCTCGCGGGCCGCCAAAATCGCGGCCTCGTTCATCACATTGGCCAGATCGGCGCCGGAGAAGCCCGGGGTCCGTTCGGCGATGGTGCGAAGATTGACATCCTCGGCCAGGGGTTTTTTCTTGGCGTAAATCGTCAGGATCTCTTCCCGGTCCTTAATGTCCGGCTTATCCAGCACCACTCGCCGATCAAAGCGTCCGGGCCGGAGCAAGGCCGGATCGAGCACATCCGGCCGGTTGGTCGCCGCCATGACGATTAATTTTTCATTCGGTTCAAAACCGTCCAGCTCAACCAAAATCTGGTTCAGAGTCTGTTCCCGTTCGTCGTTGCCGCCGCCAAGCCCGGAACCGCGGTGCCGGCCGATGGCGTCAATCTCGTCAATGAAGACGATTGACGGCGCCGCCTTCTTCGCCAGTTTGAAGAGATCGCGGACGCGCGAGGCGCCGACGCCGACAAACATTTCCACGAATTCCGAACCCGAGAGGTAAAAGAAGGGCACCTGGGCCTCGCCGGCCACGGCTCGGGCCAACAAAGTTTTGCCCGTCCCCGGCGCGCCCATCAAGAGCACGCCTTTCGGGATTTTGGCCCCGATGTCAAGAAACTTTTTCGGATTTTTTAAGAAATCAACGATCTCCAACAGTTCTTCCTTGGCTTCTTTGACCCCGGCCACATCCTTGAAAGTGATTTTCTGCTGCTGGTTATTGGGATCAATGATCCTGGCTTTGGATTGGCCGAAAGAAAAGGCCTGCATCGAGGCGCCCCGGACTTGCCGCGAGATCATCCAGACAAAGAACAAGATGAGAAGAATCGGCAAGGCAAAGGGTAGGAGATTGAGCAACCAGAAGCCGAGGCCGCCGGGATTCTCAATCATGAGTTTGACGGTCTTCAATTCTTCAGCGGTAACGCCGTAATTAGTCAGGGTTTCGGACAACGATGTTTCGACTTCTTTCTGTGATCGGCTGTTCGTCCCGTCTTGGTAGCTAATTTCTAAACTGTCGCCCTGCACCGTTACTTCTTTGACCGCGCCTGACTTAATCTCGCCGGCCAACTGCGAAAGCGAAATCTCCGACGTTTTGTTCGCTTCTTCGCTCCAGAAAGCGTAGAGACTGACGAGGAGCATCAGGATAAAAACCGTCCCCAGGATCTGGCGGCTGAATTGGTTGATGATTTTACCACGCGGCGATTCCATAATTATTGATCAATATACAGAAATTGGGCAAAAAAGGAAGTGTGTTAGAATTAACTGGATGCTGATTTTTGCGGACAATCGTCAGGCCGGTTTCCGTTACGAACTGCTGGATAAATTCGAAGCCGGTCTGGAATTGATCGGGCTGGAGGTTAAGTCAATCAAAGCCGGACGGGTCAACCTCGCCGGCGCTTATGTGATTGTCCGCGGTCAAGAGGTTTACCTCGTCAATGCCGACATCGCGCCTTATCAGTCGGCCAATACGCCGGCTGATTATGATTCCCGCCGAACGCGGCGGCTACTCCTGACCAAAAAAGAGATTGTCAAACTAGCCGCGGCCGGCAACGAAAAACGATTGACAATCATCCCGGTCAGGGTGTATAGTCAGGGGCGGCGAATCAAGGTAGAAATCGCTTTGGCCCGAGGCAAAAAGAAGTATGATAAACGGGAAGCGATTAAACGGCGCGATACCGAACGCGAAATGGCGAGGTCTTTGAAAAGCTAAGAAGCTAACAGCTACAAGCTATTTTATGGGGATGATCGGCCTAGACAAGGAGTTTAAAAAAATGTGTGCCGGTCGAGCGCGCTCGTAACTCGCTAATCTAACGAGCCATCGAATAAGTGCCAACTTATTCTCTAAAGTAAAGGACGGGTTCGCCCGCGCTTTTGCTCCGGTTTTCGCTTACGCTTAAACCGGCGTCCGTTTTCCTGACTTCCGATAGGGGATAACGGGTGTCATAATCTTCGGGATAGGGAATTTAGCGTCTCACTAAGTAACCGAAACTCAAGAGACTCGCCGAGAAGCGATTTTGCCGTTTTCGACGGTTCTCGGTCAAAATTCAAAATCGGCTAGATCGGTAGACTCACCTTTGTTTCCTCCTTGCACCCGGGTTCGATTCCCGGCATCTCCATTCGACTCGCCCCTCGATAAACTCGGGACTCGCTCATGGTAAACCACTCGACCAAAACCAAGGGATCGAGTTTTTGTCGTGCGAACGAGGCGAATGTCCCGAGCGGTTCGACTGCGCTCACCGCAGGCGAGAGTCGAGGGGCTATTTGTCTTGAATGAAAATTGAGAGATAATTTATTCATGCCCTTCGTCTACATGATTAAAAATTCCGCCAACAAATTGTATGTTGGCATAAGTGAGAATCCAGAAGAGCGTGTTGGTTTCCACAACTCTAGACGGGGCGCGAGGTTCACCAAATCCAAACCGGATTTCAAAATCGTATTTCTGGAGGAATATTCAACATTAACCGAAGCCCGCCAAAGAGAAATTCAAATCAAAAAATGGCGACGGGAAAAGAAAGAAAACTTGATTAATAAATACCAAAAAGGTCTAGTTACCAAATTGTTCGAATGGCGACGAGTGGAGAACGTCTGACCGATCCCCGATGCACAATTATAATGCTTAAGTTTCCCTTGCCGGCCCAGGCCATTGACAACCTATACTATGAGTAATAGCTTGAATAAGGTTCAGATCTTTAAAAATCAGTAAACAAGGGGAAGAATGGAAAAGAAAGGAAACACTCGTGGATATGGACAAACTGATGGAATTACTGTGGGAATTGAGGTATGTTCTTTACTTTTTTGGACTATGGGCGTTAGGTGGTCTATTCGTCATCCTCGGTCAAGGCATTTCATCCCTAAAAACGAATACCGGCCGTGCGCCAATTATAATCACCGGTTGGTTTTTGATCGTTCTTTACGCGTGTACACTTCTAATCGCGTCAGAGCGAGGACTGATTGTGATTGGCGTGATCTGGTTTTTCATTTCGATTGGGTTAAGCAGCGATTGGGGCGAATGGTTTTGGATTCTGATTTTAGGTCCGATCTTCTGCCCTCTTTACGCTGTGATATGGTTGATTCTAACAACCCTTAAGTTCAGTTCCATTCCATTCTTGTGGAAGACGGAGGAGAAAATTCTTAAAAGTAAGGAGGTGAAACCGTGAGTAGAACAAGTCGCCAGATTCTGTTGCAAAACTTACCGGCTATCGTTTCTCAATTACCGGGGACCTACAGAAAGGAATTAAGCAAGTTCGTCCGGGCAAAGGGTGAGATTTCCATCAGACTTTTGGAAACTCTGGAACGAACTAACGAGGCTATCGGTCAGATCATTATCAGATATGAACCGGAGATCATGGCGCGAGTCGAAGAGTTGACTAGTCTAGAGACGAGATTAGCAGCGCGTCGAAAGATTAGCTTCCGTGATGCCCTTGATCGTATCGAGGCAGCTAAGCAGTGGGTCAGATTGCGTGATTTCTTCTGCGGCTACTTTAAGGGTTTAGGACTTGAAGTAGACGCCGACTCGATGAACGTTGGCCAAGTCTTAGGCCTTTATCAACACTGGCAGATTGAACACTTCAAGGATTTGCAAAGCCGCTTGATCGAGATTATCCGGGTTCTATCTAGATCCGAAAATTGATCCTAGACCGCATGGTTCGCCTTGCGAACCCGCACACTCACAGGGTGCGGGTTTTTCATACCAGAACCGGGATGTAAACCCCCTCCAGCATAGTTCCCACATCCTTCACAGTGCTCCAACGCCACCAAAAAACTACCCTAATGGGTAGTTTTTTGTGCGCGTTTGGGATATGGAATGTCGGCGGGAATTGAAAGCCGGAACGAGCGGAGGCGAGTGAGGCGGGGTCGCGCAAATTTTCAGCAGAAAATTATGTGTGACCGATTCCCGGCATCTCCATTTTTATTTGACAGATTTATATTGGTATGCTAGCATCAAGTTGGTGTTAATTCCTGCCTGTACGGGTGGGTGGCTCGTCAGAGCAACGCGGTTTGGATTCTTTTCCGCTAATCAAGAGAATGTTCTTTCAAAAGGAGGTGGCCGATGGCTACCAAACCGATGTCGTACGACATCATCAATGGACCGAGTCGTGAGGAACTGTTTGATACCCTTCGTCTCCGCAGTGAACGAGGGCCCCTTAACCCCCGCACCACCGAATTTACTTTGGTGGCTTCCTTGGACGGCCAGGAGGAGGGAGTCAAATTACCCTTCGTGGTCAATGGGATTGTGGATACCGAGACGGCTGATGTGGATTACATCCTCTATCTCGATGGCGGTCAGTTGGGGCGCCTGCGGGCAATGTACAATGTCCAAAGACGGCGCGGGCGGTTGGAAAAGATTGCGCCAGCGGAAGACAGACTGCTTGGGCTCTGGCTGGTGATCGAAAAACTCATTGCTATCGGTGAGAGATTTGAATCGCCCGTCATGATGTCTACTCCCCTAGACCGATCGCTTTTCATCACCGAAAAACTAAATGAGATGATGAAGCTCCACGAGTTAGCGGAGAAAATCCGCCGCGCCGAGAGCGAGAAAATAGTGCAAGAGATCTTGAGAGAACTCAAGGCACGAAAGTGAAAGGAAAAAAACAAATGAGGAAGGAGTTGAACGAGACGAAGTAACGCGTTCAATCCTCATTATCCCAAGCCCCAGCGATCGTATCAACGGGGCTTTTTTCTTTTGCCATTTTTAATGTTATCATCTCCCATGGTCGGGGGCGGGCACACTAATGTTCCTAGAAGCTCGGCGTTCGGCGTCTACTCACAAGCGCCAGCGCGTGAGGACACAGAAATGACTGGCAAAAATGGAGAGTTGAGAACGGGGAGCCGTGAGACAAGTGATCATAGTCTCGTTCGACCGACGGGCCAGTTAGAGCGGAAGCCTCTGTCCTACCCCCGATCCTTTTTGTTAATCAAGACCGCATGGTTCGCCCGGCGGTCTTTCTTTTATTTCCCAACCAAATCCGGTATCCAAATTGTGCAAGTGGAGAACACCTGACCGATTCCCACCAAATTAGACTTGGGTCCTATTGGATGATTTAATAATGTTATGGAACAATCTCCGGTCGAGCAAAAGGCGGGTATGATTTATGTTTTTATAGATGCCTCTAATTTATGGGCGGCGCAGAAAACGAAAAGTAAATTTTTGGATTACGCTAAGACAACTGAATATATCAAGCAAAAGTTTAATGGAACTTCAATTAAAGTGTTTTACTATACTGCGTATCCGGCAGAAGGTACAAGAAAGTACAGCTTAGATGGTAAACATAAATTCTTTACTTTTCTTAAGAAGGGACTGGGGATTTTTGTTGTAAAAAAGGAATTGAAGAGAATCAACGTCTTAACCGAGCGAGGAAATATTGTAGAAGAAAAAGGAAATATGGATGTGGAAATTACTATTGATTCACTTCATCATCTAAAGAAATACGGGACGGCGGTTTTCTTTACGGGGGATTCCGATTTTCTTCCATTGATTACTTATTTAAGGAAACATGGTAAAAGAGTTTTTGTTTTTTCTTCCAGGAATAATGTGTCTGAGGAACTAAGGACCGGGGCGGATGGATACACTGACATTCTTAATGTTGATGGGATTTGGGGAAAAGAATTGAAACACAGAGCAGAATTAGACAAGGAAAGGGGAAACAAATAAAAGCAACCCTCCTCGCGGAGGGTTGCTCTTGGATGTTATGCCCTTCCGGTCGAAAAAACCGAAAGACATTCTAAGTATACATAAAAGAAAATGGGAATCAAGTTTATCCACAGGCGATCTGCCCGACTTTGCGTTAGGCAACGCGAGGCAAGCAAAGAACTTCTCTAATGGGGAGTTTTTTGTTTTCGATGCTAGGGTCATATTGGTTTGACACCACGCTACTTTGCGAGTAATCTAAAAAGTAGTTTAGGACATACGGTCTACTGGTTTTTTGAAAGGGAGATGCCTATGTGGTGGTGGATTATCGGAATAGTGGTTGTGTTGTGGATTCTGGGGTCGTTGTTTGGGGGTGGTGGAGGATCTAAGTTTGATTCTTTCCACAGCAGTGGTGGTCATAATTGTTTCCCGGTTGGTACTTTGGTTCATACTCCGGCTGGTCGCGTAGCGATTGAGGGTCTCAAAACAAATGACCATGTTTACTGTTATGACTATGGGGCCAAACAACTGGTCGTTGGCCAAATCACCCGTGTCGATGTCGGATCAGAACCAGAGTTGAGGATAATCACTTTTCTCCGCGGCGGCAGCATTACTTGCTCGCCCAGCCAACGTCTCTATGGCGGTTCAGAGAAGGGGTGGATTCGGACCGGTAAGGTCAAGGCCAGATCAGCGGTTGGCGAATTCAAGATTCTTAAGATCGAGACCAAAGAATGGGGTAGGGCCGTGTACTCCTTCGTGATCCAGCCGCACGACAACTTCGTCGTTTTGACCACGGGCGGCATAGAATTGATCGTGCATGACAATTCTTCACCATAAACTGTGCGTAGCGTATCTATCTCATATGAACCCGTCGTTGATCTAAACTCGGCGGGTTTCTTTACACTAGAACTGGTACATAAATCCCCTCCAGCATAGTTCCCACATCCCCACCAGAGGCGGACAGGCTCCACAGTGTTCCATTCGACAATCCAACATTAATTAATTTTGTAATTGTTCCACAATCAGACGATCGTCTAATTTTGGTACAATTTTAATTTTGAACCTCGACTCATTCTTCATTAATTAAATCCGGTATCCACTTGCTTTTTGAGCCCTCCTTCGCTAAGCTGGGAGACAGAAACGGTCAGAGCGGTTCTGATCGGATTTGGACCTTGCGAGTGGCAGAAGGGAGTTGGATTATGAGTGCGGCCGAAAGAGAAATCAGGGACACCTTGCTGGCGGCCAGAGTTTTGCAGGAAGATAATTCTTTCAACCGGAATGTGATTTACACCGACCCTGCCTTAATCAGAACCATCAGTATCAATCTGGCCGGACGACTGATGGATAATCAGATTGATGTGGTGGTTGGGCCGGGAACCTATGGGGCGATCTTAGCCGTATTTGTGGCCGCTGATTTGTCTCTCTTGAATCGGCGAAAAGTCAGGTCGGCCATCGTCACTAAGGTTGGCGGCACTTTTGAATGGCAACGGGGTCATGGCGAGCTCGTGGCGAACCAGAACGTCGCGGTGGTGGCTGACGAAACAGTCACTGGCGATACTTTACGGGATGTGATTCGCGTCGTGCAGTCAGCGCAGGGCAAGGCGACGGCGGCCGCCGTCATCTGCAATTGCGGCGACGTCACGGCCGAGATGATCGGCGCTCCTCTTTTCAGCCTCGTTTCGTTGGACCTCGAGAGCCATGCTGAATCTGATTGCCCATTGTGCCGAGCGCCGACGCCGGTCAATGTTTGGTGAGACATCGGGACGCAATCCACTTGCGTCCCTTTTTTGTCTGTGGTAAGGTGGGGGGGGTCCAATACCCGTCATATTGGCAATCTTCCTAAATTATTAATCACTTTAATAAAGACGAAACTTATGATTAAAAAAGCGTTATTTAGCTTGTTGGTTTTGTCGTTTTTGGTCGCGCCCTTGGCGCTCAAGGCCCAATCAGCCGATGACATTGCCAAGTTGATTGCTCAACTTGAGCAGCAAATTGCTTACCTCAAACAACAACTGGCCCAGTTGCAGGGTCAGCCAGGTCAGCAATCCTGGTGCTTCACTTTTGAGAAGAATCTCGGCGTGGGTTCGGGCGGCATTATTTCGAAGTGGAAAAAAAGAAGAGCCAGGTGACCTTCACCGAAGCCACAGCCGCGGCGGTCTCGGCTTTTCAGTTGAAATATGCCAAAGAAATTTTAGCGCCGCTCGGCCTCGCCAACCCGACCGGCTATGTCGGTCCGTCCACGCGCAAGGTGCTTAATCGCTTGTATGGGTGCGGTAGCACTGTCCCGCCGAAGCCGATTCCACCTGACGGTGTTGTAAGAGTTCTTTCACCCAATGGGGGCGAATACTTAACTGTAGGAAAAAAGATAAATATAAATTGGGCCTGGAGGGGGACCGCATCTGATTTAATAGATATCCATTTGGTAACTTCTTGGAATTACGAGAAAAATGGTCCTAACAGTTCCTATGGTATTGCCAGTCGCATACCTAACACTGGCAGTTACGAATGGACGGTAGGACAAACTCTTGGCGGTTTCCCATTGAGTACAGATCAAGGTTATTGGATTGAGGTTTGCGTCTGGGATTCAGTTAATTATGCTACTCGGACTTGCGATGCTAGCGATTCATACTTCAAAATCGTTACCAGTGATTACACTGGCAACAAGCCGCCGACAATCTCCGGTGTTGAAGGTCCGACTGCATTGAAAATCGGCGAGACTGGCACTTGGAGCGTGCAGGCGAGTGATCCGGAGAATGGGACGCTTAGTTACAGCGTGATCTGGGGTGACGAGACAATGGTTTCCGGCGGTGTGGCTTATGCGCCTACGGTTGAAAAAATCCAGCAAACCGCCACCTTCACTCACTCCTACGCCCAAGCCGGCACTTATTATCCGAAATTCAGAGTCACGGACAACGCCGGGCAATCCAACAGCACGAGTTTGAGCGTCGTGGTGGGGGGTGGCGGAGTTAATCCCCCTGTTCCATCTCCAGTTCAAATATTTAGCCCCAATGGAGGGGAGTCGTGGCAGAAGGGTTTCTCCTATCCAATTCAATGGAAAACTAACGCCACCGACGTGTTTATCAGAATAAGCATCTCTAATTTTTCTGGTAATTGGTACCCGGTTTATTCAAAGACTGAAAACGACGGAGTGGAGTATTGGACTATCCCCTCGACTATAAAATCTGGAACCTACTGGATGAGTGTTTCTCTCTGTCGTTCTGACAATGATTGTTATTGGAATGATTGGAGCGACTCCTCCTTCAAGATTTATGATTCGACTACCGTTAATCCACCCAATCAGCCCGGCTTGGATTTCGAAGTGATGTCGTTTGAGTTGAATAAAGACGGACCTTTCGTGCGTTTCTGTAATCGCGGCACTTACAGTGTCAATAGTTTTCCGGTTTGGATTACTGTGAATGGCGTCGTGATTAAGGGATTCAACATGCATGGCCATTGGGAACCGATGGTGAATTGCGGCCTTGCTCATCAGTGGTATTATGCCACTTGGGGTTTCAACGCGATGCCGAGCACCGGCTACAGCGGAGAGGTAATAGTTGACCCAGAAAATCTTTACGCCGAAACTAATGAGAATAACAATAAAGCCACGGCCTATTATAAGGTGGAACAGCCGCAACCTGTTTACGGTGGCGCGCGGGTTTGGGTCTGGTGGGTGGATGGTTACAACACTTACAAAATTAAGGACGCCAAAGTTTGGCTTTACTCGGCCGATAACAACCAATTACTGAAGAGTGGCGTTACCGTGCCTTACGGTAGCGACAATGTGCCGTCAGTTTATTTCGGCGATCTGAAATCCGGCAAGTATTATGTTAAGGCCTCGGCCGTGGGCTATACCGACGGCGGCTCCGCGATTTTCGTCGTTGAGGCCGGCCGGGAGGCTTCCGTGACCGTGGATGTTAAACCAGTCTCCGCCCCGTAAAAATTACACCCCACCACTCATTTACCAAGGGCAGCCCTTGGCAAACCCCGCCTCTGGCGGGGTTTGCATTCGGTGACGGCTCGGAGGTATGATTGGGTAATGAAAAAGTTTTTAGTCATTATTTTATTCATTGGTTTAATTTTGCCGGCCGCGGCGCGAGCCGCGGCTCCGGCTAACCAAGAGACTCTAATTCTGCTTTTGCAGCAACTGGTCCAGAAATTGCAAGCCCAACTGCTCCTTTTGCAATCGCGGCCGCCTTTACCTACTCTTTCTGGCCAGCCGCCCGCGGTCATCTCTCCCAACGGCGGCGAGAGTTGGACAATTGGCACTTCTCGTTTGATCCGCTGGCAAACGGATTACACCAACACTGCGGTCAATCTCTGGCTTGTCCCGAGTGTTGTGACGGGATCGATTCCGGCTTACGCCGTATTTTCCGGCGCGCCCAACACCGGTCTTTATGTTTGGCCGGCCGGTAAATTGCTTTCCGGCGCCAACGCGCCGGCCGGTTCGTATCGTCTCCGCGTCTGCTATTTTTACCCGTTCAATCTGTGTGACGAGAGCGACGCCGTGTTCACCTTGACGGTCGGCGCGCCAACCAGTGAGTTGAAAATTTTAAGTCCGGCCGGCGGCGAGACTTTAACCCGCGGCCAGGAACGCGCGATCGAATGGCAGGGGAACGGCAACGGCTCCCTAGCGATCAATCTAATTAATACGGCGAACAACTGGCCGTATTTGCTCGCGGCCCAGGCGCCGAATACCGGCTCCTTCAGTTGGACTGTTGGCCAGACCGCTTACGACCTGATCCCGCCAAACGGCGATTATCGCTTGCAGATTTGTTATTTTGGCTCGGCGGTTTGCGCCAAAAGCGGCGCGATTAAAATTGTTTCGCCGGCCGGGCAAACGCCATCTCTGGTTGTCCTTTCGCCGAACGGCGGCGAGCGCGCGGCGCGCGGCGCGAATCTGGCAATTACCTGGCGCGCCGTCGGCGTCGAGACCGTCTCAATCTTCCTTGTCCGCGCCGCCTATCCCAATCTGCCGGTGCGGACGATCGCGGTTTCTCTTCCGGCCGCGGCCGGCGCCTACAACTGGGTTGTGCCGACCGCACTTCTCGCTGGCGGTGATTACCTAATTAAAATCACCAGTTTGCAACTGCCGCTCGGTGATTTGAGCGACAGTGCTTTTTCCGTTTTTTAATATCAAGGCGAGACCTTGCCCGTGGCAAGGTCTCGCCTTGCCATGAATTTATTCGAAATGAATCGGTTGATTAGCGGTCGCGGCAAGACGTTCGCGGATTATCGGATTTTTTTTTAGTTCCGGATCTTCAGTGAGCATCGCTCGCGCTTCCGCCCGCGCCGCCTCGACCATTTTCAGATTTTGCAGGGCCTCCATGCCGAGATCGGAAAGACCCCACTGCTTAGGGCCGGCCAGGGAGCCGGCGCCGCGCAGTCTCAAATCAAGCTCGGCCAGCTCGAAACCGTTTTTGGCGGTTTGGATCGCCTTCAATCGTTCAATGATCTTAGCCGAAGTAGCGTCAGTGAACAAAAAACAGTAGGCCTGATGGTGACTGCGCCAGACGCGGCCGCGAAGTTGATGCAGTTGGGCCAAGCCGAAGCGCTCGGCGCCTTCGATGACGATGACCGTGGCGTTCGGCACATTAACGCCCACTTCCACCACCGAGGTGGCGACGAGGATCTGGACGGCGCCGCCCTGGAAGTCGGCCATCACCTGCTCTTTATCTTTCGGGCGCAGTTTGCTGTGGAGCAGACCGATTTTCCACTCGGGAAAAATTTTTTCTTGGAGCCGGCGCGCTTCTTGTTTGGCTGATTTAGCGTAAAGGGCGAGCGCTTTGGCCGGGTCCGGCAGATCAATTCGCGGGCAGATGATAAAGGCTTGCCGTCCCAGTTCAAGCTCTTTTTTGATTTTCCGATAGGCCTCGTTTCTTTTTTCTTCCATTACGATTTCCGTGATGATCGGTTTCCGGCCCGGCGGCAGTTCATCCAAAAGCGTCAGGTCCAGATCGCCGTAGGCCGTGAGCGCCAAGGTTCGCGGGATCGGCGTGGCGGTCAACGACAAGAGGTGCGGCGCTCGGCCGCCGCCCTTTTTTACCAACGCGGCGCGCTGTTTGACACCAAAGCGGTGCTGCTCGTCTATCACCGCCAAAGCCAGACTCTTGAAGGCGACGGCTTTCTGGATTAAGGAATGCGTGCCGACGACAATGGGAATTTCGCCCGTCTTCACCCACTTTAAGAGTTGGGCCCGCGAGATGTGCGTGTGTTTGTTAGGGTCTAGCTTGGACGGGAATTTGCGGCATTCGCTTGAGGTGATTAGACCGATATTGATATTGTCGCCGGCGAAGTTGCTAATGAACGATTCAAAATGCTGGCGAGCGAGAATCTCGGTCGGCGCCATAAACGTCGTTTCCAAGCCGGCGCGTGCCGCGGCGTAAGCCGCGGCCGCGGCGACGGCGGTTTTGCCCGAGCCGACATCACCTTCGAGCAGTCGCATCATCGGCCGGTCTTGATCTAAGTCGGCGAGAATTTGCCCGATGGCCCGGCGTTGGGCCGCGGTCGGCGCGAAGGGCAAACGTTTTAAAAATTCAGTCAGGATTTCTTCGGTAGTCTCGATCCGCCGCGCGCCGCCGCGCCCATACTCAAGTTTGTCTTTAAGTCGTTTGAGTTGGATAAAAAAAACTTCTTCAAAGGCAAAACGTTTGCGCGCCGCCAAGGCCTCTTTTTCCAGCCGCGGTTGATGGATGAGGAGGAGCGCCTGACCGAGCGCCAGCAGGTGGTAGCGGGCGCGGATCATTTCAGGCAAAGGGTCGTCGAGTTCGCTCGCGGCGCCGCTGGCGAACGTTTGCTTGAGCGTGTACTCAAACCAGACGCTCGATAAGCCCCGCGTTTCCGGGTAGACCGGCGTTAGAGACGAGGACTTCGGCGCGGCGGTGTTTTGGAAAATCGAGGTTTCGGCCGCCGCTTGAAACGACGGGTTGGCAAAATAGAGTTGTTCTTTTCTGGCGCTGACCTTGCCGCTGACCCTCAACCACTCGCCCTCATGAATTTTTTTGGCCAGATACGGTTGATGGAACCAGACGGCCTTAATCCGCCCGGTGGCGTCTTCGATGATCACTTCGGCCAAGGGGATTTTTTTGCGGAAAGCCAGACTGATTTTGGTTTTGATTACCTGGCCGTGGATCGCCGCGGTCTCGCCGGCGCGGAGTTCCCGAATTAGTTTTTCCGGCGCCGGCCGCTCGTAGCGGGCGGGGAAGTGGTAGAGGAGATCGCGGAGCGTTTTTAATCCGAGTTTATTCAGGCCTTGGATTTGGACCGGTTTTAGCCGAAAATGTTCGGTGATGGCTTTTTCCACGGCCGCATTATAGCATTAAGGCGATGTTAAAAAAGGTGATGATGATCGTCTTTTTAGCCGCGGTAATCGGCGCGTTTTTGTTTGTTAAACAGGCGGCGTTTGCTCCAGTGGAAATTAGAAAACCGGCGCTTGATTTGCAATGGCAAGAAGCCACAAGCACGGCGCCGTGGCCGGCGCGCGATGCCGCGGCGGCGTTAGTCTGGCAGGATAAGTTATGGCTTATGGGCGGTGTGAACGGCGGTCAAGGTTTGGTTAACAATGTGAAATATTGGGAACTGCCGCACTATCATGATATTTGGTCGTCGGTTGACGGTACGAACTGGAATCAAGAAACCGGCGCGGCGGCCTGGCCGGCGCGGCGGTCATTGTCTGTTGTGCCTTGGCCCGTCGCCTCGGCGCCGGGCGAGCAGGATCGTCTGTTGATGCTTGGCGGCTGGAGTCCAGTGGGCGGCTATCAAAGCGACATCTGGCTTTCGTCGGACGGCGTTAATTGGGAATTGGCCACTTCGAGCGCGGCCTTTCCGCCGCGCGAGGGCCAGACCCTGACTGTTTTCCAAAATAAACTTTGGCTTATGGGTGGAATCAATTTTGACAAACGACTGGTTTACAATGATGTCTGGTCATCACTCGATGGTCTTAACTGGATGCTCGTTGCTTCTTCCACGCCGTGGTCCGGCCGCTACGACCACGCGGTGGAAGTGTTCCAAGATCGTCTCTGGCTGACTGGCGGTTTGGCCGAGGGCAGGGCAAATGGCGAGGTCTGGGTTTCAAGCGATGGCCAGAAGTGGCAGTTGGTGACGGTGAAGGCGCCGTGGGGGCCGCGCCACGGCCACGCGCTCTTAAATTGGCCCGCCCCGGTAGCCGGGTCGGGTAAACTCGATCGTTTGTGGCTCGCGAGCGGCTGGGACACGGATCGGAATGAAGGGGTGAGCGATGTCTGGTTCACGACTGATGGAAAAAATTGGCTTAAACCGTCGTCCCCGGCGCCGTGGCCGGGACGCGAGGATCACGCGGCGCTCATTTTCCGCGGCGAGCTGTGGCTTTTCGCCGGTATGGACGCCGCTTGGCGCTGGCGGAACGATGTCTGGCGGGCTAAGTCTGTTTTAGCGCCCTAGCGGGCGGATTTTCAAAAACGGAAGAGGTGGGATTCGAACCCACGGGGGACTTTTAAGATCCCCACGGTTTAGCAAACCGTTCCGTTAACCGCTCCGGCACTCTTCCTGATAATTCTAAACTAGCACAATTTTTTATCTCTAGCCACGCGCCACGGTGAGGCTGATCACTCGTTTGGCGCCAACGCTCATCAACGTTCGTTTGGCTTCGGCCATCGTGGCGCCGGTAGTCGCCACATCGTCAATCAGGATGATCGTTTGCCCAGCGACGAGAGCTGAATTTCGAACGGCAAAGGCGCCGGCGAGATTGGCGCGCCGCGCCGCGCGGCTCTTCATCGCCACTTGCGCCGCCGTGTTTTTAATTTTGACTAAAACGTCGTCAGCAAATCGTAGCTGGCTCGGGTTACAGTCAACGAGGGCTTTGGCGATCAGGGCGGCTTGATTAAAACCGCGTTCGGCCAGACGCCGGCGGCTAAGCGGAATCGGTATCACTATTAGCGGTTGATGCTGATTGGCCGGCAAATCAAGGCGCGCCCGGCCGCGCCGATAGAGTTCCTGACCGAGTCTCAAAGCGATCGGTTTTTCTCCCTTGTATTTCAAACGCCAGATCGCCCTTTTGATGAGAGCTGTTTGGTAGTCAAAAACGCTGAAAACCCCTTTTTCTTGGGCATTCTGCGGCGGCAACTCATCAAGGCAACGAACACAGAGTCGTTCCTTCGGTTGGCCGCAGCCAAGACAGCTTTGGGGGAAGAAAAGGTCGAGCAGGTATCTGTGGATAAAAGTCAGCATCCTATCGTGGTATAATTACCTCGTGCTATAATATTTCATTGAAATATTATGGCAAATTCTCTGGGAAAGTTTTTTCATTTTGGTCAGTCGGCTCTTTGGCAAACGAAAGATAATCGAGTCGTCGGTCTTGACCTTGGTCATTCCTCGGTTAAGGCGGTGCAGCTGCGGCGCGACAAGGGGCGGGCGATTCTTGAGACCTACGGCGAGATGGCCGTCGGCCCTTACGGTCACCTCGCTGTTGGCCAGGTGTCTAATCTCTCGGGCGATCAGATGGCGGAACTCCTCGGCGATCTCTTCCGCGAGGCCAATATTACCGCCCGGGCGGTTTCCGTCGCTATTCCGCTCCGTTCCAGTCTCCTCTTGATCATTGAGTTGCCGCCGCTTAGTCCGTCTCAACTCGGCAAGGTTATCCCGATTGAGGCGCGTAAATACATTCCTGTGCCGATTTCAGAAGTGGAACTTGATTGGTGGGTGATTCCTCAACCGGCCGCCGGCGCTCCGGCGGCCGGGGAGCCGAAAAAAGTTGAGGTGCTCCTCGCCGCCATCCACAAAGAAGTGATCAATCAGGACACCGCCCACTTGAAACGTCTGGAACTGACGCCGGCCTTTTTCGAGATTGAGACCTTTAGCGCCATTCGGTCAATTTTTTCCGGCGAGCGCGGGGCGACGGTGATTCTGGATCTCGGCGCCGGCACCACCAAGTTGGCGATCGTGGATTACGGCATTGTCCGGATCTCGCACACCATCAGCAAGGGCGCGCAAGACATCACTTTGGCGATTTCCCGTTCGCTCGGTTTGGAGTTTGCCAAGGCCGAAGAGATTAAGCGGTCGGTCGGACTCTTGGAACGTTACGAGGGACAGAACATTTCCGGTCTCGCCAGCACCATCGTGGAATACATTTTCGCCGAGGCCCATAAGGTGTTGACAATTTACGAGACGCGGCAGCGTCGCTCGATTGAGAAGGTCATTTTGATCGGTAGCGGCGCGCTCCTCCGGGGTCTGGTCGAGCTCGCTCAACAGAGTTTTGAAGTGCCGGTAATGCTCGGCCAGCCGTTCGCCAAAGTGGAGTACCCGGCGTTCCTGGAAGGGGTGCTCTCGAAAACCGGTCCTGGTTTTGCCGTGGCGGTTGGTCTGGCGCTTCGGCATCTGGAGGCCCTGGCTTAATTGCTTAATTGATCGTGGATTATGGCCGCAGATATTCAATCATCATTCATTCCCAAACAGGTCTTGACTAAGGAGCCGCGCCCCCGGCGGGAGCCGCTTGGTCTTTTCTTCCTCCTTAGCCTGGTCGTTTTAGTGGTCGCTCTTCTCTTTTTCGGCGGGGTCTATGTTTATCGAGCGACCTTAGACAGCGAGATCAATCGTAACTGCCCGTCGGCTAATCCAGGAGCGATCGAGGGTTGCGGGCTCCTGGCTTCGATTGAAGTGCGGCGCCAGTCGCTTGATCAGGCCTTGATTTTGAAGATTGAACGGCTGGATAAATTGTTGAAACGGGCGGTCGCCATCCTCAATAATCACCGCACCCTCCTGCCGGTTTTCCGATTGCTGGAAGCGGAGACATTGCAGACGGTCCGCTACTCCAGTTTCAGCCAGACCGGACCCGGTTTGACCCTGCGCGGCTCGGCGAAGAATTACGAGGGGATTGCCCTGCAGTCCATCATCTTCTCCGAGGACCGACGGGTGGCCGATTTCATTTTTTCCGATTTGAATATTGACAGCGCCGGCCGCGTTTCGTTCAATCTGAAACTTGATTTGGCGCCGGCGGTCCTGTCTTATTTTGGTGATTTGACCGCTGAACCGCTATGAAAATCATTTTACCATTTCTGATTCTTGGATTGGCGGCGGCGGTCTTTTTCTATTTCACGGCGCCGCTTTTGGATCAGGTTGACGCCCTGAAAATCCAGCAGGCGGAATTAACGGTCGCGCTGGCCCACGCCAATAAACTTAAGGAGCGGCAGGACGAACTGGCGGCGATCTATAACGCTATTGACCCGGCGGACGAAAAGAATCTGGAAGAATTTTTGCCGAATAACATTGATAATGTTCGTTTGATTATTGACATCAACGACATCGCCAAAAAATACGGTCTGACGATCCGGAACCCAAATATCGTTAAAGAAGAGGCCAAAGAGGATAAGCCGGCGCCGGCGGCCGGGGAGAGTTCCGCGGTGATCAGTTTTGCCGTTTCCAGTTCCTACGAGATTCTGAAACTCTTTTTAGACGATCTGGCCAAGAGTCTTCGGATCGTTGATCTTGACTCGCTGTCTTTTACCGCCAACGACCGCAATCTTTACGATTATCAAATCAGCTTGCGGACTTACTGGTTGAAATAATTTAGTTATGACTAAACGGGTTATTTTTAAAATCATCATTCTGGCGGTCGGTTTCGCCGCCGCGCTGTTTATTTATCGGGCGTTGTTTGTCAGCGGCGAGCCCAGCGAGCCGCCCGGGGTCGAAGCGACGAGCGCCCGGCCGTCCGGCGCGCCGGTTGACGACGAGTTTTTGCGTTTACTCGATCGGCTGGAAGACATTGAGCTTGACGCCGAGGCGGTTTTCAATCACCCGGTTTGGGACAGTTTGGTTAATTTCCGCCGGGCGCTCGTATCTGAACCCGCCGGCCGGAAGAACCCCTTCGCCCCGCCCGGTTTTGACGCCGGGGAAACCGCCACCACGAGTACGAGCGCGACCACCACCCGTGGACGATAAAGTCGAAATTCCAATTCGGGAAGTGCCGCCGGATCACCAGATCGCGCCGGAGGTCTTGAATTATGTTTCGCGAAATTCCGTCGTCCATTACCAGTTCGTCCCGCTCGGGTTGAAAGACGGCGTCTTGGAAGTCGGCATGCTTGATCCGGGCAACCTCGAGGCCCGCGACGCCCTCCAATTCATCGCTTCCAAACTCGGTTTCCCGTACAAGATTTTTCGGATTTCTCAAGTCAGTTTTGACAATGTTTTGCAAAGTTACGAAGGACTAACCAGCCAAGTGTCCAAGGCCTTGAGCGATCTGGATGTGGAGATTGAAAAAGCCAAGGCCGACGAACCGGCGACCGCGGTTAAGCCGGCGGCCGCGGCCAAGATCATTGAAGAGGCGCCGGTGACGAAAATTGTCGCCGTGATTCTCCAGCATGCGACGAGCGGCAACGCCTCGGACATCCATATTGAACCCACCGGCGATCGGGTCAAGGTGCGCTTTCGAGTTGACGGCGCTCTCTACACCTCGTTGTTTTTGCCTAACGCGGTTCATGATTCGGTGGTGGCGCGGATCAAGATTTTGACGAATATGAAGCTGGATGAACGTCGCAAACCACAGGACGGCCGCTTTTCCGCCCGGATTGAAAATCGGAAAATTGATTTCCGCGTCTCCACCATGCCGACCTATTTCGGCGAGAAGGTGGTGATCCGGATTCTTGATCCGGAACGCACGCTTCTGACTCTGCCCTCGCTCGGCTTGTCGGCCGGCAACCTGGAGATTATAGACGAGATGATTAAACGGCCGTACGGTTTGATCCTCCTAACCGGCCCGACCGGTTCTGGCAAAACCACCACTCTCTATTCCATGCTTCAGGAAATAGACAAGGAGAAAAATAACGCCGTTTCCCTGGAAGATCCGATTGAGTACAATATCGCGGGGATGAATCAATCGCAGGTTCAGCCGGAAATCAATTATACTTTTGCCAACGGTCTCCGCTCCATTCTCCGCCAGGACCCGGACATTATCATGGTCGGGGAAATCCGCGATTCGGAAACGGCCAAGCTGGCGGTTCAGGCCTCGCTCACCGGCCATCTGGTGTTTGCCACCTTGCACACCAACAACACCGCCGGCGTGGTGCCGCGTCTCATTGATATGGGGGTGGACGCCTATCTCATTCCGGCCACTTTAGTCCTGGCCATTGCCCAGCGCTTGGTGCCGCTTCTGTGTCCGGACTCAAAAGAGCCAGTGCCGGTCGAGGGCTCGGTTAAGGCCATGATTGACAAAGAGCTGGAAGGCATCTCACCCCGTTTCCGGTCCAAGATCAAGGTGCCGCCGGCGGTTTATCGGGCCAAGCGCTCGGCCACCTGCTCCGGCGGCACTAAGGGTCGAACCGCGGTTTTTGAGGTGCTGGCGATGAATAAAGAGCTGGAGGAGCTGATTTTGACTAATCCGGTGGAGTCAGAGATTACCAAAGTGGCCCGGGCGAACGGCCTCTTAACCATGCGCGAGGATTGCCTCTTGAAGGCCTTTGACGGCCTGGTGCCTTTTGAAGAGGTGAGCAAGCTGTAGTATAATTAAGAAACACTATGGACCAAAAATCTAAAATTTTGATTGTTGACGACGATAAGTTTTTGCTGGATATGTACGCGCTCAAGTTCAGCGAGCGCGGTTTTGAGGTGGCCACCGCGCTCTCGGCCGACGACGCCCTGGCTCAATTTAATGCCGGTTTCCAGCCCGCTATTTTTCTGGTGGATCTGATTATGCCCGGTATGGACGGCTTTCAGCTGATTGAGAAATTGCGCGAGCAGGGGGCGAATAAGGAGGCGGCGATCATCATCCTTTCCAATCTCGGTCAGAAAGAAGACATTGAGAAAGGTCTGGGTTTGGGGGTGGACGGCTACATCATCAAGGCCTCGGCCACGCCCTCGGAAGTGGTCAATAAGGTGAGCGCGATTGCCGCCGAGTCAAAATCAAAAGTCAAAAATGAGTGATTACAAACGCGAATTGGAGGATCTGGTTTTGATTGTTACCAAAGAAGGGGGATCAGACCTTCATTTAACCGTCGGCCGGCACCCGACGATTCGCGTGGCGGGCGACTTGATCCCGGTGGTCAAGAAAAATATTCTGACGGCGGAAGACACAATGGGGCTCGTCACCGAGGCCTTAAGCGATGTCAACAAAAAGCTTTTTCTGGCCGAGAAGGAAATTGACTTTTCTTACTCGGTCGCCGCCGGTGTCCGTTTCCGCTGCAACGCTTTTTACCAGAAGGGCTTTGTCGGCGCGGCTTTCCGTCTGATCTCGACTAAGATACCGTCGCTCGTCGAACTCAATCTGCCGGACCGCTTGGCCGATTTCGCCCGCCGGAAACAAGGTTTTTTTCTGGTGGTCGGACCGGTCGGCCAGGGCAAATCCACCACTTTGGCCGCGATGGTCCAGCTGATCAATCAAGAACGTTCCGAGCACATTATCACCATTGAGGATCCGATTGAGTATATGTTCGTTTCCGACCGGTCAATCATTGATCAGCGCGAAGTTCGTTTCGACACCAAGAGTTTCCACATCGCCTTGCGTTCAATGTTCCGGCAGGATGTCAATGTGGCGATGATCGGCGAGATGCGGAATCCCGAAACGATTAGTACGGCCGTTACCGCCGCCGAAACCGGCCACTTGATTCTTTCCACCCTCCACACCAACTCCGCTTCCCAGACCATTGATCGGATCATTGATTCGTTCCCGGCCAATCAGCAAAGACAAATTCGGGTTCAGCTCGCGGGCTCCTTAATCGGCATCTTTTCCCAGCGGCTTATTGCCCGTGTCTCCGGCGGTCTGATTCCGGCCTATGAACTCCTGCTCAACAACACCGCCGTCGCCAATCTCGTCCGTGAGGGTCGAACGCCGGAAATTGATGTGGTGATTGAGACCGGTTCGGATCAGGGCATGGTTGATTTGAATCACTCATTGTCTGAATTGGTTCAGCGCGGCGAGATTACTTCCGAGAACGCCTACCGCTATTCGCTCAATCCCAAAGGCCTCGACCGCCTACTCTAAAGTGTAAAATTTAAAGTGAAAAGTTTAAAGCAACAACTCAAAATTCAAAATATTTTAAGTTTTAAATTGTTGTTTTAAGTTTTTCGTTTTTAGCTTTACGTTTCCATGATTTTCAACTACCAAGCCACCACTAAAGAAGGCGAAGCGCAAGCCGGCACGGTGGAGGCGCCAAGCGCCAATCTCGCCATTGCCTCGCTCCAGCGCCGCGGACTGATTGTCATTGATGTCAAGGCCGAAGGCGCCGGTTCCTGGTTTGCCCGCCTGCTTTCCGCCAGTCGAATCAAAAACAAGGATGTGGTGATCTTGTCGCGCCAAATCGCCACCCTGTTTGAAGCCAAGGTTTCGGCCTTGTCCACTTTCCGAATGCTCGCCACCGAGGCCGAGAATCCGGTTCTGCGCCGGATTCTAACCGAGGTTACGGACGATGTTAAAGCCGGCGTGACCATTTCCGAGGCGCTCGGCAAACACCCGAAGGTCTTCTCCAATTTCTATGTTCACATGGTCGAAGCCGGCGAGGAATCGGGCCGCATTTCGGACAACTTTAATTATTTGGCTGATCACCTGGAGCGGTCCTACGAACTTTCTTCCAAAGCCCGGAACGCTCTGATTTATCCGATTTTCATTATCGTCTCCTTTATCGGCGTCATGATTCTGATGCTGACTTTTGTCATTCCCCGTTTGACCGCCATTTTGACCGAGACCGGCCAAGACATCCCGATTTACACCAAGATTGTCATCGCCGTGTCTAATTTTTTCGTCAATTACGGCGTGTTTTTGTTTATCCTCCTCGTGATTCTGACGGTTTTCGTCAATCGTTATGCCCACACCGCAGTCGGCCAGGTGAGCGTCTCCCGTTTTAAACTGGCCGTGCCCTACATCGGCAATCTCTACCGCAAGATCTATCTCTCGCGCATCGCCGACAATCTCTCGACTATGCTGACCTCGGGTATTTCGATGGTTCGGGCAATCGAGATCACCGCTGATGTGGTGGACAATGAGGTTTATCGCGGGATCCTGGTTGAAGCCGGCGTCAATCTGAAAGCTGGCTCGCTGATCTCCACCGTGATGTACAAGTACCGCGAGATCCCGACCATTATGGTTCAGATGATGAAGGTCGGCGAGGAAACCGGCAAGCTCGGGTTTGTGTTGGAAACCCTGTCCCGCTTTTACCGGCGCGAGGTGGATAATGAAATCAAGACCCTGGTGGACTTGATCGAGCCGGCGCTCATTGTCCTCCTCGGCGTGATGGTCGGCATTCTCCTGACTTCGGTTCTTTTACCAATTTATAATTTAGCTCAGGGTATTTGATACGATCTACCCGCCCGAACGACCGTTCGGTCGGGCGGGCAATCTGGCGCAGGGAATCTAGGAAGTTTAAAGTTAAAAGCGCAAAGTTTTAAACAACAGCTCAAAATTAACAATGTTTTAAGTTTTAAACTGTTATTTTTAGCTTTTCTCTTTACGTTTTGCGTTTCCTTCTTATCCACACTTGCCTTTTCCAGCCAGGTGATATAATAGGTTATGGCGAAATCAGCCGAAAAGCCGGTGACCTTAGATAGTTTGGCCACTGATGTCAGGAGTTTGACAAAAATGGTCGAGAGCGGTTTTGCCGATGTCCGTGCCGAATTATCCAAAAAAGCCGATAAAGCCGACATTGCTGGTTTACGGACGGATATTGAAAGTTTGCAGAACGATCTTGGTCGTTTAGCTAAAGCCACCAAACTTGGTTTTGACGAGGTAGGTGATAAGTTTGAGAAAGTAGAGACCAGGTTCGATGGCGTTGACCAAAAATTAAGTAATCTTGATAACCGCCTTGACATTTTTGTTACCCACGAGAAGCGGTTGATGAAAGTGGAAAAAGTGGTTGGTCTTGCGGTCTAATAAGTGTTATTATAAACAAAAGTCGAAATGTTTTTAATTATTAAATAATTATCAAAATTATGAATTCGAATTTCTTGAAAGTTGCTAAGAAAGGGCCTGCCCGAACCGCCGTAGGCGGGGCGGGTTTCACCCTGATCGAACTCCTCGTCGTCATCGCCATCATCGGCATCTTGTCCGGTATTGTGTTGACATCGTTGAGTACTGCTAGAAATAAGGCTCGAGACGCTCAAATTAAATCAGAAATGGCCAGTCTTCGTTCTCAAGCCGAGATTTTTTACGATGATAACAGTGATTACGGTACAGCTTCTACTGATTGCTCTGGTGGTACTGCTGACAGTTTGTGGGCGAATACCCAAGTTCAAGCCATATTAGATGCTATAGATGTGCCTTCAGGCGCTGTAGCTTGTGATAGTACAGCGACAGCGTGGGCTGCTTCTGCTCAATTAGTCAATGATACTGGTGAATATTGGTGCGCTGACAGTAATGGAGCATCAAAACAAACGACTGGAGCTCCGACTATTACTGATCAAGCCTGCGATTAGTTTTCAGCCCTAGCCTCCGGCAAGGTTAAACCTTGACATAAGTAGCCTCCGGCAAGGTTAAACCTTGACATAAGAGATTCCGGCAAAAATGCCGGTTTTTCTTTACCGTGGTTTTGGCAAGGTTAAACCTTGACATAAGATAGCAATGGAATTAAACTGAAACTTAATGACCAGGAAATTCTCTTTTGCCCCGGGTGAGTATTATCATCTTTACAACCGCGGTTTTGACAAACGCCAAACCTTTCTTGATCATCGTGATCACATTAGATTTCTCGCATCGCTCTATCTCGCTAACAGCAAAGAGCAATTTCACCCCAGCGATTGGCCGGGACAGAATGTCGAAAATATTTTCAACGTGATTCCAATTAGTTTGAACGAACGTTTAGTTGATGTTGGCGCCTATTGCTTAATGCCAAACCACTTCCACTTGTTAGTGAGAGAAAAAGAAGATAAGGGTATTTCTCTCATGATGCAAAAGCTCCAAACTGGTTATTCGATGTATTTTAATAAAAAATACCAACGGACGGGCGGTTTATTTGAAAGTACGTTCAAAGCCCAGCATGTGGACAATGATCGTTATCTAAATTATCTTCTGGCATATATTCATCTCAATCCGGTGAAAACTGTTGACCCTAAAGATTGGGAAGGAAAGACGATTAGAAATAAAGAGACCGCAAAAGAATTTTTGAACGGTTACGAGTATTCAAGTTACCACTATTACACTGGTTTACCGCGATCACACAATAAAATTCTTACCCCAGATGATTTCCCAAATTATTTTCAAAGTCGCAAAGATTTCGATGATTTTCTGAACTTGTGGATAAATTTTGACGATGCTATTGTCGAGGTTTAACCTTGCCGGTCTTGCCGGTAACTCTGGTGGTGGATAAGTCAGGGGGTGGTGTGTTAGGCGCGTGTTATAATTTAAGGTGATGATTTGGTTAATACCGTTGGCAGTGTTCATTTTCGGTTTGATCGTCGGCAGTTTTTTGAATGTCGTGATTTACCGTTACCAAACCGGGTACACGGTGCTCGGCCGGTCCGGCTGTTTAATTTGCGGTCAGGAGCTCAAGTGGTTTGAGCTCGTTCCGGTCTTGAGCTTTCTCATCCAGCTCGGCCGCTGCCGCACCTGCCAAGCTAAAATTTCTTGGCAGTATCCCGTGGTCGAATTGCTCACGGCCGCACTCTTCCTCGGCAGTTTCTGGCGCGGCAACGGCCTCGCTTGGACCCTTGTCGTGGACTGGATTATTTTTAGTCTGCTCATTGTCATCACGGTCTACGACTGGCGACACAAGATTATTCCGGATCATTTTGTCTACGGCTTGATCGTCGTCGCTCTCCTGCGGTCGGTTTGGCTGGGCTGGGCCGGCAACGCCGCTCTCGTCGGCCTCGCTTTCGGCCTCTCCCTTTGGCTTTTATGGTTTGTCTCGCGCGGCCGGTGGCTCGGCCTTGGCGACGCCAAACTCGCGCTCGGCCTCGGTCTTTTCCTCGGCTGGCCAGCGACCTTCTCGGCCGCGGCGCTCGCGTTTTGGTCCGGCGCCCTGGTCGGCCTCGCGCTCGTGGCGCTAAAAAGTTATAATTTAAAGAGCGAGGTGCCGTTCGCGCCCTTTCTTTTCCTCGGCGCCGCGCTTGTTTATTTATTCCACCTTGATGTCTTTGCTCTCTTGTCCAATTTATCGTTTGCCGTTTAGACGTCAGTCGGGGTTAACCCTGATTGAGATCATGGTGGTCTTGACCATTTTCCTTATTATGCTCGGCGTGGTGATGGCTAACTTCCCGGCGTTCCGCGACAAAACCGCGCTCCAACTGATCGCCCAGGAGATCGCCACGACCATCCGCCAGGCCCAGGTCTACGGCATCGGCACGCGCGCGGCCGGGGCCAGTTCTTTCCCGGCCTACGGACTTTATTTTGATTTGTCCATTTCCGATGGTAAAAAATCTTTTATTTTGTACGCCGATAAAACCGGTTCAACTCAAGGCTATGATGCGACTGATCAGATTGTTGAAAAATTCGCCATCCGCGGCGCGGCGGAAATAGAAAGTTTGCAGGGTTGCGGTTCTTCTTGTGCCAATCTTAGTCCGCAAAAGCTAGACATTCTGTTCCAACGTTTTTACCCTGAGGCGACCTTCATCGGTTTGGCCCCGGCTCCTAGTTATGTCCGAATAGTGTTAAAATCAACGAGAACTAGTGACCAAAAGTGGGTCGAGGTTTGGAACACCGGCCAAATCTCGGTTAAAAACCCAACATGAAGCGAGGTTTTACTTTAATTGAAATTATGGTCGCGGTGTCTATTTTCGCCATTGTGGCGGTGATCACCACCGGCGCCTTGGTGACGGCTTCAGAAGTCAATCGTAAGGCCCAGGCGATCAAAATCGCGATGGACAATGTCAGCTTTGCCATGGACAGCATGGTCTTCAACCTGCGGGAAGGTGGGGACTTTGGTTGCGGAACAGGTAGCGCGAATTTGCTAGATAATTGTAACGGTGGCGATCATCTTGTTTTTAGGTCCAAGCGTAATAATGCTAACGATGAGATTATCCGTTATCGTTTTGAAGATAGCACCGGTTTAGGCAAGATTCAGATTGCTCGCGGTGGTGTTGCTGATTATACAGATATCACTTCTACTGAAGTGGATATTGAAGATGTCAGATTTTATGTGCCTAGTTCCGCAGGAAGAAAGACGAAGGCCGTCATAGTTATTAAAGGTCAAGTACCTGGTAAAACTACGACCGAGTTTAATCTCCAAACCACCGTCAAGGCCAATTATTAGAAGCGTAAAATGCAAAGCGAAAAGCAAAAAATTATTGAGGGATTCACTCTGATCGAATCATTGGTGGCGATTACCGTGCTCCTAATAGGCGTCTTGGGCCCGATGACCGCCGCCACCCGCGGCATCACCGACGGCCTCTACGCCGGCAATCAGCTCATCGGCACTTATCTGGCGCAAGAAGGATTGGAACTTTTAAGCACCAGGTTGGAAGAAGGCATGACTTCTTTTGGCCCCCCACCGGCTGGTTTTCTGGACGGATTGGGGGATTGTCTTGGTAACGATTGCGCCGTAGTTTTTGAATCTTATACTGCTCCAAATTTGTCCGGTTTTTCCTTCCTTTCTTGCGTCGTGCCGAATGAAGGTAGATGCACATTGGCTTTTGATTCTAGTACCGGTTTTTATCGGCCCTTGGCAGATTGCTCTGGCTGTAATTTGGTCGGGCCGATGTTCATCAGAACTCTACGAGTGTTAGAATTGGTTACCGGCGAAGAGGTTTTGTTGACCTCAACAGTTAAGTGGAAAAATAAGGCAACGGATGTAACAGATAAGAGTATTAATTTGTACCGCTATGCATTTAACAAAATCCCAGAATAATAAGGTGAAAAATAGGGGCGTCGCCCTGCTCTACGCCGTGCTCTTGGTTAGCATTGTCTTGACCATCAGTTTGAGTTTACTGAACATCACTTTTAAGCAGATCGTTTTGACCGCCGTGAGCCGCGAATCCCAAGTGGCGCATTTCAACGCCTGGAGCGCGGTGGATTGTATTTTAATGGCCAATCAGTCCTTTAATGACCCGGATCCTTACATTACTGACGATACCGATAATAATCCATTTGGAGTATTTAAATTTTTTTCCACCCCTCCTTTTTATTCTCTCGAAAAATCTACTCCTCCTTGGTCAATCGGTGCCTTGGTCTATACTTGTGGTAATGGCAGTGGAAATGATATTAGTATTAATGTTGGTGATCCTTCTGGCGACATCGCCAGAATTGGTTTTGGCGCTGACGGTATTGAGAGTAATTATAAATTAACTGGTTCTGGATTGAATGGTGGCTGCGCTATTGTAACTGTGGCCAAGATTGGAAGCGAAGAAAATTATGACAATTTCCCAGGTGAAAATGAAGGTGATACTGATGAGAAGGCAATCATGGTTTCCGCCCTGGGCTATAACAGTGTTCATCCTTGCGCTGATCCACCAGAAACAAGCTCGCGTCAAGTTGAGAGGAGGATCAGGATCAAGACATTAGCCGGGTAGTGTTGATAAAGATAGAATTGTGGATAAGTTTAGTAGCGATAAGGTTGTTCGGATGCTAAAATATTTTAGTAGTATGAAAATTCCATGGCGTATTTTAGTTTTGGGTCTGTTTCTTTTTTTTAGTGTCGCTGGTTTTTACTCCGGTTTTATCTCTTTGCCGGTAGCTGAAGGAACTAATGGCGTAGCGCATGATTTGTCTGGTTATGCCTGGAGCTCTAACATTGGCTGGATCAGTTTCAATGGATTTAATGATGGCGTTAGTTTGTCTGCTGTTAATGAATTTGAGAAGTACGCCTGGAGTTCAAACATCGGCTGGATTCGTTTTAATCCGATCATTGGTAGCGGCGGAAACGCTTTGCCGTCCGGACAATCTGGCGCGGCGGCCCAACTGAATCCTGCCACCGGTCAAGTGACGGGTTGGATCAGAGCTTGTTCGGTTTTCAAGAGTGGTTGCCAGGGTAATAATGACCCGGCCGATAATTATGGTTTGAAATTAGACAGCGACCGCGGCGGCTGGGACGGTTGGATCAGTATGGAGGGGACCGCAGTTGATGGTAGTCCTTATGGCGTAACTTACGATACTAATTCCGGTCAGTTGAGAGATTATGCCTGGGGCGCGGATGTGGTCGGTTGGATTGATTTTTGTCCCAAGGACAGCGATCCAACTCTGGGTGATGCCGCTTGCGTAACTCTGGACACACTCAATGTTCAATGCCAGACCACAGATGCTAACGGTAATCAGAAAACAAATTTTGATCTTGATCCGATCACTGGCACAGTGGATGTTACTTGGGAAACAACTAATCCTACTGACTCAAGTTATACCTATAATTGGTCTTGGAATGATGGTCAACCTACCGCCTCGGGACGCACTGTAACTAAAACTTATAGTACCGCTGACAATAATAAAGAAGGGACGGTCACTGTGACCAATGGCGGAAACGGTACTGCTACTTGCCGGATAACCGTTTCAAATCCTAATACGCCCCAACTTTCCGTTACAGTCAGTGGTGGCACTTATGGCAAAGTGACAGCTGATAATTCCGGTAGCAATCCGTTACCGTCTGACTGGATAAGCAACGGTTGTCGGGATATTTGTTCAAACACATATTCCGTTACTGACACGGTTACTTTGACTGGCACACCGGACCCATTGGGTTCTGGAGCCTGTTTAGATCCAGATACCGGTGATGAAGTTGCTTGTGTGTTTGATGGTTGGATCGTTAATGGATCTGATGTTGTTTGTCCGGGAACCTCGCCATGCGGTTTGGATATGAGCACTGGGGATAAATTTGTGACTGCTAAATTCAGGAATCCGGCGGTAGACTTGGTAGAAGTTACTATAGATTCTACTCCGGCGATTTTGAAAATTGATTCCCATAATTCTGGCCAGCCGGCTTATACGCCGCCAGCCACAATCAGCGTGACTCGGATCGATGGCGGAGATAATAGTGTTTTGGAAGAGAGGAATGCGAAAGTCTGCATTGATTCATTCATTTCAAGTTCCGGAGGAATGTCCATATATAATATAGTCAACGATGATACCCAAAGAACATTTTGTGATTTTGATGATGATCCTGGTTATTGCGGCCAACGAAGTCAGTGCAGCACCTTATCAAGTTCTAATAATTATTCAACTCACTTCCAGATAATGATACCGGATAGGTCAATCGCACTTAGAGATGGCAGTCCCTATTTCATAACTTTGTCTATTCTTGGTGATGGTTTGAGCGGCCAGCGCGAGTTAAGGTTTATTTACAATATCGGCGGTGGCGGGCCGTAGGATTTTCTCGCGGGGTGATTTGACCTGGTTATTATAAAACCCTTTCAAAATAAGGGTTTTTACGGCTGTTTTGCAAATTGCTAGTTTAGTAGCAATTTGCTATTGTAGCCAATATATGCTTATTTCTAAGCGTAAAATAGAAGATCGCATTGCCAAACTCCGCGAGGCGATCAATCATCACCGCTATCTTTACCATGTGCTGGATCGCGAGGAGATCTCGGCCGCGGCGTTGGATTCGCTGAAGCGCGAATTGAGCGAGCTCGAAGCGGCGCATCCAGAACTCGTGACGCCGGATTCGCCGACGCAAAGAGTGGCCGGCAAACCTCTGCCGGAGTTTAAAAAAATTACCCATCGCGCCCCCCAATGGTCGTTCAACGACGCTTTTACGCCCGAGGAACTGCGGGAGTTTGACGCCCGGGTAAAAAAATCCTTGACCGTGTCAAGGGCGACCCTTGACAGAGAAAGGGTCGCCCTTAATGCGAAATTGACTTATGTCGCGGAATTGAAAATTGACGGGTTCAAAATCGTCCTGACTTATGAGCGAGGCGTGCTAATAACCGCCGCCACCCGCGGCAATGGCCGGGTCGGCGAGGATGTAACGGCTAATGTTCGCACCATCGAATCGGTGCCCCTTTGTTTGAATGAAGAAGTAGATGTGGTGGTTGAAGGCGAGATCTGGATGAGCAAGGAAGAATTGGCGCGGATCAATGTCGAGCGCCGCGCCGCCGGCGAACCGCTTTTCGCCAATCCTCGCAACGCCGCCGCCGGCACGATCCGCCAGCTTGACCCGAAGGTGGTGGCCGGCCGGCGGCTGGACAGTTTTATTTACGACATTGCTTGGTTCTCACAAGGCGAGACCTTGGCGGGCTCTAAGGTCTCGCCTTTAGTTTTGCCGTCAACCCAACTTGAAGAATTGCAACTCCTGCAAAAACTCGGCTTCAAAGTCAACCGCCATTATCGTTTCTGCCGCGACATTGACGAAGTTATTGCTTATTGGCAGGAATGGCAGACCAAACGCGACGGGGAAGATTACGGACTTGACGGCGTGGCGGTTAAAGTCAACGAGCGGGTGTTTCAAGAGCGGCTCGGCTACACCGGCAAGGCGCCCCGTTTCGCCATTGCTTTTAAGTTTCCGGCCGAGGAGGTTGCCACGGTGCTCGAAGATATTGTGCTTCAGGTCGGTCGGACCGGCGTGATTACGCCGGTCGCCCGTCTCCGGCCGGTCTCGCTCGCCGGCACCACAGTTAGCCGCGCCACGCTCCATAATGAAGACCAAATCAAACGGCTCGACGCGCGGATCGGCGATACTGTGATTGTCCGTAAGGCCGGCGATATTATCCCGGAGATCATTACCGTTGTGAAAGAATTGCGTCCCGCTGGCGCCCGGCCGTTTGTTTTCCCGAAAACGTTGGCCGCCTGCGGCGGGCCAATTGAACGGATTCCCGGCCAAGCGGCTTATCGCTGCGTTAATAAAAAATCTTTTGTTCAACTGCGCCGGCGGTTTTACCATCTCGTTTCCAAAATCGCTTTTGACATTGACGGTCTTGGCCGAAAGATGATTGATCTCTTGCTTGATCACAAACTGATTGATTCGTACCCGGACATCTTTACTTTGACTTATGGCGATTTGATCAACTTGCCGCGTTTGGGAGATAAGTCCGTCAAGAATTTGCTGGCGGCGATTGAGCGCGCCCGGAGCATAACCCTGCCGCGGCTTTTGGTGGCTCTCTCGATTGACGGAGTGGGGGAGGAAACTGCCGAACTCTTGGCTGGTCGCTTTCGGCGATTGGGAAGAATTCAGGCGGCGAATCGCGCCGATCTCGAAGCCGTTTCTGGTATTGGGCCGGTCGTCGCCGAGTCGATTTTTAAATGGTTCCGCGGGCGCGAGAATCAAATAATGCTCGAACGTCTGCTCCGGCAAATTAAAATTTTATCGGTTAAAATCGTTCCGGCCGCCGGCCCCTTGGCGAATCAAACCTTTGTTTTTACCGGCGCTTTGTCTTTGCCCCGTGAGGCAGTCAAGGCCCGGGTTAAAAGTCTCGGCGCCCGGGTGGCGGAAACCGTGTCGCCGACGACAAATTTTGTGGTTGTCGGCGCGAGCCCGGGCGAAAAGAGCTCCCGAGCCAAAGCGCTCGGGGTGCGGGTGATTGACGAAACCGAATTCCGAAAAATGGTCGGTCTATGATAGACTGAAACAATGATGGGAGAAAAAGAACTGACTCAATTAGCGTCGCTGGCGCGGATTAACTTGACCACGGCCGAGCAGGCCGGATTGCTCAATGACCTCGGCGCGATTCTTGATTATGTTGATCAGCTCAAACAAGCCGCTCCGACCGGAAAAGGTTCGACCTTTAAAACCCAAAGTCTTAAGGTCGAATCTTGGAAAACTGTTCCAGTTAATGTTTTGCGGGAAGATAATCCGTCTGCCGGCGGCGCGGCCGCCGCCGAGGCAGAGAAGTTGCGCGCCGCCGCGCCGACGACCGAAGGCCCTTACTTCAAGGTCAAGGCGATCTTCGGTGACAAAAATGGCGGTTCGTGATTTTTCGCAATTGACGATTGCTCGGTGGCTCGAGGGTTTGGCTCGCGGCGCGTGGCGCGCCAGCGAGCTCGTCGAATATTATCTAAAACAGATTGAGAAAATAAATCCCGGGCTCAATGCCTACCTTGAAGTTTTTGACGATGCCTTAACCGCCGCCGAGGCCATTGATCGTCGTTTGGCCTCGGGCGAACCGTTGCGGGCGCTTGAGGGCGTGCCCATTGCCGTCAAAGATAATATTTTGATCAAGGGCCGGCGCGCCAGCGCCGGGTCGAAGATGCTGGAAAATTACACCGCGGCCTACGACGCCACCGTGATTGCGAAACTGCGCGCCGCCGGCGCCGTCTTCCTCGGTCGGACCAATATGGACGAGTTTGCGATGGGCGCTTCGACCGAAAATTCGGCTTTTGGTCCGACCAAAAATCCTCATGACCCCGAGCGCGTGGCTGGTGGTTCTTCCGGCGGCTCGGCCGCGGCTCTCGCCGCCGGCCTCGCTCTCGCCGCCCTCGGATCGGATACCGGCGGCTCGGTGCGTCAGCCAGCGGCTTTCTGCGGCGTGCTTGGCTTGAAACCGACTTACGGCGCGGTGTCGCGCTTTGGTTTGATCGCTCTGGCCCCGTCGTTTGACCAGATTGGACCGTTAGCGCGGACGGCGGACGATGTTGAAAGGATTTTTGAGGTGATCAAGGGGCGAGACGAGAATGATTCTACTTCTTTATCAGAAAAGGTTCGACCTTTAATTTCCAAAGTCTCAAGGTCGAACCTTGAGAAATTTAAGAAATTTAAACTTGGCGTGCCGCGCCGTTTCTTAGATCAGGGTTTGAACCGCGCCGGCGCCGAAAATTTTTCCGTGGCGACAGCCAGTTTAGCCGCGGCCGGTTATGAAATTATGGATATTGATTTGCCGACTGCTCCTTATGCCCTAGCCGCCTATTATGTGATTATGCCGGCCGAGGCCTCATCCAATCTGGCTCGTTACGACGGCATCCGTTACGGCTCGTATTTTCCGGGGCAGGATCTGTTTGACGATTATCGGACGACGCGGGGCAACGGTTTCGGCTTGGAAGTCAGACGGCGAGTGATCCTCGGCACTTACGCGCTCTCGGCTGGTTACTATGACGCTTATTATGCTAAGGCCTTTGCCGTTAAACAGGCGATCGCGAGTGAGTTTGCCGCCGCCTTCAATCAGGTGGACGCTATTCTGACGCCGACCACGCCGGCGCCGGCCTTTAAGCTCGGCGAGCGTCTGGCCGATCCGGTTCAGATGTACTTAGAAGATTTGTTTACTGTCCCGGCCAATCTCGCCGGTCTGCCGGCGATCTCGATTCCGTCCGGTCGAGCGGCGAGCGGTTTGCCGTTTGGCCTGCAGATTATGGCGCCGCCGGGCGGCGAAGGCCGGCTCTTCCAAATTGCCAAGCACTATGCCAATCTTTGAACCAAATTATCTCAATCTGGAGTATTTTTTCAATCTGGTTTATCGTTTTCTGGTTGGGATTTTGCCCTTTCTCGTGGCGCTATTTTCATCACTCACGGCGCTCAAGGTTTGGTTGATTGCCCTCTCGCTCATTCTCGCCGCCGCCATTGTGATTTTGATTTATAAAATTACCAACTTGCGGAAAGAAGAGGTGCGTGGATTTCTGAATTTGGTGCGGACTGACAGTTCAGACAAAACTATCCGCGACGAACGTTGGGCCAAACTCATTAAGGTGATGGATTCGGACAATCCCTCGGACTGGAAACAGGCGATCATTGAAGCTGACATTATGCTCGATGAAATGGTTCAAGCGATGAATTATCCCGGGGAAAATTTGGGCGAGCGCTTAAAGGCCATCGAGCCAAGCGACTTCCTTTCGCTCCAAGACGCTTGGGAGGCGCATAAGACGAGAAATCAAATCGCCCACGACAGCCAGTTTGTCTTGACGCGCCGCGAGGCGCGAGCGGCGCTTGACCGTTTCGAACGCGTCTTCCGGGAGTTCAATTTTATCTGAATTACCGTCTTAAAATTGGCGCAAATATCAGTTGAGTTACCGACCAACGCCGGCCATCTTTGAAGAGGTGGGTAGCGCCAAGCCAAGCCCAGGTGTTTACCCCTTCCCGCACGACCAAGGTAAATTCAGCGGCGGCTGACCGGTTCCACCGCCGGGTCTCAATAATTAGATCATCAACTGATACTTGGTAAGTGGCCGAGTTTTTGGCCGCTAGCACTTGTTGGTTGATCTGCTCGCGTCCGGTCCAGCGTCCGGCCGGAATCACTTCATCTCCCGGCCATTCGATAAAACCGTCTTCGGAAAAATACTCCCCCAATTTCTGACTCTTAACGGCTTTAGCAATTGACGATTCGCCGGCCGGCGACGAGCCGAGTTCAGCCATGGTAGTCAGAGTTTTTCTAATTTGCCGCTCCGGGTTAGTTCGCCAATACCAGATTGTCAGTAGTCCGACAACGACGAGAAGCGAACAAATGATTATGGCTAAAGTTTTGTTCATTGGTTTAATCTTACCATAGCGCTCGGCCGACTATCTGTTCGGCTTTAACGCGGCCGAAGAAATGTTCCTCTATCGCTTGTCGCCGATTGTCACCGATCACAAAATATTCTTCGGCGGCGAGAACTCGAGCCGGCAGATTCCAGGGGAGGGGAGAAATAAGATATGGTTCGGCGAGAGCCGTGCCGTTAATCGAAATCTGGCCATCGCTGATTATGACGGTCTCGCCGGGCAAACCAATAATTCTTTTTAGCAACATCAGGCTCCGTCCGGCGAATTTAATCGCCACGATCTCGCCGCGCTCGGGTGGTCCAGCGAAGTAGCTTAAGCGATTGACTAGCACAAGGTCGTTCTCGCGGTAAGTCGGTTCCATACTTTTTCCATGAACGACAACCAGAGAAAAAACTTGGGTAAAGAGAATGATCGTGATCAAGGCCACGAAGCCAAGCCGGATCAGTTTTTTCGATAATTGACTCACTTTCCCGATTAACTCTTCATCGTTCTACTTCGGGGCGCGGGCGACCGGATTTGAACCGGCGGTCTTCTCCGTGACAGGGAGACGTGTTATCCAGGCTACACTACGCCCGCCTATGTCGGGGGTGGGGCTTGAACCCACGACCGCGGGCTTATGAGTCCCGTGCTCTACCAACTGAGCTACCCCGACAAGAAAACGTCTTGCTCTTCCTAATAGCGGGGGTTGGATTCGAACCAACGGCCTCCGGGTTATGAGCCCGACGAGCTACCACTGCTCTACCCCGCAATCTATCTTACATTGTGCCAGAAGCTCAAAAAATACGCAAAGAGGCGGCACCGTGTGGCGCCGCCCTAAATTTCTTTCCCCCGTCCTCGCTACTCGTCAGTCGGTGGGTCCTGACCGAGCAGGTCCGCGAGATAGAGCTCGGCCCGGGGGCCGCCCCAACTGATCTCGTCCAGCGTGCAATCTCCGAAGGGTCCTGACAGAATCATGGCTTTTCCTCCATTTTGAGGACCTTAGCTGGTTTTGCTGATTGACCATCAACCGACAATCCAGCGTCTATTATAGGTTAGCATATCCAGTTATTTTTGTCAAGTTTTTGTCTAGTTCTAACAATCGTGTTAAATTATGGAGGAAGCCGTTGTAGCTCAGTTGGTAGAGCACGCGCATGGTAAGCGCGAGGTCGGCGGTTCAATCCCGCCCAACGGCTTTCGGCGCCAGAATCTTATTTCGCCCAACCATTTTTACCTTTGACACTGGTCGTCATAAGACATACAATTAGTTAGTCATATGCCAGTACCCAAGATGTCTAGAAGAAGGTGTTTAACTTGTGGTAAAGAACCGGCGCGTGCACAATATAAATATTGCAGTAATGTATGTCAGATTAAATTCCAACATCGGTTGTACATTAGAAAATGGAGAGCTGGGGAAACGAGCGGGTTGCAAAGTATCGGTACGGTCTCGTCCTACATCAAACGGTATTTACGAGGAAAGTTTGGAAACAGGTGTTGTTTGTGCGGATGGTCAAAGATCAATTTCAAGACTGGTGAGGTTCCATTGGTTGCTGATCACATTGATGGTAACTGGCGAAATAATATTGAAGCCAACCTTCGTTTAATTTGTCCAAATTGTGATGCTTTGACTCCCACATACGCTGGGCTTAACCGCGGAAATGGTAGAAAGAATAGAGTTTTGAGTAAAAGGGTAAAGGAGGGTCGTTTATTGTTCGCTAGTAGGCCGAGATAGCTCAGCTGGTAGAGCGGCGGTATCGTAAACCGCAGGTCCCCGGTTCAAGCCCGGGTCTCGGCTTCAAGATTCCAATTTGTATCGGCGATAATTTTCCCTTGTTCTTTTTTGTCAATCAATCTACCAATAATAAATCCGACCGCAGTCGTTGACAATAAAAGCATTAACCACCAAGACTTTGGAAAAAAATTATATGCAATGACGGAAATAGCCACGGGGATTATAGAATAAAACCATGTTTTTCTAATGCGAACGGGGTATAGTAATCGAGAAGTTATTGCTGGTAACAAGGGAAGTAACAAAGTCGCAATTAACACATCTAACCAAGTATTTAAAATATCGAATGAGGTTTCAGGAAGTAAAGCGAGAAAGTTAGCAATCGGTTTAATCCTAAAAGCAAGCAAAAACCCAACAACAATTATATTTAGTAATAAAAAACCCCCAATTATAAGAAAGGCAAAAGAAGCCACAACCCGTAGTATTTTTGTGAACCATCCGCATGTTTATGATTTTTCATGTTTTTAATTTTACCACGCCCTCTATGGTTTACCAATTCGCATTTCCTTCGCTATAATGTTTGGATGATAAGAGGGAAGATAAAGAATGGAGGAATCAAGGGGGAAATCACCGAATTGGAACGTCAGATGCAGGCGCCGGATTTTTGGTCCGATAAAATGCGGGCGCAAGCGATCATTGAAGAACACAAACAGCTGAAAGCCCTTCTGGCCGGCGGGCCGGCGGCCGAATACGATGCCAGCGATGCCGTGATCACGATTTTTTCCGGCGCCGGCGGCGACGACGCCGAGGACTGGTCGCGCATCTTATACGAGATGTATCTCAAGTTTGCCGCCCGGCGCCAGTTCCCCGTTTTCTTGATCCACCAGAACGAGAATGACCATGGCGGTTTCCGCAACATCACTTTTGAAGTGCGCGGTCAGGGTAGTTATGGTATATTAAAGAACGAGTCGGGCGTGCACCGGCTCGTTCGGATTTCGCCGTTCTCGGCGAAAAAACTTCGCCACACTTCGTTTTCGCTCGTCGAGGTCATTCCTAAATTTGAGAAAAATCAGGCCATCATGATCAGCCCCGGTGATTTGAAAATAGAATTTTCGCGCGCCTCGGGTCCCGGCGGCCAGAATGTCAACAAGCGCGAAACGGCCGTGCGCGTGGTCCATTTGCCGACCGGTCTGGCCGCTCACGCCGAGTCCGAACGGTCGCAGGAACGGAATAAGGAGCGAGCGATCGCGATCTTGAAAGGTAAGCTTTACAAACGGCAAGAGGCCGAACGAGAAGCCAAGGCCGCGGGCCTGTCTCTCGGCAAAACGACGGAGATCGAATGGGGCAGTCAGATCCGTTCTTATGTCTTCCACCCTTACAAATTAGTGAAGGATCATCGAACCGAGGTCGAGACCAGCCGGGTTGATGAGGTCTTGGCCGGCGATCTCGATAATTTTATTGAAGCGGAAAAAAATTTGAAATGATTTTCTTCGATCGAGTGACTAAAATTTACCCGGATCGGTCGCTGGCGCTTGACCAGATAACTTTCTCGGTCGAACGCGGCGAGTTCTTGTCTATAGTCGGTCATTCCGGCGCCGGCAAGACGACTGTGCTCAAGATGATTCTGGTCGAGGAGCAACCGACCTCGGGCGCGGTTTATCTAGATTCCACCGACCTCCAGGCGCTCGGCCGTCAGCATCTCCATCGTCTGCGGCGGAAAATCGGCTCGGTCTTTCAGGATTATCGGCTCCTGCCGAACAAGACAGTCTTTGAGAATATCGCTTTCACTATGGAGGCCGCCGGCCGCGACGACGCGGACATTAGTTCTGATGTGCCGCATGTGCTGGAGCTGGTGGGGCTCACGGACAAGCTCTGGAATTTTCCTCGCGAGCTTTCGGGCGGGGAGAAACAGCGCGTGGCGATCGCCCGGGCGATCGTCAATCAGCCGGACATCTTGATTGCCGACGAACCGACCGGCAATTTGGATCCGGTGAATACCCTCGAGGTCGTGCAAATTTTCAAAAAAATCAATGATTTGGGCACGACCGTGATTTTGACCACCCATAATAAGGCGGTGGTTGATTCTATCGGCCGGCGGGTGATCACCCTTGAAAACGGCCGCCTGACGCGGGATGACAAGCAGGGACGGTATGTTCTATAATTCAGTAAGATGTGATAAGATGAAAATATGTCCACAATCACTTTACCAAAATTTGAATACCGCGAACTGAAGAAAAAGGCCTCGGCTTATGAAGCGATGACCCGTTTGCCTCATTATTACTTGAAGGGGAAATCGGCTCGAAAGCTCGACCGACGAGTGGAACAAAGTTTGAAAGAATATCTCGCTGGCAAAACTAGAAAAATTAAATCCGTGGCTGATTTAATGTAGAATGTTAGAAAATGAGTGGGCGTACTGGGTAGATTATTCATATCGGGTTACCTTCATGTTTCTCGGCGGGAACACTGTGTTTTACACCGATGTTGGAACTCATGATCAGGTTTCTTAAAATAAGAGAACAATAACTATGACAAAAAATCAAGGTTTCTCGGCCGTTGCCCTCATTATCCTTATCCTTCTTGCCGTTTTAGCTCTCGGCGGTTATACCGTTTGGAAAAATCAAGCCTCGACACCAATTGGGGGAAGCCTGCCCGACGGCGAGGCGGGTCCGACTTCCCCAGATGTTGACTCTTTCACCACCGCTCCTGCCCCGACTGCCGATCTCGCCACCGCTGACTGGAAAACTTACCGAAATGATGAGTATGGGTTTGAGTTTAAATACCCAATTGGTTATACCTTCGATAACTCAATGAACGGTTTTGTTAGCGTCTCTAATCCAGAGTACCAGCTAATGATCTCTTTTGGCGATCAGGCGCAATACTATAGACAGGATTTTTATCTCCAAAACACTATTTTGAATGGTTACAAAGCTAAATTTATAGAAGACAAAGTGGAAGGTAGATTCACTACAACTAAAACATTCTATGTTGAAACACCTTCTAATTACCGTCTTACAATTGAAGAATCTAGTCATAACGTTTCAAATTCTGTTCTCTCCACCTTCCGGTTTGTGAAATAATGCTCTAAAGGTATTAATTTATGAAAAAGGATTTTCAGAGGTGGCACCAATTAAAATCTGATCTTCATGAAAAGTCGGGGCAAGCGTTATTCCAAGAACGAGAGATCTGGTGGTGTGCACTGGGAGCGAATGTTGGTTTTGAGCAGGATGGCAGCGGCGAGTTATTTACTCGACCAGTGTTGATCCTCACGAAATTCAATCTTGATGTTTGCCTGGTTGTTCCGCTCACGGCTCGATTAAAGAAAGGCAAGTATTACTTTCCAGTCGGAAATATAACCGGTCGCGATGCCGTGGCGGTCCTCTCCCAGATTCGTTTTATTGATCGCAAGCGACTGGCTAAGAAAATCGCTACACTTAATGAGTCTACTTTTCAAAAGTTAACAGTCCAGATCACTGAGGTCTGTTTCCCTACCAGGAACAAATAAAAATAATTTTCCCCCGCTTTTTAAGGCGAGGGCAGGCCGAAGCCGTTTGTATCTTAAGGTTATCAAGGGTCTAGTAAGAAGTCAAGTTATTTATCCACAATACTTGTGCTATAATAAATATCTATAATCTAAACATCATGCTCGTCAATACCAAACGCATCATCAAGTCGGGCTTTATAAATTTCTGGCGGAGCGGCGTGGTGGCGCTCTCGTCGGTAGTGGTCTTGACCGTCGCCTTATTTGTGATCGGCGGACTCTATTTGGGCCAGGCTCTCCTTAATTCTTCACTCGAGACTCTAAAAGAGAAAGTGGATATTAGCGTCTCTTTTTACCCCGATGTTGCGGAATCTGAAGTTTTGACTTTTAAAAAACAAATCGAATCTTTATCGGGCGTTAAAGAGGTCAGCTATAGTTCACGCGAGGCAGAAATAATCGATTTTCGGGAACGCAACGCCGATAACTCAATCATTATACAGTCATTGGAGGAAATACCCAATCCCTTAGGCGCCAGGTTAAACATTAAAGCCATTGACCCGAGTCATTACGAAAATATCGCCAGTTTTTTGAAAGCCGATAATGCGTTAAGCGCGACCGAGGAAGATAAATTTATCTATGATATAAATTATCGAAAATTAGACATCGATCTTTTTATTGCTTTTACAGCCGCCGTTAGAAGGATCGGTTCAGCCATCGCTCTGGTTTTGATTCTCATCGCCGTTCTCGCCGTTTTCAGCACCGTTTCGCTCGCCATCCATGTCTCGCGCGAAGAGATCGCGGTCATGCGTCTCGTCGGCGCCGACAACCGCTATATCCGCGGCCCATTCATTATTGAGGGGGCGATCGCCGGCCTCTTGGCTTCGCTTCTGGCGGTCATGTTTCTTTATCCGGCAACGATTTGGGTGCGGCAGGCCACGGCCGCTTTTCCCGATCGTTTTGATCTGGTGAGTTACTACCTCAATCATTTTTCCACCCTCTTTTTTCTCATCCTCGGTTTTGGCCTGATTTTGAGCGTGATTGCCAGCAGTTGGGCGGTGCGCAAATATCTTAAGGTTTAGCGCCCGATCGTGAAAAAGCACAAATACATTTTCGTCATCGGCGGAGTGATGTCTGGCGTGGGCAAGGGGGTGACGGTTTCGGCGGTCGGTAAGATCCTCGCGGCCCGCGGTTTCAAACTCAACTTGATGAAAATTGATCCGTATCTTAATGTTGACGCCGGCACAATGAATCCGATTGAGCACGGCGAAGTTTTTGTGCTTGATTCGGGTCTTGAATGTGATCAGGATATGGGCAATTACGAACGATTTTTGGGCGAGAGCATCCCGCCGGAAAATTATATGACGAGCGGCATGGTTTATAAATATGTGATTGATAAAGAGCGGGCGCTCGGTTACGGCGGCAAGTGCGTGGATCCGGTGCCGTATATTTCCGAAGAGATTTTGCGGCGGATCAAGCGGGCGACGGACAGAAGCCGGGCTGATATTTCCGTGATCGAGATCGGCGGCACGGCCGGCGAGTATCAGAACATGATTTTTATCGAGGCGGCGCGGATTCTGAAATTACGTTATCCCGACAATGTCATTTTCGTTCTCGTCAGTTTTTTGCCGATCCCGCATAAAGTCGGAGAGATGAAGACTAAACCCACCCAGTACGCGGTGCGGACGCTCAATTCTTACGGCGTTCATCCGGATATTATCATTGCTCGGAGCGATCGTCCGCTTGACGCTAAACGGAAAGAGAAATTGGCTTTTGCCAGCAATGTTCGCCCGGCGAGCATCATTTCCGCGCCGGATGTGGATAATATTTACGAGATTCCCATAAATTTTGAAAAGGACGGTTTGAGCGACACTCTGCTCGGTTTGCTGAAACTTAAGGCCCGGCAGCGAAACTTGAATGATTGGCGGAAGATGGTTGAGGGCTATAAAAAAGCTGTCGAGCCGGTGCGGATCGGCATCGTCGGAAAATATTTTAAGACCGGCGACTATGTCTTGGCCGATGTTTACATCTCGGTCATTGAGGCCTTGAAGCACGCCGCCGCCTCACTGGCTAAACGTCTCTCTATTGAGTGGCTGGACGCCGTTGATTACGAAGAGAGCGCCGGGCGTCTCGAAGAACTGGCGGCCTATGACGGCATTCTGGTTCCGGGCGGTTTTGGCGGGCGCGGAGTCGAGGGCAAGATCAAGGCTATCAGCTTTGTTCGTCAGTCACTCATCCCTTATCTCGGTCTCTGTTATGGGATGCAGTTGGCGGTGGTGGAGTACGCCCGCGAGGCGCTCGGCTGGCCAGACGCGCATACGACCGAGATCAATGCCGAGTCCAAGCACCCGGTGATTGATCTGATGCCCGAGCAGAAAAAAAATTTGCAAGACAAGAATTACGGCGCGACCATGCGGCTCGGGGCCTATCCGGCGAAATTAAGAAAGGGGACGATCGCCGCCGCGGCTTACGGCGTTCAACGGGTTAGCGAGCGCCACCGTCATCGCTACGAGGTTAATCCGCTTCACATTGCCAAGTTTGAGGAAAAGGGTATGATTTTTTCCGGCCGGTCGCCGGACGGACGACTGATGGAAATTATGGAATTGCCGTCCGAGACGCACCCGTTTTTCCTCGGCACGCAATTCCATCCGGAATTCAAATCGCGGCCGCTTACACCGCATCCTTTGGCTAATAGCCATTGATCATTGCCCGGTCGTCTAAAGGTAGGACGCGACGCTCTGAACGTCGAAATTGGGGTTCGAGTCCCTGCCGGGCAGTTATGAAATCAATTTGTGTATTTGGAGATAGCACTGCGTGGGGCGCTTGGGACATGGAAAAAGGCGGTTGGGTAAATCGTCTCTGGCTTTATACTGGAGAGAAAACCGACGGCGAGTGTGAGATTTACAACCTAAGTATTTCCGGTGGGACGACAGAAACCATACTCGAAAGATTTGAGTCCGAAGCAAAAATTCGTGAGGCGGACGCGATTATCTTCCAGTCAGGTGGCAACGATCCTTATTTGAAAGGCAAAAATGGCCCTAATCAAATTTCCATAGACCAATTCCGACAAAATCTGGAGGAAATAATCAGGAAGGCCAAAAATATCACTCCGAATATAATTTTTATTGGGTTTAAGAATGTTGATGAGACAAAAACAATGCCAGTGTCATGGAAAGATATTTACTATGTTAATGCGGAAATAAAAAAGTACGATGAAGTGATGAAAAGCGTTTGCCAAGAAAATAACATTCCATATTTAGATATTTTTGGCCTTCTAAATAAAGAAGATTTTGAAGATGGCCTCCATCCTAATACTACGGGACACAAAAAGATTTTTGATAAAGTAAAAAACTTTCTTGAAGAAAATAAATGGATATGACAACAAAAAATGTAAAATTTGTCGTCTTTGTTCCGCTTTCTCATGCTGATACCGTACGCCAAGCGCTCGGCGAAGCCGGAGCAGGCAAAATCGGCAACTATGATTTCTGTTCATTTTCCTCTCGTGGCACCGGTCGCTTTCGCGGAAATGAAAAGACAAATCCAGCTATTGGTGAAGCGGGAAAATATGAAGCAGTAGAGGAAGAAAGAATTGAGGCGATAGTGCCGCGAGAGGTTTTGAAGAAAGTCATTGAGAAAGTGAAAGCGGTTCACCCATACGAAGAAGTTGCTTTTGATATTTACCCACTCGAAGATTTATGAAAATCAAAAACGGACACATCGAAATCAGGGTAGATAAATTTCTTAAAAAAGATTCGTTGGGTAACTGGAACACTATCCCTCCAATACCAGCCGATAAAGTCGGAGACGTTAATTGCCATAAATTTGTTTTGTATGTAATCGGAAAAATATCTTTGGAAGAGATGATTTCAGACGCACGGATGCAAAAAGATGCCGGTGCCGACTTTACTTTTGGCGAAACAGCTCGAAGTATTTCTAATATCCCGTTTACTCCTGTAAAAACCTTAGAGTCTCTTTTTTTATTTGCTAATGAGAATTGTGAAATCGGGAAAGATTACGTTGGTCAAATTCTTGATGTACAGACTGAGGAGATGGCCCATTCATTTATTGTTCAAAGAGAACCAAGCGACCAATATATATGTTTTGATAAACCAGGATTCAAATATCCTTTTGCGGTTTCTGATCTTGAAACAGTCTTGAATTTTGTGAATAAGGATGGCGAGAAATCAAATCAAAACCAGAATTGGAGATTTATGCCCCTAGATTTGGTTTGAAGGGAGTAATCCCCGCCGTTTTATAATATCTCATAAAAAACGGCGGGGATTTGTGCGCGGACAGGGCGGGTGGGGCAAGCACATACAGATTAGTCCTCGCTCGGATTGGTTTGGTAAAAAGTTCGGATTTTGTTCAGGAGGGGCAGTGCAGTTGACTAGGTAGCGTCTGTCACGCTAGTGTTATCAGTAGTTTCAAGTTTGTAAATTATGGGGTGAAATGCAACCCGGTTAGTAATGACCTCTAAGAATACCATACTCTCTCGCTATCTCATTGGCACTCTGGTAACGGAGTGTTT
>JACOZG010000029.1 GCA_016181465.1 Candidatus Vogelbacteria bacterium | reverse complement strand
GTTCAACACCACCACCGTCGGTTCCTCCGGCCGCGCCAGCCGTGGTACCGCCAGTGATTCCGCCAGCGCCGTTTGTGGCCCAACCGTCACCCGTGGCTTTGGCGGTCTCGACGGTCTTTAATCGGACCTTGCAGATTGGGGTTTCCGGCGAAGATATCAGACGTTTGCAGGAGTTGCTAAATTCTGATCCGGAAACCTTAGTGGCGGTTTCTGGCGTTGGCTCGCCTGGCAATGAGACAGACTTTTTCGGTAATTTGACTCGCCGGGCAGTGGGCAAGTTCCAGCTTAAATATTCCGTGATCGTGAGTGAAGAAGATAACGGTTATGGCATTGTTGGTCCCAGAACCCGCACCAAACTGGTTGAAGTGTTTAGCGGTCAAACCGCACTGGTGCCGATTCCTGAATCTCAGACTGCCTCCGTGGCCATCCTACAAGCCGAACTTAGGCAACTATTGGAGCAGCTAGCGATTTTGTTGCAAACGCAGTTGCGATCTCTAACCGGGCAGTAATCCCCAACTGGGGTTGACATAAACTCGGCCGTAAGTATAATGGCTAGCGTGGGTGCTTTGAGCGGCCTAAAAACTGTTCAGAGTTCCAAGAATATAGATGTCTTGCGTAAGTCCCGCCTAACGGCGGGATTTGCGTCTTTGACTGCCGGGGAGCTATAATACAGGCAATCGTGCCCGGTTGCCGCCGGCGGTCGCACTCACATTAAGACATTTAGCTTTTGGAGCTCGCACCCGCCGGCGACATCTGGGCAGGCATGCCGATTTAATCAATTCTAAATTATGCGTTACACTTGGACCTCGGTCGCCATTCTCTTTATCTGGATCTCCGCTTCGATTTTGATGGTCTCTAATCGTCTGCCTGATCCGGAGCTGTTTTTTGTCTTTTTGATGGCGATTACCGTGATTCTGGCCTTGATCGGTTTTCGTTCTAAGTAGATGTGGATCAGCCAGACACTTAGTTTTTTTCAACGGCTGATTAAAATCAAACTGATAATTTTGCGGCTCGCGTTTGATTGGCGGACCTCTCGGCCGGTGCGCTTCCGGATGTTTTTTGAGCAAGCCGGCGGCGCGTTTTTGAAATTTGGTCAGATTCTTTCGCTCCGGCACGATTTCATCCCGCCGGCTTACGCCAATGAATTGTTGAATCTCCTGTCGCGCGTCGAGCCCCAGCCGTGGCCGGCCCTGCGCGAGGTGTTTATCGCCGAGATCGGCGCGCCGCCGGAGAAGGTCTTTCGGCAATTTGACAATCAGCCGATCGCTTCGGCTTCCATCTCGCAAGTTTACCGTGCCGAATTGCCGGGAGGAGAAATGGTCGCCGTTAAGATTCAGCGCCCGGGCATCCGCGAAGTCTTTGAAACGGATTTTATTCTGGCCTCGTTTCTCGGCGGCCTCTTGTCCATTTTTCGTTTTTTTGATTCGTTTCAGATTCAAGATATTGTCAGCGAATTCATTTCCGCCACGCGGCGCGAGCTTGATTTCCGGGAAGAGCTCAATAATTCTTTGGCTCTGCTCGCGCATTCCAGCGAGCATCCGCAAACGATTATCCCGAAATGCTACTCGGAACTTTCTACCGAGCGGGTGCTAGTGAGCGAATACATGTCCGAGATTTTATCGGTGGAAACAGTGCTCGAGCGGCTGGCGGTCAATCCTGGTTATGCCGTCGAGCTTAAGGAGCGTCAGCGGATTAATCTTGAAGATCTGGCGTACTATTTTGTTTTTGACATCATGCGTCAGTATTTTATAGATGGTTTTTTCCACGCTGATCCGCATCCGGCCAATCTTTTTTTTGCACCGGATAATCACTTGGGTTATTTTGATTTTGGCATCATCGGCCGGGCGGGCAAGAACCGTCTTGATCTCTTGCGCATTATCTACGGCATCGCCAAACGCGACCTCAATTTCTCGAGCCGCCATTTCCTCCGTTTCGCCAAGAGCGCCATTGCCAAAGAAATGGAGCTCTTCAAACAGAAAGATCGGGCCACTTACGATCGTTACGTCAAAGTGCTTGAGAAACTGGAAGAAATTATGACCGATAATCTCCACGCCGATCTCGAAAAGATTCTCGCGCCCTGGTACCAAGATCAAGCTTCTCGCGATTATCATCATTTGACCTCTTCTATCGTCATTTCCAAAATGATCCTTCGGGCCCGGGACTACAGCATCTATCTGCCGCGGGAGATCATTATGTTCTTCCGCGCTCTGATTATTTCCGATATGGTCGCTCTGCGTCTGGCGCCAAATTTTGACATTATGAAAGCGCTCAACCGTTTTTTCGATCGTTACCCGCTCGGTGTGGCCGAAGAGCTGATCACGGCGCGAGTCCACGAAGCCAAACTCGAAGAAACAGTGGATGCGTCCGCCCACTTGAGTTTTGAAGAACTGTTGGCGCAGAAGGAAGCCGAGCAAGAAGAATTGAGTCTGGCCAAGGAGCGCTTGATCAACTTGATTGCCGCCTACGCCGAGGATTATCAGGAGGTTCGTCAATTGCTGAAAACTTAAATAATCTGTGTTACAATCAAAGTATGAAGTTATGAACAATTAAGAATTTGCCAAGTATTTCGTCGAGTTTTTAGATAAGAACAAGGATGAATAAATAATATGAACGAACAAACATCCCAGCCGCAAGAATCATTGTCAACACCGAGTCTGTCCGCCGACTCGCCTCGATTCGGCGAAGCGGGCGAGGCGAGTGTTGATATTTCGTTGGAGCCGCCAAGCGCCCGGCCGGCGGAATCAGGAAATCTGATTTCCGGTGGAAATCAGATTTCCTCCAAGAGTCGCGGGCCTCTCATCGCGCTCTTGTTTATCCTCGCGCTCGGCTTCGGCGGCTGGCTCGCCTGGCGCTATTGGCCGGTTGTTCCGCCGCCGAATGATGCCCCGGCGCCGGTTGAAGCTACGAACATTGAACCGCCCGCCTCCGCCATTCCCATAAATGGGAGTGAAATTGATACCTCGAACTGGAAAACTTACCGGAATGATGAATATGGGTTTGAGGTTAAGTATCCGGAAGAATGGTGTGTGGGAAGAATTAATCAAACACCTAGTCAAAATTGTGAGGGATATGTAAGTGTAGACTCAATTCCACCGGGACGATATTCGGTAGAGAGCTATAACCCTGTGGTAATTGGAGGGAGAGCGGCGGGTGAAACGGGGTGGACAGATCCAGGGGCATATATGGCCAAACTCATCATTTTTTCTGATCCCTCTATCAGCATATCCTTGTCTTTTCAAATTGGTCCAAATGACGCACAGAAACAAGCAACAGCCGACCAAATCCTTTCCACCTTTCGGTTTATTAAATAAATAAATTATGAACAAGGAAATTTTGGAAAAGCTCAAGGCATATTTTGCCAGCCGCGATGAGATCGTAATGGCGTTTCTTTTTGGTTCGCGCTCTAAAGGTAACGCGCGCGCCTCTTCCGATTGGGATATTGGCGTCTATTTGACTTCCGAATCGCGCGATGTTGAGCAGGGGATCTGGCTTGAGGTGGAACGTATTTGCGGCACGGAGGTTGATTTAATTGTTTTGAATCGGGCGGCGCCGCGCGTCGCCTGGAGCATTATGCGTGGCGAGCCGTTGGTCATTAAGGACCGAAAAATATATCTTGATGTCCTAACCAATACCAGCCATGATGCTAACGATTGGTATCGGACAGCCGAAGATTATCATCGGGTATTTGAGCGGTCATCCTCCCTTTCGCGTGAAGACCGTAGCCGTCTGGAAAAGATCATTCAGTTTGTCGAAGTGGAAACCTCGGATTTTCCAAAATTTGAGAAAATGACTTGGGATGACTATTCAACCGACCGATCGAAAAAAAGAGAAATTGAGCGTTGGGCCGAACAAATAATGAACGCGGTTATAGACGTGGCGGAAATTATTTTAGCGAGCGAGCGACGAGTGATCCCAGAAACTTATACCTGCTGGCCCATGAATATTTGGATTATCGTTGGAAGAAACTCTCGCCATTCGTGAGCGAGACGAAACCGCTTTTCCGCGATTTTACGGATAGAATCAGGCAGTTTCTTTTATTATCGCAGCAATAATCTATGAAATACCCTTGGACTGCACTGTCGTTAATCATCATCTGGATCGCCACGACTTACATCGTGGTCAAAACTGCTGGCCTGAATGTCAATTACATTTTGCTTGTCACGTTGACGGGCACGGTGATTATCTCGCTCATCGGTTTTCGTTCTCCGACTCTGCGGAAGTAGAAAAGTTATCCACACTTGGCGTGAAAAAGCATTGTGGGTAATTTTTTTTCGCGCGATAATTAAGTCGTCGGTAAAACTTAAATCTGGTCGATTGATATTACTAGAATTTTTCTCCCCTAAAATAATTTCATCATGGCTAAGAAAAGAAAAGCGGCGAAGAAGTCGAAAAAAACTTCCAAACGTCGGAAGGGCGGCAAGAAACGCCGCTAGCCCACGTTCTTTTTCAGTTTACAGAATCCCCTCGTAGGGGATTCTGTTTTTGTATGCTAGACTGTCAAAATTATGTCTATTTTATCAAGGTTTTTCGGCAACGATAGTTCGCGCTACTTAAAAAATATCGCGCCGCTCGTAGCGAAAATTAACCTGCTCGAGCCGCCGCTGGCTGATTTGCCGGATCAGGCCTTCCCGGAGAAAACTAATGGTTTGAAAGCGCGCCTCGCCGCCGGATCAACCCTCGATGATCTTCTGCCCGAGGCCTTTGCCCTGGTCCGCGAGGCCGCCCGACGGACTCTGGGCGAGCGCCATTTCGATGTCCAGCTCCTCGGCGGCGTCATTCTCCACCAAGGCCGGATCGCCGAAATGAAGACCGGCGAAGGCAAGACATTGGTCGCGACGCTAGCCGTTTATTTGAATGCTTTAGACGGTGAGGGGGTGCATGTTGTTACCGTTAACGATTATTTGGCCCGGCGCGATGCGGTTTGGATGGGGCAGATTTACGATTTGCTGGGGCTTTCGGTCGGCGTGATCAATAATCAAAAATCGTATCTTTACGATGCGAGTCAGGCCGAAAGCGGCGCCGACCAGCGCCGCGATGCCGCTGGAGCGTTTCAGGTAGTCTATGAATTTTTGAGACCAGGTTCGCGCCGAGAGGCCTACGCCGCCGATATCACTTACGGGTCAAACAATGAGTTTGGTTTTGATTATCTCCGCGATCATTTAGCTTACCGGCCGGAGGACATGGTCCAAAGGAAGCACCAGTTCGCGATTATTGATGAGGTGGACTCGGTGTTGATTGATGAAGCGCGGACGCCCCTGATCATTTCCGCGCCGGTGGCGCCGTCCGGCAGTTTGTATAAAAGTTTTGCGCGGTTGGCCGAGACGTTAAAACCCGAAGCGGATTACACCGTAGATGAGAAACATAAGGCCGCGGTCATTACCGAAAGCGGCATTGCCAAAGCCGAACAGCAATTGGGTTTGAGCAACATTTATACCGACCTCGGCATCAAGTATGTCCACCATTTGGAAACGGCCGTTCGGGCCAAGGCGCTTTTTCTCCGCGACCGCGACTATGTGGTGCGCGGCGGGGAAGTGGTGATCGTGGATGAATTTACCGGCCGGCTCCAGCCGGGCCGGCGCTGGTCCGATGGTTTGCATCAGGCGATTGAAGCCAAAGAGGGCGTGGCGGTGAAGGAAGAATCCCGAACCTACGCCAGCATCACGCTTCAAAATTACTTCAAACTCTACCAGAAACTGGCGGGGATGACGGGTACGGCCGCCACCTCGGCCGAGGAATTCCGCAAAGTCTATGGTCTGGAAGTGGTGGCGGTGCCCACTCATCGCCCCGGCGCCCGCACCGACCTGACGGATTTAGTCTTCCAAACCGAGGCCGGCAAGTACCGCGCCGTCGTGGCGAAGATCAAAGAACTCCAGGCGCGCGGTCAGCCGGTGCTCGTCGGCACCATCTCGATTGAAAAGAACGAAGCGCTCTCAATTTATCTGCGGCAGGCCGGCGTGCCGCACCGTCTGTTGAACGCTAAAAATCACGAGGAGGAGGGCGCGATTATCGCCGAGGCCGGCCGAGCCGGGAGCGTGGTCATTGCCACGAATATGGCCGGTCGGGGCGTAGACATTAAATTGGGCGGTCCGGCCGTTGACGGGGCCAGCGCCGCGGCTTATGAAAAAGTCAAAGGTCTCGGCGGACTCTTTGTCTTGGGGACCGAGCGGCACGAGGCGCGCCGGATTGACAATCAGCTCCGCGGCCGCGCCGGCCGCCAAGGCGACCCCGGGATGACCCAATTTTTCCTGTCCTTTGAAGATACCCTGACGCGGGTTTTCGTTTCCGAAAAGGTTAAAAATATGATTAAACGGTTCGGCTTGCCCGAGGCTGAGCCGATCGAGCATCGTTTGGTGGCTCGGGCCATTGAGAGCGCGCAGAAGAAGATCGAGGGCATTAATTTTGATCTGCGGCGGCATCTTTTGGAATACGATAATGTTTTAAATCATCAGCGGGCGGCGATCTACGGCCGGCGGGAGCAGATTCTTTTCGGCGAGCGCCAGGCCCTGGGCGAACTGCTTAAAGATTACGAACCGCCGCCGGCGGTGACGACCGAGGATTTGCGGCGGATAATGTTGGGGGCGTTGGACGCGCTGTGGGTAGAACATCTGGAGGCGATGGAATATTTAAAACAGGGAGTCAATCTGCGCGCCTACGGCCAACGCGATCCCTTTGTGGAGTACAAGCGCGAGGGTTTGCGGCTTTTCAAGTCTATGGAAGCGACGATGATTGAGACGATCTCTGGATCAGTCAAACAAATGCTTGAAGGCGGGACTGGTAAAACACTCGAGGCCAAAATCGAAACGCCGATTCGACCGCCGACCACCGTCGTTCCCGGCAAAAAAATTGGTCGGAACGACCCCTGCCCGTGCGGTTCGGGAAGGAAATACAAAAAATGCCACGGGGTGGCGGCCTCACAATCTTGAAATTTATTATCTGATGACTATGATTTTGCCGTTTTTTATGGCGATCAGTCTGGACGGCTTTTTCTTGATTCGACCGCCGGCCAGATAAAAATCGACTTGATCGCCGAAATACTTTTTGGCTTGGGCGACGGTTCGCGCCGGCGGCCGGCCTTCGGGATTGGCCGAGGGCGCGGCCAAGGGGCCGGTCTGTTTTAATAATTGACGCAGCCGGTGCGAGGCCGGCAGACGGCAGGCCACTCTTTTAGTGAAGATGATGCTTGTCGGTCCTGGCCAGAACCGATTGATGATTTTTAACATTGAGCGAGTGGGCTTAATTTTGAACTTTTTTAACTCGGCTAGGTCGCTGATTAAAATAATAAATGGTTTATCCGGTCGTCGCTGTTTCAGTCGGTAAATCCGGGCGACCGTTTCCGGTTTTTGCGCCTGGCCCACCAGCCCGTAAATGGTGTCAGTCGGCAGAACGCCGACCCCGCCGTTCTGCAAAATTTTAATTGCTCGTTTGATCGTCATAGTAATACAAACGCCCGGCAAGTAGAGGATACTCGCCGGGCACAGTGTCAGGGGTCATAGTGTCATACTCATGTCGGATTGGTAAAATACAAGAGTTGACCTTTGACTGTGCGGAACCAGTGGTCGTTGGAGTCAGGAATTTGATCGGGGGGGACGTAAACACGCTCAAGTCCCGCCTTTCGCCGACACTCTTGGTCGTGATCAAGCTCCTCCTCAACAAGCATCTCTCTGAGTACCCTGGTTACTGAAGTGACATGACGCACCATTGCACTACCCTTTCCACTCTGGGGACCTATTCTAGCCGCGTCTTAGATCCATCTAAGTCAGTCTCCGGCTAGTCTGCTATTATTCTACTGAAAAGCCGCCAGTCGTCAATATGAGATGTCCACAGCCCCCTTTAATCACTCGGCTATTCAATGTTATAATTTACTCGGCCGGCCCTGCCTGTCGGCGGGGACAGATTTATTAGCCAATCATTATTAATGTGAAAAATATGAAAGGTTTACATACTATTTCATTCATCCTTCTGGTCATCGGCGGTCTTAATTGGTTGATTTTCGGTCTCTGGGGGACCGATGTCGGCACTTGGCTTGGCGGAGCGATGGATAGCAGCATCGCACAAATCATTTATGTTTTGGTCGGTTTGGCCGCGATCTACGAGGTGCTGACGCACAAAAAGAACTGTAAAATGTGCGGTAGCGGCGCTAACCAGATAAGTTCGTAAACAGTCCAGCTGAAAAAATTATAAGTGGACGAGATAAGCCCAGAACCCTAGGTGGTTCTGGGCTTAATCTTGAGCGATGAGGGGATTAACCGTTGCCATACCCGCGCCTCCCTCTCTGACTGGTCAGCTTCTTTTGCACTCGCTTCCACAATTGTTCTCTCGCGGCCGTTCGCACTGCCGGCAGTTCCACCGGCGGGCTTCGGCCGTTTTGCCGGACACAGCGAGCCAGTTCCAGCATCAGCCGCTCTTCCGGTGTCAGCCGAGGCAAAAGATCCCGGTACTGTTTCTCAAACTCTTTTCGCTCCAGCGCCATGGTTCATCACCCCCTTTCTCGCGAAGAGCCAAATCTATATTAAATGGTAGTCCAGTCAGCCTACTTGTCAAATGAAAGGTCAAAAGTTTTTTATCAACGTCAAAAATACCGCCGTTAACGTCATGGCGTTAGAGCGAATCAGTCACCGCGTCCCAGTTATTTTTTCTGCGCGTGTTTAAAACCGGAGATGGCAAGCACCGCGGTAATGAAAAGCGCCAGCCAGCTGGTCGTCAGCGGGATAAAGACCCCGCCGATTTCAGCCGGCCAACCGTAGGCCAGCCGAATGAAATGCAGAATGGCGATAATTGAAAAAAAGGTCGCCGCCAGCCAGAAATAATTTCTCGACTCAATATGCATGGTTTAATTATAGCATAGGTCGCGTTTAGTCAAAAATCGTGACTAGATACTTATCCACATCCCGCTGATTCAAATCGTAAAAATAGGTCTGATCGCTCTGAAGCTTAGCCGCCAGCGCCAGGCCGACAAAGCGCCAATGCCAGGGTTCAAACTGGTAATAAGTATTACCTTTTGGGTAGGAGAGAACAAAGCCGTATTTGTAGGCATTGGCGGTGAGCCAGTCATAACCGGCGGTTTTTTCAAAATTAGTGAATGGCACGGTGCCGCGTATGGTCAGATCAACTGTCGTGCCCAATTGATGTTCCGAGTAGCCCTGATCAGCCGAAAATTGATTAGCCGAACCCGCGCCGTAGATGACTGTGTAGCTCGATTTGAGTGTCGCCTGTGTGCCAAACGAGCGGTAGGCCGAGGCAATCTGGAGTGTCACTCTCTCGGCCGCCGCGGCCGTCAGTAACTTTTCAAGATATGGCCAGACGCGGGCGTGGAGCTCGAGCGGCTTGCTTGGGTCGTAGAGATATTTAGCGTCAATCGGGATCAAATTAGACGGAACATAATGTTCGTTTAGAAAATAGACCCTGGAATATTTCTGGAGCAGTTCTTTGTCCGTCTGGCTTAATTTTTCGAGCGTCCCGACCGTGTTTGAAATCGCGCCAATTTGCTTTTCGAACGCGCCGCTCTTTTCTTCGGCGGCGCGCAAGGCCTGGCTTAGGGTGGCGCTCTCGCTTTTGGCGCCGGCCAGATTGGACTGCAAGTCGGAAATTTTCGTTTGGAATTCCGCGGTGGTCGAAGCCAAGTCGCTCCGAATCCGGATCATCTCCGCGGCGAGTAAATTATAGTAATAGTAGCCGCTATAAGCCAAGACGGTCAGAATGATGAAAAGAATTACCAGCAAAACGGTTACATATCTGATGGCGAATTTTGATAGATGCTTCTTCACAAAAATGATTGTAGCATATAGAATAGACATATTCCGGTGTAGCTCAATGGTAGAGCGGCTCCCTGTTAAGGAGATGGTTGTAGGTTCGAGTCCTACCACCGGAGCCAAATTGGATGATACGAGTTCACCGCCTCGGGGCTTCGCCCCTCGACGGGCAAATCGGCGAGAATTTTCCACGACTTTTTGGGTTCAAAGCAAATCGCTTGCGAGCGCAAAACGTGGTTCGCCGCGCGAAGCGCGGAGTAAACGGAAATTTACAGCCAATTCTTTTTATTCCGCCAAAGGCGGAAAGCAAAGCGATAATTTTTATCCCAAAAGCGATATGAAATACTTTTTATACATCAGAAAATCAACGGACGAGGACGACAGACAGGTTTTGTCGCTCGAAGCGCAAGAAACGGAATTGAAGGAATTTGCCTTGCGGGAAAATCTTTTGATCGCCGCGACTTTTCGCGAATCGCAAACCGCCAAAGAGCCGGGCAGACCGATTTTTAACGATATGCTCAAACGAATGGAGCGCGGCGAAGCCGAGGGGATTTTAGCGTGGCACCCCGACAGACTGGCGAGAAACAGCATAGACGGCGGACGAATTATTTTCTTGATTGATACTGGGAAAATCAAATCGCTAAAATCCCCGACATTCTGGTTTGAGCCGACCCCGCAAGGCAAATTCATGCTTAATATCGCTTTTGGGCAATCAAAATACTTTGTTGATAATCT
>JACOZG010000046.1 GCA_016181465.1 Candidatus Vogelbacteria bacterium | reverse complement strand
GCGCAGACTGGTCAACGTAGGTATCGTTCTTCAAGGTCGCCTCCTTTTTTCTTGTGCGGAACGCTCCCGCATGAGAAGAACCGGCTCGGTTGAGTTTCTAATGATGAAGCGTATCACAAAACGAAATGGGTGTCAAAAAAAAATGCGGTGTGAAGAGAGTCGCGATGGATTCGTTGTAGATAGCACTGTTTTCAATGTTTAGAGGTTGAACCTCTAAACATTATCAATTACCATATTATGCATGATGAAACCACTATTCATAAACGGAGAAATATACCATGTATACAACAGAGGTGTTGATAAAAGGGATGTCTTTCTAGAAGATAAGGATTACCTCCGCTTTATCCACGACCTCTTTGAGTTTAACGATATAGAACCAGTACTCGCGACAAATGTTCGGTTTCTATTGCGAAAGCCATCGCAAGTCACTGAGCCCTCTCTTTTCCAATGTTTAGAGGTTCAACCTCTAAACATTGGAAAAGAGAGGAGAAAAAGAAAACTACTTGTGGAAATACTGGCGTTTTGCTTGATGCCGAACCACTACCACCTCCTTCTGCGGCAGAAAACAGAAAAAGGAATTGTGCAGTTCATGCAAAAAATCGGCACTGGATACACGATGTACTTCAATCAAAAAAATCCAAAAAATAAGAGGGTGGGGTCGTTGTTTCAAGGACGATTTAAGGCGGTCGCGATACGGCAGGAAGGTCACTTTCTTTCTATCCCGAATTATATTCATCTCAATCCTCTTGATATTTCTTCGTACGAGTGGCGTGAACGCAAGATACAGGATTCAAAGCAGGCACTGGATTTTTTAGAGAACTACCGCTGGTCAAGTTTTATGGATTATATTGGCAAAAAGAATTTCCCCTCGGTAACACAAAGGGAGTTTCTTTTAGAAATTCTTGGCGAGCCAAAGAAATACAAGAAAGATATCCAAAACTGGCTCGCTGAAATGGATATAAATACGCTAGGCAGTGCCCTGCTTCTTGAATAAAAGCAATGTTTAGAGGTTCAACCTCTAAACATTAATCCTAGGTTTTGTTATTTTTTTCTTGGCGTATGCGGCTTTCCTGCGCCATCCGCGATGATACAGATAAAAACCGGTTCGAATCAACCACACGAGTAACAAGAGCGCCATGCGGAGCGCGAAGCGGAGCACATGCCAGAGCGACAGGAGTATCGCGCGGAGCGCGCGTCCGATGGCATGAGCCGCTTCACCTCCTAGAAGCGCGAAGCGGAGCACCTGCCAGAGCGACAGGAGTATCGCGCGGAGCGCACGCCCGCCAGCGTAAGCCACGCTACCTCCTTGGCGGAGCACCCACACGAGCGGCAGGAGCACCATGCGGAGCGCGAGCCGGCCCGCCTGAGCCGTGGTACTTCTGCGCGATTGATTCGCGCTGACGGGAGCAAAATATCTTCTCCGCTTCTTCGTAAAAACGAGTACCGCAAGAATGAGCCCCGCCGCAATGAACAAGAGACCAGCGATTTGAGAATTTCTCAGAGACAACGACCACGAGGAAACAAGCGGGAATGTCGCAACTGACTCAAACTGCACTTTCTTTTCAATTGAGTTCCCCGCGGCGTCCACCGCAGTTACTTGGAGAATGTGCGTGCCGGCGCGAAGCGAGGGAGGCTTCCAGATATGCGAACCACCGTAATCCCGCCACAATTCAGGTTCCTGATTGTCTATCTGCATGAGAAAATGACTTATGCCCGCCGTCTCGTCATGCGCATTCACCCGGAATGAAGCGGAACATACCCCGCTATCGCCAAAACACTGAATCCCCAAAGAATCGGGAGGGGTTCTGTCTACATTAAACTGGAAGTGAGCGACATTGCTCCAGCCCCCAGCATCGCGAGATTGAACATGGAAGTAGTAGGTGCCGTCGGGAATGTCGTCGCCGAGAGCAATCGTTTTATTGTTTAACGGCTCGTCATAATAAATAGTCGGCAGTGCGTTTTCTTTGCTTCCCCAGAGAAGCCGCGCGCCTGTCGCGTTTACAGGCATTGTCCATTCAAAGACTGCGGTACTTTCCGAGTACCATTGTTTCGGGTCGGGATGCGTTGACGAATATACGCGCGGCGCGGAAGGCGCATTTTTATCCACGTCAATCGGCGCGGTGGGGATTTCCGTCCGCGGGGCGGGCGCGTTTTTCACCGAAGGGGGCGAAGCAGAAGGACTGGTGACGGGGGCAGACGCGCTTCCTCGCGACACTTCAAAAAGCGCGCTTCCGATGCCAGCGAGAACGTCTGTGCCGTTTCCGTCATTTGCAAGAACGGAAGCGGAGGAAAATGA
>JACOZG010000036.1 GCA_016181465.1 Candidatus Vogelbacteria bacterium | reverse complement strand
AAAAACACTCCGTTACCAGAGTGCCAATGAGATAGCGAGAGAGTATGGTATTCTTAGAGGTCATTACTAACCGGGTTGCATTTCACCCCATAATTTACATTGTTGCTGGTAAGCAAAAAGTAGCCCGACGCCGGCGAATGTCAACACGATTAAAGAAACAACTAAAACCAAAATCGGTCCGCTATGTTTTCGTGGTATTTCCATAATTTCCATAGTGGATAATTCAGATTGATTTAACTTTTAGCTTTTGCACCCGCTGGCGGTCAATTTTCGGCAGGCGGATGGTGAGCAAGCCGTGGCGCTCAACGGCCTCGGCTTCCTCGGGTTCGACCTCGGCCGGCAGGAGAATGGTTTTCGCGAACGCGCCCCAATAAAGTTCTTTTTGGAAATAATCGGCTTCGTTCACTACCTCGATTTCTTCCCGCTTGCCGCGGATCGTAACCGTCTCGCGGGAAATGACGATGTTCAGATCTTCCGGTTTGACGCCGGCGATCATGGCTTTGACAACGATTTCTGTTGGCGTTTGGTGCACATCCACCGCCAGTTCGCCTTCCTCGGCGCCCTCTTTCAGCCAGTCGTGGTTAGCCCTGATCGTTGTTTCAGTTTTGATCTCGGCGCCCGGCGCCGGCTCCTGATTGAAAACGGAAATACTGCCAGTCAGCCGTTCGAAGAATGAACGTTTGTTTTTAAACATATTTTGGCGGACAAACCACGGTTTTTACTTTTTCGAAAAGTAGAATAATAAAAATGGCGAAAAGCCATAACAGCGCCAGGACTTTAAATAACTGATCACCATCCGAGATAATTATAAGAAAGTTGAACAAAGCGTGCAAGAGAGTGGCGGTGACTAGTCCGGCGACAATGTAGCCGAATCGTCTCACGCCCCGGAAACAGAAGGCCAAAGCCATCATTCCGCCGACAAAGGCCGATGACACCACATGGACGATGTTCGCGCCCATAAAACGCAAATTGCCGGTGAGAAGAAAGACCGCTGGCCCGGTCTCGGTCAGGGTATTGAAGAGGAACAAGCCGTTTTCAATCGCGGCAAAACCGAGCGCGGCGGTAATCATGTAGATCATTGCGTCCACCGGTTCGTCAAAGGCCGCCTGCCGGAAAATTATTAAATAAGCGGCCAGAAATTTAAGAAGCTCTTCAATCCCGGCCCAGGCGAGAAGCAGAGTTTTGGTCTGGACGTTCAGCGCCAGCCAATCCGGGTGGGAGAGTCCCTGGCAGGCGGCGGCGAGCCAAGCTAAATCGCACGCCGACCGTTCGAAGAAGTAAGCCAGGGCCACGCTCGCGGCGCCGGCCAGGAACACTCGGATGACGAGGCGCGCCGGTTCTGGCTTTTGCTTGTCTTCTTTCAGCCAGAACCACAGCCAGACGCCGACCGGGACGAGGCCGCCGGCTAAGGAATAAAGGATTAGGGTTAAGTTGCCGGCCATGGAGTAGTGATGAGACGTTCCGAGCTGGTGGCCCGAGGCCGGAGCGACCAGAGTTCCTCGGTGATAAATGGGGCGAAGGGATGCAAGAGCCGGAGCGACCGTTCAAACAAAGTATACAAGAGCCATTTCACCTGTTCCGTTTCGTCCGTGAGGAGTCGCGGCTTGGCCGCCTCAATTATTTTATCAGCTAGAGTGTGCCAGACATAGTGGTAGAGTTTCTCGGCGGCGAGGGAGAAACGGTAAGCCTCTAGGTCAACCGTTACTTCTCTGGTTAAGTCATCAAGTTGCTCGATCAATTTTTGATCTGCGGCCGGGATAGCCGCCGGCCGGGCCGGCGTCTCGTTGCCGACAGCCGCTAAGATAAAGCGCCCGATGTTCCAAAGTTTGTTGGCGAAGTGTTTGTAGCCGCGAATTCTATCTTCGGAGATTTTGCTGTCATTGCCCGGACTGGTGCCGATAATGAGAGCTAGACGTAGAGCATCGGCACCATATTTGTCAACCATCGTTACTGGGTCAATGGTATTGCCTTTGGATTTGCTCATCTTTCTGCCGCCGGCGTCGCGGACCAGACCATGCAAATAAACAATGTGAAAGGGAATTTGCCCGAGGAGAAAGCCGCTCATCAGAATCATTCGTGCCACCCAGAAGAACAGAATATCGTAGCCGGTCTCGAGCACGGTCGTCGGGTGGAAAGTTTTAAGATCCTCGGTTTGGTCAGGCCCGCCAGCCGGCGAGGCCGGCCAACCCAGGGTGGAGAAGGTCCAGAGGCCGGAAGAAAACCAGGTGTCTAGGGTGTCCGGATCCGGCGTGAATTTAGCGTTGCAGTGCGGGCATTTCTCCAACGGTTCCCCGACCACAATCTCTTGGCATTTTTCAATTTCTTTTTCTCGTCCGACAATCGGAACGCATTTGGGCTCATGGCGCCAAACCGGGATCCGGTGGCCGTACCAAATTTGACGGGAGATGCACCAGTCGCGCAGATTATCAATCCAGTGGAAATAAATTTTGGTGAAGCGCTCGGGGATGATTTTGATCTCGTCGGTGGCCACTGGCCGCCGCATCAGCTCCTTTAATGTGGTGCCTTGATCATCAAACGGTTTATTGACTGCCACAAACCATTGCTCTAGCAACTGCGGTTCAATGATGCCGCCGCCGCGGCTATTCACGGCAATTTGATGCTCGTAATTGGCCTCAATTTTTTCCACCAGACCTTTGGTCTCGAGTTTGGCCATAATTTTCGGCCGGGCTTTTTTCCAGTGCTGGCCGCTAAATTCTCCGGCAATCGGCAGCAACTTGCCGACCAAATCAATTACCTGCTCGGAATCAAGACCGTGGCGCGCGGCGATTTCGCTATCCGCGAGGTCATGGGCCGGCGTGATGGTCATGGCGCCAGTGCCAAATTCCCGATCAATGATTTCATCTTTGACCACCGTGGCGGTGACTGGTCCGTTAATCCATTCCACCGTCAGTTTTTGGCCGGATTGGAATTGGGTGTAACGCTCGTCCGTCGGATGGACCACGACATATTTGTCGCCAAACTTGGTTTCCGGCCGGGCGGTGGTGATGACAAAGGGGCCGTATTTCAGATAATAGAGCGGCGTGGTTTCGGTTTGCCATTCAATCTCGTCATCCGAGACCGTGGTTTGCAATTTCGGATCCCAGTTGACGAGCCGCCGGCCGCGGTAGATGAGTCCGGCGTCGTAGAGCCGTTTGAAGGCGGTTCGGACGGCGCGGCTCCGCGGCTCGTCAAGGGTAAAGGCCTCGCGGCTCCAATCCACCGAAGCGCCGAGCTTTCTGATTTGCTTGACGATGATATTGCGGCTCGCGGCGGCAAATTGCTCGACGCGGCGCAGGAATTCTTCCCGGCCGAGGTCGTGCCGCGTTCGGCCTTCTTGTTTATAAATTATTTCCTCAACCTTGCTTTGTGTGGCGATGGCGGCGTGATCCGTGCCCGGCAGCCACAAGGTTTTTTTGCCTCGCATCCGGGCGTAGCGGGCCAGGATGTCTTCAATCGTGATCATCGCCGCGTGGCCCAAGTGGAGGGTGCCGGTCACATTCGGCAGAGGCAGAACCATAGAAAAAACGCCGTTTGGGGCGTCTGGGCGCGGCGCGAAAGCGCCGCTCGCTTCCCACTGGCGGTAAATCCTGTCCTCGGTCGCTTTGGGATCATAAGGTTTAAGTAAACGTTCATCAAGCGCCATCTGTTTACTATAGCAAAAGGGCCGTTATTTTAGAACGAGTCGGCCTTGAGCCCGAATTAAAGGTTCGACCTTGAAATTTCCTTGGCTGAATCGTAAGTAGCCCGCGACTGCGATCATCGCGGCGTTGTCGAGTGATAATTTTGCCGCTGGCAGAAGGAGTTTGACGGTCGGATGATGTTTGGCAAGATGTTTGGTGAATTGCTGGCGCAGTGATTTATTGGCGGAAACGCCGCCGGCGATGATTAAAGTCCGCGGTTTATATTTTTCTATCGCCTTGGCAGCTTTAGCGAGCAAGACATCGATTATTGCTTGCTGAAAGTCGGCGGCGATCAGAATTTTTAAGGACTGTCCTTGAGACCCGCTAAGGACAGTCCTTGGGATTCTCTGCACGCGGTAGAGCACAGCGGTCTTCAAACCGGAAAAGGAAAAATCAAAATTTGGACTATTGATCATCGGCCGCGGCAACGGCGCCGGCAACACCGAATGTTGAGCATCTTTAACACTCGGTGTTTGTGTTTGAGCAGCGAGTTTACTAATTGCCGGACCGCCCGGGTAGGGGAGGCCGAGCAGGCGCGCCACTTTGTCGAAGGCCTCGCCGGCGGCGTCGTCGCGGGTTTGGCCGATGAGGAAATATTTGAGCCAATCGCGAACGAGCACCAACTCGGTGTGGCCGCCGGAGATGAGGAGCGCGAGAGTCGGGAATTTTAAGGTGAGACCTTGGGGAACCAAAGGTCTCACCTTAGGGTAAGCTTTTCCGCTTTGTGCCAGGACAGAGTAGATGTGTCCCTCCATATGATTGATCGGGATAAGCGGTCTCTGCCAGACCAGCGCGAGCGCGCGAGCAAAGTTAATGCCGGTCCAGAGCGCTGGTTCCAGGCCGGGGCCTACGGTGACGGCGATGGCGTTAATCTTCGGCCGGGCGATGGTCGGGATGAATTCTAAAAATTGTTTTAGCAATTCTGGTTCGCGTTTCAGAATCTTTACGCAAGGTTCGACCTTGAGATTTTTGTGTTTTTCACTTCTAGTTTTTAATTTTGCATTTTTTAGTTTTGCTTTTCTCAATGCTTTCAGCAAAACCGGCACCAAATTTTTTCCGTGTTCTCTTTTCGCTAAACTCGGCACCACGCCGCCGTATGGGGCGTGAACTTTGATTTGCGAAGCGACGACATGCGCGAGCACGCGAAACTGCGGCCCGCGCAATTTGCCCCGTCCTGCCACCACACTTATTGCCGTTTCATCACAGCTTGTCTCAATGCCGAGGATGGTCATATTTGTATAAGTTGGAACTTAAAATATGGGCGGTATAGGGCTTGAACCTATGACCTTTCGCACGTCAAGCGAACGCTCTACCAACTGAGCTAACCGCCCACACTTTGCTGGAGGTGCTGGGCGGAGGAGGTGGGATTTGAACCCACGATGCAGTTTCCCGCATGCCGGTTTTCGAAACCGGTGCCTTCAACCACTCAGCCACTCCTCCGTTAGCAATCCTAGCATTTTTCGACTGATTTGCTCAAACTAACTAAAAGCTATAAGCTAAAAGCTGTCTGAGCTGGCCCTATCGTCTAACGGTCAGGACATCGGCTTTTCAAGCCGGTAATCCGGGTTCGATTCCCGGTGGGGTCATCCGAACGGAAAGCAAGCAAACTGCTTTGCTTGCGGGCGAGGATGACGACCGCAGCGATGCCTCGTTAACAAACGAGGCCGCGAGGGGTGGGCGGCGAAAATTTCGAGCGGCGGCGAGAAATTATTTGTAGCCAAAAGCACAATGACCTAATCATATCATTCGCGCGCTTGCCCGCCTATGGAGGGAACCTTTTTCGAGCGGATTCGCTGGGAAGGCGCGGCAGGAGGGGTTGAAGGGGAGGAATGACGCGCCGTCCTCGGTTCATGGGTTTGGCGGGCGGGAGAAGAAAAAAGGCAAGGAGCATGTCCTTGCCTTGGTGCTTTGTTCTTTCGTTACTCCGGCCCGCACCGCGGCAAGAGCAACTAACTAAGGCGTGCCATCTTTTTCTCCCGAGTCAGCCGGACCAGATACCGAATCAGGTACTCGATGCCCAGAAGGGGCAAGACTACCCAGATCCACATTGGGAGGGTCACGAGCATCCCCAAGTCCAGCGGCCATCCCAGCGGATCATCTTCCCGAATGAGGCAAATGATGAGCGTCACGACCAGGACGGGGACGACGACGTAGAGGAGATACGCAACCACCCAGGCGAACACTGTTTCTAAGAACATCTGGTTTCTCCTTTCTCGACAGTAAACACCTTCCGAACTCTTGTGGTTTTATGTCAAGGTTTAACCTTGACGAAATTACAAGAACGGTTAATTTGTCGAGTAATCGTTTAGCGTCAACCAGTCGTAGTTGAGAAATGATAGCTGAACGCTCCTCGTTATCGCCGAGATCAATCGGCACATAAAATTTACCGCTTTTGCGTTTTATGGTTAGGGGGATAGACCAAAAAACTTCATTATTGAACTTTTTGAAAATAACTACGGGGCGCGCGAAGTTGTAGCCCTTACCATCTTGCTCAAAACCAACATTGTAACCTAACGAGCACCACCAAACTTCGCGTTCGTGAAAGAAAACCCGCGCGCCCTCGTTATGCAATTCCTCTTTCCTTTTGTGCCATCCCAAAAAGTCTTTTTCCATCATCTTCCCAAATGCAGGTAGTTGTAGATGTCTTCCAACGCCTTAACGGCGTCGCCGGCGGCGATGTTGTTTTGATGATAGAGTCCGTCGGCGCAGTCGCCAGCGGCCCAGAGACCGCCGACCGAAGCTCGTTGCGTTTTCGGATCAACGATAATTGAACCATATTGATTAGTCAGAACTAGATTTTTGGCAAATTCGGTCGTCGGCACGAGTCCGATTTCCACAAATATGCCCTCGGTCGGCAATTCCTTGATCTCGCCGGAGATCTTATCTTTGTAAATTAAACTTTTAACGAATTTATCCCCCCTGATTTCAATGGTTTCGGCGTTCTTGATCGCTGTCATTTTCGGATTACTTAAGACTCTTTCCACGGTGATTGGATCGGCTTTGAACTCGGCGCTGTGATGGATCATCGTGACGTTCTTCGCGTAGGCGAGTAATTGGAGAGCAGTTTCAAATCCGGCATTGCCACCGCCGATCACCACCACCTCTTTGCCGGCAAAAAGCGGTCCGTCGCAGGTGGCACAGTAGGTGATGCCTTTTTGTTCAAAGGTGTCGGCCCCAGGCACGGTGAGTTTACGGCGATGAGCGCCGGTGGTGATGAGCGCGGTCCGCGCCTCGTAAGTTTGTCCGTCGTCAGTGCGAATCGAAAAATTGGTTCCGGTCTGATTAAGATCTTCGGTTTTGACGCCGGTTTTAATCACGAAATTTTC
>JACOZG010000035.1 GCA_016181465.1 Candidatus Vogelbacteria bacterium | reverse complement strand
AAACACTCCGTTACCAGAGTGCCAATGAGATAGCGAGAGAGTATGGTATTCTTAGAGGTCATTACTAACCGGGTTGCATTTCACCCCATAATTTACAAAAGACCACTGCCGTAATGCTAGCACAGCGCGTGGTGGTTTGTCAATATTGCAAAACTGTTATAGGTTTGATAGTTTTAAAATATCCACAAGAAATCGCATCTCGTAGTCTCTCGTGTCTACGCGGTGCGTTTTCATTTTATCTGTTTTTTTGGTTTAATTTATTACGCAAATTATCCATCGAATAGATTTTTTCTCTAGCTTCTTTTCGCAGAAGTTTGGAACAAGTTTTTACATAAGGACTTAAAACCATCAACAGTTTATTGTTGTCACGGAGATGTTTAACTAGAGAATAAAAATCACCATCGCTGGTCACGATTACGGCTTTATCAAAATTGGGTAACTCAATCATCACTTTCAAAACCAAATCAGCGTCGCAGTTTCCTTTGGCCTTACCCTCGCCGTCAAAAATAATTGGTTTGAAAATACAAACAAAACCAGCTTTTTGCAGTTCGGAATATAAATCTTGGTTGGCTGGAATAAAACCGATAAACAAGTACGCTGTGCTAACAGAATATTTTTCCTGGAGATAGATTCTGAATTTCCTCCAATCCAAAGTCCAGCCCAAAGACTTAATGCCCAGGTGGACATTATGGGCATCAATAAAAGCAAAATTGTTCACTGACTGATTATAGCAGAAAGAAATTGTTTAATGTTTCCGCGATTTTTGGTTCAATTTCCAATCATTAATCCGCGCCTGGTGACCAGAGAGCAAAACCTGGGGCACGCGGTAGCGGCGACCGCGGTGAGTGATGATTTCCGGCCGCGTGTAAACTTCGTGGCTGGCTGACCGTTTCTCCTCAAGTGATTGTTCATCACCCAAAACACCGGGGATGCGCCGGGCCACGGCGTCGATAATCACCATTGCCGGCAACTCGCCGCCGGACAAAACATAAGGCCCGATGGAAACTTCCTCGGCGCCAGGGATCATCCGGCGCACTCTAGCATCAATGCCCTCATAGCGGCCGGCGACCAAAATCAGCTGATCGCAATGTTTGGCCCAGCGCGCGGCTTCTTTATTGGTAAATTGTTTCCCGGCCGGCGATAAAATGATCACTTTGCACTTTTGGCCGCGGGCCTGACGCTTCAACTTCTCCACGGCCCGAACAATCGGTTTGGCCCGAAGCACCATCCCTGGCCCGCCGCCGTAAGGCCGATCGTCATTTCGTTTCCCATCCAAACTATAATCGCGCAGATTATGGACTTTAATCTGAACCAAGCCGCGCCTCGCGGCGCGGCCGGTTACCCCATATCGCCAATAACTGGCGGAGATTTCAGGAAAAATCGTGATTAAATGGAAAGTCAGCTGGCCGGCTCTATTTCTATTCCTCCTTGAGATCATTCATTACTTCGTCAACCGAGGCGGTGGCCGAAGCGGCTCTCCCCTCCCGCGACCCGCCTTCGGGCTCATTGATTTTTAGATTGACCCGAGCGTTATTCTTCATCCCCACGACGCGGAGCAAAGTTCTGATCGCCTTGGCGGTGTTGCCCTGCCGGCCGATGATCTTGCCCATATCTTCGCGGTTGAGATCAAGCGTCATCAACACACCCATCTCGTCGACCTTGCGGTTAATCTTGACCTCGCTCGGATGATCCACCAAGGCCTTAATGACAAACTCAAGAAACTCCCGGTCGCTGTGTTTTTCTGGCATAATCGTTAAATGCTAACTGATAATCTGTTAAATTCCGCCGTTCGTTCGACTAAGCACCCACGGCTATTTCTAATTATACTGGCGGCGCGGTTTTTGGCAATCCTTCAACTGGTTTGATTTTTCGAGCCGGCAAAACATTTATCTTCGGACCGGCAACAAGTTTTTGATCCACCAAAAGATTGTGGACCGTGCCCGAGGTTTTGGCGCCGAACGCCAACCAGTGCTTGACCCCTTCTGGTTTGACGCTCACGGTTTTACGACGAGGATTGTAAGAACCGAGAATCTCTAAGAAGCGGCCGCTTTTCGTCGAGCGCCGGCTATCCACCGCCACCAGCCGAAACGCCGGATCGTGCTTTCGTCCCACCCGCTGTAATCTAATCATTAACATAGGTTGAACCTTAGCACATCCCAGTCAAAACGGCAAACAAAAAGAGCCCGATAACATAGTGTTGTTTTCGGGCCCATACTTCGTTGCTTTGCTTACCGAAAAATGACTTTCAGACCACCACCCTTGCGGTAGTGCATCTGACGGATTTGTTGCTCGGTAGGATTTTGAAGATCAAAGAGTGAAGCCAGTTTCTCGGCTATGTCAGGATGCATCGCCTTCCCCGCCGCTTCGGCCATCGTTTTCCCTCGCTGGATTGTGGTACCTCCGTGCTCGGGGTCATACGGAAACACGGTGTAATCACCATTTGGTTCCTTCCTCGCATCGAGCACGACCTCGTGAGATCCATTCCAATTGCACCATTCTTTGAGACTGACTACGCGCCCCTTCCTAACAACAATTTCGTCTGGGGGTAATTCTTCAGCCACTTGAGTCATTTGGTCCACGACCATCCTTCCTTTCTGTTTGCAAAAGATCACATTCCGTCCAAAACTATCCAATCTTCAAACTATCATCATCTCTAATTTTTAGCAACTTTTTTAATTTGAGCAAATGTGCAAACAATGCTATCGTAACGGGCGTGAAAGAAAAATATCTTGAAGGCATACTCAAGGTCTCCACCAAAGGCATTGGTTATGTCGGGATTGAAGACAACGGCAAGATCAAAGAGTCAATTGAGATTGATCCGGCCGATCTGAACACCGGCCTCAATGGCGATCGGGTTAAGGTCCTAATCCAGCCAACCCTCAAAGATTCAGGCAACAAAAGCGGCGAGATCGCCGCGATTTTGGAACGGAAAAAACTTGAATTCGTCGGCGTGCTGGAAGCGGAAAATGGTTTTTTCTATTTGGTGCCTGACGACAAACGAGTCTATAAAGATATTCTGATCACCCAAGATAAAATGGCCGCCGCCGTGGCCGGCGACAAGGTGCTGGTCAAAATCAGCAAATGGGACGACCCCAAAAAAGATCCGCTCGGCGAAGTGCTCGAGGTGATCGGCCGGCCGGGCGCGCACGAGACCGAGATGCGCGCCATTGTGCTTGATCGCGGTTTCCACACCAGTTTCCCGTCCGGGGTCGAAGCCGAAGCCAAAGAATTAAAAGCTCGGGCGCCGGGTGATCTGGCCGCCGAGATTAAAAACCGGCTTGATTGTCGCACGGTGCCGACCTTTACCATTGATCCGATTGACGCCAAAGATTTTGACGACGCCCTGTCAATCAAAGCAGTAAAAAATGGAGAATGGGAGGTGGGAGTGCACATCGCCGATGTTTCGCATTATGTCCGGCCGGGCTCGGCGCTTGATAACGAAGCCAAGAAACGCGCCACCTCGATCTACCTCGTGGATCGCACGATTCCAATGTTGCCGGAAATTTTATCCAATGATCTTTGCAGTCTAAAGCCCGAAGAAGACAAACTGACCTTCTCGGCCATTTTCATCTTGGACGAACAGGGTCAGATTCTTAACACTCGTTTTGCCAAAACCGTCATTCGTTCGGCCAGACGCTTTACTTATGAAGAAGGCCAGACCGCGCTTGATGCCGGCAAGGGGTCGTTTGTCGCCGAGTTAGAAACTTTGAACCGCCTGGCCGAGCGCCTGCGGGAAAAAAAGATCGCGGCTGGCGCCATCACTTTTGAAAATGACGAGATTAAATTTGAACTTGATGCCGCCGGCCAGCCCGTGCGGGTTTATAAAAAAGTCCGGACCGCGATTCACCTCTTGGTGGAAGATTTCATGCTCCTGGCGAATCGCGCCGTGGCCGAGCATGTCTCGCGACTCATCCGCAACGGCGACAACAAGTTTGTCTACCGCGTCCATGATTTGCCGGATCAAGATAAACTTGAGCAATTGGCGGCTTTTCTTCGGCCCCTCGGCTACCGCTTGCCGATGAAAAATAGACGAGTGGCCAGCCGCGACTTGAATGATTTTCTGGAATCCGTGGCTGGTAAGCCCGAAGAAGCGATGATCAGAACCGCGGCGATGCGGGCCATGGCTAAAGCGGTTTATGACACGAAAAATATCGGCCATTACGGTTTGGCTTTCCCTTATTACACCCATTTCACCTCGCCGATCCGGCGATACCCCGATGTGATGGTCCATCGTTTGCTCGAAATTTATCTGGCGCGCCAAACCCCGCCGCCGGAAACGCTTAAAGAATACCGCCGGCTAAGCGCCCACTGTTCTCTGCGCGAACTTGAAGCTCAAGACGCCGAGCGCGAATCCATCAAATACAAACAAGCTGAATTTATGCAGGACAAGATCGGCCAAGTGATGAACGGGATCATTTCGGGTCTCGCCAAATGGGGCATCTATGTCCAGGAAGAAAAAACTTTGACCGAAGGCCTGGTGCGTTTGTCCGAGCTTAACGACGATTATTACATCTTTGATGAGAAAAATTACGCCATGATCGGCGAACGGACCAAACGACGTTGGCGCCTCGGCGACCGCGTCCGAATCAAAATTGTCGCTGTCAACCTTCCCCAACGGATGATTGACTTCGCGTTTGTATAGGAATATAATCAATGATGTTCTGCTTATGAGAAACGGGCAGGACGTCTCCCAAACTCGGGCCCGGTGGTGCGTTGCCATCGGGCCTTTTTATTTTGGGATAACTGTTTAGCGATTGTTGGACGTCTGACGTCTATCACTGACGTCTATCACTATCATTGGCAAAATAAAGTATGGTGTAATTTTCAGGCCTTGGCGTATTCGACGGCCTCGTCGAATTTGATGGAGAGGAGACGCGAGACGCCGTCCGCGCCCATGGTGATGCCGTAGATCACATCGGCCCGCGACATGGTTTCGCGATTATGAGTAATAAGAATGAGTTGGGTTTCTTTGGCCAATTGCTCCACCATGTCGCCATACTTTCTTGAATTGATTTCGTCAAGCGCCGCGTCGGTCTCGTCCAAAATCATAAACGGCGGCGGGTGCACCCGCGAGAGCGCGAAGAGAAGCGCGATCGAAGTGAGCGAGCGTTCGCCGCCGGAGAGCATTTCCAGACCCCGGATCCGTTTCCGAGGCAAAGTCACATCGATTTCCAAACCTAAAATAATCTCGGCGGTTTCCGGCTCTTCTCGCTTTTCCTCGATCAAATCGAGCGCCGCGCGGCCGCCGCCGAACAAGAGGGCGAAAAATTCCTGGAACTGGCGGTTGATCCGCTGGAGACCGCCGGCAAACTCGTCATCAATCTTCTGTTTCAAATCCGCGATAACCTGACTTAGGGATTTGACGCTCGTCTCGAGGTCGGCGACCTCGCGCGCCAGGTGTGCCTCGCGCGCCGCCGCCTGCTCGTACTCGGCGGCGACGGCGTTCGAACCGACCCCCGCCTCTTCCAGTTTCATTTTTAGCCGTTCGATTTTTTTCTGCCGCGCCGCCTGCTCGGCGCGCTCGGTCGCCCCATCTTCACTCGGGACGGCTGGTTTTTGAAAATCCAGAAGCTCGCGATCGGTTAAAGCCGCGGCCTCGGCCAGCTCCCGATCGAATTCCGCCTGAAGAATTTCCAACCGCTCGCGTTCGCCGCGCGCCGCTTCAAGTCTGGTCTGCTCGGCTGAAATCTCAAACTTCAACTCCAAACGAGCGTGTTCGTTCTCGCCGCGCCTCGCGGCGGCGGCTTCCAGCGCCTGACGGAGCGAGCTCACCGCTGACTCGGCCGCGGTCAGTTCTTCATTAAGACGCTCCAATTCATCCTGTTTCTGCGAAAACTCCGCCTTGAGCGGCAAGGTTTCAGATTCATCACGGTCTCGTCTTTGGACCGCTTGTTTCATTTCCTCGACCACGACGTTGATTTTCTCCCAGGCGGCGCGAAGCAAATTTTGATCAATCAGATTTTTGGCTTGGGCGATCACCGCTTCGAGCGCCGCGGTCCAGCCGCGGACGCGGCCTGGCGCCACCGCCTCGGCGTCAGCCGCGGTAAACTTTTTTTCCGCTTCGATCAAACCCTCGAGCTGGCCAAGACGCCGGTTAAGAATCTCGCGCTGACTAATCAATTCGCGATAATGTTTCTCGGCGGCGGCTAATTGTTCTTCCGGCCGAGCCGGCCCGCCGGCCGGCGAGGCCGGCGAACGAGACCCCAAACCGTCAGAACGTTTAGCCAATTGTTCTAACTTGATCCTGATACCGGACGCGAGCGTCTCGAGACGCGCCCGTTCGGCCGCGAGATACGCCGCCTCGCGGCTAAAATAGTCGAGGGCTAATTCTTTCAACTCCCGCCGCCAAACTCGCACCCGTTCCAATTTCTCCATTTCTTTCTTGAGAAAACGCAGGTGCGGCGCCACTTCCTGGCGCAAAAGTCCGACTTGCCGCAAATTCTCCTCGGTTTTCAGCAGTTTCTTCTCGGTTTCGGCCAGCTGCCATTGGTAGAGCCGGAGACCCAGAGCAACTTCAATAATCTCCCGCCGCTCGCGGGGGCTGGCGTTTAAGATCCGGTCGGCCTCGCCCTGATTGATAATATGGTAACCGGACGGTCCCAGCGCCGCCTGATGCAGCAATTCGGTCAAATTCTTGAGGCGGACTTCGGACTGATTAATCAAATAATGATTGGTGCCGTCGCGATAAACCTCGCGGCTAATCTCAATTTCTGCCGCCGCGATTGGGAAAACCTGACCAGGATTGTTAAAAGTGATCGCCACGCTAGCGCGATTGGACCTGGCCGCGGCCGGACTGCCATGCCAGATAAAATCCTCTCCCCGCCGGCCGCGCAACGATTTCAGCGACTGCTCGCCCAACACCCAACGGCAGGCCTCGGCGATATTTGATTTGCCCGATCCATTCGGCCCGACGATCGCCACCACCGGCGCGTCAAAAACCAAAGTGGTCTTCTTAGCGAATGATTTGAAACCGGCCAGATCCAATCGTTCCAGACGCATAAAAATTTAAAGCCAGCCGCGGGCCGTCAAGCCGTTCCGCGCCGCTTGCTGTTCCGCTTCTTGCTTGGAATGGCCGGTGCCGGTCGCCACGAGCGCCGCGC
>JACOZG010000020.1 GCA_016181465.1 Candidatus Vogelbacteria bacterium | reverse complement strand
TGAATCGGATGGAGAAAAAGAATCAGTATCAACAATTATTTCCGTGTTAATGCTACGCTCGATTGAACTTTTCCTGTAGCCGGGCGCATCTGGTGATGTTAGTGGTGTAGAAGGAACTGACGGTGAAGGAGTCGTAATTGGAGACGGTATGACAACATTATTGCACCCAAACAACTGATTAATTTTCCGCCGCGTGGCCGGACCGAAGTAACCAGTGGGGTAAGCTAAGCCATTGACGGTCAGGATCTCATTTTTGTATTTCAGTTGGAAACTGGAGACGGCCGAGGCCGTGACTTCGTCGAAATTGCCACTGGCGCTGATGGGGAAACCGGCGCGCGTGAGCGCCGTTTGCAAAGCTGACACTTCACTACCCATCATCCCGATACTCAAATTAGTATTGAAAGTGTGGCACCAGGCACCGGTATTTTGATTCTGCTGCCCCTGCAAAATCGCCAGTTGGCGTTGTAATTCCGCGATTTGAGCCAAAAGCTGATTGATGAGTTGATCTCTAGTCTGGGCGTGGGCAATCCGCCAACCGGCGGAGGGAGTCAAAACAAAAACCCCAACCAAAAGTAAGACAACGAGCCAGTGTTTTTTCATAATGGTCATATTCTACACCCGCGAGACGTTATCCACAAATTAGGATTGACAATGATCGAGTATTTGCTAGTATGGTAGGGTCATTCGCAGACCGCCACGCTTCGTGGCGGTCTGTATTTAGGTGTCTTTTTTAATTTTGAATTTCCAGCTATCGATATTGATCAGGTTAATTTTCCCCTTGTTTTCATTGATTAAATCCTTTAATCTGGTGGAAAATCTCTTCGTATTTATACCCGGTCTTCTGATGCCAGCATTTGAAGAGACGATATAAACTTTTGTCCCTTTTTCTAAAACTTTTTTGATTAAGTATTCGAAATCTCCGTCGCCGGTAAAAATAAGGAATTCCGCATCGGGACCAGCCATTTCCATTGCATCAACTGTTAAATCAACATCGCAATTTGATTTCCGATTGTATCCCATATCAACCACTTCGACTGATTCCTTGCCACAACCAACGCATTTTATGGAAATCTTTTTGTCAGGTTTCTTGTACGCAAAAACTGTTTTCGTTCTTACTGTGTAGCCGTTCTTCGCCAATAGTTCAAACTCGCGCACCGTTTCTGTATCACCCTCATCAATGCCGGAATAGAAAAACACCTTTGTACATTTCCATTGAGAAACGAGATGATCATAAAGTTTTTGCCAATCAACAATGAAACCAAGGAGCTTTTGAGTGGTACTCGCCGTGTTCTGAACATCAATGAAAGCGTAGCTTTTCTTGAGCTGAAAATTCATACTTTAAAATCATGGTACGACTCGCTCATCGCCGGAACGAAATCCGGAATCGTTAAGCAGGCGAGTATCGAGCGAGCGGCGGGAAGAAATTAAAACTTCGCCGGTAAAGGTATCGGCGCCGGTCAAGGTCGGCGAAACAACCAGCACCGGCGTCTCGCCGACTTGGCTGACGCTTGGCCGGAGAGCAATCTGGAAAGCCGCCTCTCGCGCCGCGGTCACCACGCCGCGGCCGGCTTCCACCACCCCAAGATTCCAGATCACTTCACCGGTGGCCTCGTTAAAACTGACCGCTTCCTCGGCGGGCGCCGCCGCGCCGAGCCAACGGACATAAGTCGGCAAGGTGGCTCGGACCGCGGCCTCCCGCACCGCGTTGGAGGAATTAATCACTGACCAAACTATCGTGTAAGTTGTCTCTTGGCCGACCCGGGGCGGCAGGGGACCAGTGTTGGCAAAGGGTCCGCCGGAGTAACGGGCCGCCGCCGCCAACTGCAGAATAGTATTTATTTTAATTTCCTGATTGACGGCGCTTTCAATTGACTCGTCCGGCAAGCCAGCCGTGACCTGCCGGCCAGTGAAGCGAATTTCGAGTTCAAGATTTGGATTCTGAATCAATTGCCGAGAGGCGCCGGCGTCAAGGAGCGACCGGGTGGAAAAAGTGAAGCTGGCTTGGCCGCCAGCGCCGGGCGAGAGCCGGGCGAGCGCCGGCTTGGTCCCCGACTGCCAAACAATCAGATTATCCGCCGACTGCCAAAAGCCATCGGAGACCGTCACCGAACGCGGGTCGAGAATCTCACCCTTAAGGCGAGCCTCGATTCGACCGTCAGTGATCTCGGTCGACGAATTATTAACCCAGGTAATGTCAGCACGCAAGAGTTCGCCGCTCGAAGCTGCCAGCTCACCGCCGCTCGGTTCGCCGTTCAGGACCAATGTCAGGTCTACGGATGGCCGTTTGATCGTTACGATTTTGAAAAGTTCTCCGTAGATCAAATCAATCTCGCCGGTAGCGGCTTTAACCGTGCCGGCGGAGAAACGGAACGATTTCGGATCATCATGCTGACCTTCCAGCAAACCCGTTACTGTTAGACGGCGCGCGCTGCCGGCCGCCAACTCGCCCAGCCGCCAGAACTCATTCCGGCCAGCCATTGGTGCCGGCGTCGCACTCCGAAAAATAAAACCAGGCGGATAATCGCCTTTTAGAACGAGGCCTTTCAAGGATACGGCGGAGTTATTTTTGACCTCAAAAGCTAACGTCAAAAGTTGACCGGCGTTGACTTCCGTCGGCCAATCAGCCGTGATAGTCAAGGGTGAATCACTGATGGAGTAACGGAAACTGGCGGTTTTGTCGAAAATGGCGTTGGAATCGGCTAAACGGTACTCGATCGTCACACGAATTTCTTGTTCGCTCTCCTTCTCGCCGAAAACTACGGCTTTGATCGTTTGATTGGCTACAGCACCGGGGTTGATAGACCCGAGCACTGAACGGGTTCTGACCAAATCCTTAGTCAGATCAACGGACGAACGGGCGCCGACCGGGTACTCCACGATAAGATCGACCGACTGGAGAGCCGTTGCGTTGCGGTTAACCGCCAGTACCTGCAAAGTCAGAGTCTCGCCGGCCTTAACCGTTTGCGGGCCGTCAATCAGCAAGCCCACATTGGCCGGCGAGACCAAGTTGCCGCCGCGGAAAAAAACATAAACCGCCACTCCGGCCGCCACAAGAAAAAAGGCCGCGGCCAGCAAAAAAACAATGACCAACGGCGATAATCGTTTTTGGGCTCTAACCGACTCCGAGATGGGGCCGGGCGACCATTTGTTCTGACTCTCCGTCTGATCGGACGGGTTCGCCGGAAACGTTGACAACGCGGAACGGCGGACCGGGGTCAGCGAATTGTCCGGCGTGTACAAACGATGTTTCAACCGCTCGATTTTATCCTCGGGGCGTTCATTCACGTCGCCATTATAATACATTTCCGGCCGGGGCTAAAGATGACTGTGATAAAGAGCTTGCTCAATAATCGCCAAGGCGGTTTGGCGGTGAGGAGTGAAGGCTCCGACCTTAGTCAACTGCCACGGCATGGCCGCGGCCAAAGACCGGAGCAGTGGTGGCAACTCACAATAACCAAGAGTTTCCAAAATACGCAACGAGGCCAGTATCTCAAAGTTGGCCAGGGCCTCGGACGAGAAAGTTTCCGCCATGAGAAATTCGTAGGCGCTCGCCGCCTCGCGCCAAACATTAGCACGCCGGCCCTCGTCAACAACCAAACGAGACAACAAATTGAGGAAACGGGCCGCGGCTGCCAGTTTTTTTGAATCGGTCTTAAAAGGTTCGACCTTTTTAAAATCTCCAGGGTCGAACCTTGGTTGGATCGTTTCAGTACACACGATTCGCCAAACGCCGCGGCCGCGGACTAACGAGAATCTCACCAAATTTAATTCGGTCAAACTGTAACGCAATTTGGATTTTAACTCGCGAACACCGGCGGCCAGCGCCGTGACCCGGCCGAGCCGTTCGGTAAAGATCTGGAAGAGCCGGCTTGACTCGCCCACTGGCTGACTGCCTAAAATCAAACCGTCAGTGTGATAGAAAAAACGGGACATCGGCCGAAGGACCAAATTCGATCTTTTTTAAATTAGCGGATTTTTTTAGATTCTCGGCCTCTTGCTCAATCAATAGACGAGCGGGATGCCCGGCGACCACCTGGAGCACGGCCGGCTCGCCGGGCCGGAAACCGTTCTGCTTCCGCAAATCCTGAATCTGTCGGACGAGATCTCGAAATTCGCCGGCTCGCTTTAATTCCGGCGTCAGCGAGGTGTCTAAAACCACGCTCGCCGGCAAATCTTCGCGCCAGACCACAGTTTGAACATTCACCTCATCTTTAATTAAATCGGTCAGCGCCGGACTTAAACGGTGATGGCCGGCCACCGCGAGCTCTGACAACGGCTGTCTGACCTTGATCCCGGCTCGCGCCCGCGCTTCTAACCCTAATGAAGCAATTTTCCTAACCTCTCCCATTTCGACTAATAATTTTGATCTTTGGTCTTTAGCCTTTGACTTAACTTCCGGCCAATCGGCCAAATGAACACTGCCTGGGTCAACGGGCTGACGCAATTTTTGGTAAATCTCTTCGGCGAGAAAAGGCATAAACGGAGCGAGCAGTTTTGCCAGTTGCCGGAGCGCCGAGCCGAGCGCCGCCGCCGCTTGGGCCTGTTCAGCGGAATCGCCGCGGCGGAAACGATCGCGCGACCGGCGCACATACCACTGTGAGAGATCGGCGATAAAATCCCGCAGAGCCCGGGCCGCCTCGGTCACACGGTAATGGTCAAGCTCTGCCGTCACTTCGCCGATCAAACGATCCAAGAGCGCTAGAAGCCACTCGTCAAGCACCGGCCGGACGACGGGCGGCGACACGACCGCTTGCCCCCGCCGGCCGTAAACCCCGTTAGAAGCTTCGTTTCTAACGGGGTAAAGCTCATAGAATGAGACGACATTGAGCAAGGGGTTGATCACTTTTTTAACAATCTCGTTTACGCCCGCCTCGTCAAAATTTTTGCCGTCGCCGGGCTGATTGACGCTATACATCCAAAAACGCAAGGCATCGGCGCCATACCGTTCCATCATTAACCAGGGGTCAACCACATTGCCGATGGATTTGGACATTTTTTTACCGGCCGCATCAAGGATATGCCCCAGACAAATGACGTTCCGATAAGGCGCGCCCTGCCTGCCGGCAGGCAGGCGCGGCGCTAGGATCGCGCTGACGGCCAAGAGAGTATAGAACCAGCCCCGCGTCTGATCAATCGCTTCAGCGATGTAATCGGCCGGGTAGAGAATGCCTTCGCCGGAAAAAGGGTAGTGATCCTGGGCCCACGGCATGGCGCCGGAATCCAACCAGACATCAAGCACCTCGGGGGCGCGCCTTAGAACCGCGCCGTCTTCAGCCACCAATTCAATTTCATCAATAAACGGCCGGTGGAGATCGAGTTCGTAATCTTGATTGTGCGGCAGGGGGGTGAAATCCAGTTCGCGCCATTCCGCATTTTTCAAAAAATCAGGGTCGGTGCCGCGGCGGGCGATGGTTTCGGCCAAGCCAGTGCCGGCGGCCGCGGCAAAAAGCAGCCAGCTCGGCGATTCATGAGTGATGATGAGAATTTTTTGGCCGCGGTATTTTGTTTCTAAATCATAAAGTGCCGAGCCCAAACGGCGCTTAACCTCGGTAAAACTTTCACCGCCCGGCAAACGATTGATAAAATATTGCTCCGCGGTTTTGAAATAATTACGATAGACGTTAACCGGCTGGTTATTGAGTTCGCCATGATTCACTTCTCTCAATCGCTCATCATAGATCACCGACCCGGCCGGCAAGCCGAGTAGCCGAACGATAATCTCGGCGGTCTCGCGTGTCCGGATAAAGTCCGACGAGACAATAAGATTGACCTCGGCCGACCGCAAACGCCCGGCCGCCTGCTCGGTCTCGGCGCGACCGCGTTCCGTCAAATGGTGCGGGTTGTCTGCTCTGGAACTTAAAACATTCAGAACATTATTCTCGGCCTCGCCGTGGCGCATGACAAAGTAACGATTGCCGGATTTCTTGGTGTATTTTTTTAACTCCTCGAGTGAACCGACCACCACTGTTTTTCTGCTGTCAGCCGTCTGCCAAATTGGCAACGGCGTCCCCCAGTAACGTTCGCGCGAGATCGCCCAATCCTTAACTTCGGCGAGCCACTCGCCGAACCGGCCGGCCTTGATATGTTCCGGCAGCCAATTTATTTTTTGATTCTCGGCCAGCAATTTATCTCGCAAGGATGACATCTTGAAATACCAAGAATCGCGCGCGTAATAAATGAGCGGCGTCTGGCACCGCCAGCAGAAAGGGTAAGGGTGAGTAATGGTTTCCTGTTTGAACAGCCGGCCGCGCTTTTCGAGATCGGTAATGATTTTTTTGTCAGCGTCTTTGACAAATTGCCCGGCCCAGGGCGTTCCCGCAATAAATCTTCCGTCTTCGCCGACCAAGTGATGTTTGGGCAAACCAAGCTTGGTGCCCAAAACAAAATCATCTTGCCCGTACATCACGGCGGTATGGACAATACCCGTGCCTTCGGTAACAGAGACAAAATCCGCAGGGTAAACCCGATGGGATTTATCGTTTTTAAGCGCCGGGATGTCGAATAAGGGTTCGTAATCTAGACCAATTAGCTGTGAAGCGGCAATTTGTTTCTCGCCGCGACCGGCCATAATTAAATATTCCCCGTCTTTTTCCGCCAACCCATACTCAATCCCCTCGCCGACCGCCAGCGCCACATTGCCCGGCAAGGTCCAGGGCGTCGTCGTCCAAACCAGAAGAAAAGTATTGGCCGGCAAATTGTGTTTTTCCGGATTCTTGATTTTAAACTTCACGGTTACCGCCGGCGCGGTAACCTCTTGATAACCCTGGGCCAATTCATGGCTGGATAGAGCCGTGCCGCAACGCGGACACCACGGCACAACCTTGTAATCTTTATAAAGCAGTCCGCGCTCGGCCGCCTGTTTTATCACCCACCAAACCGATTCCATGTAGGCCGGCTGGTAAGTGAAGTAGGGGTGATCCTGGTCCAACCAAAAACCGATTCGCTCGGTGAATTTCCGCCACTCCTCAAGATATTGCCCGACACTTTCTCGGCATTTTTGATTGAACGCCGCCAGGCCGTATTTTTCTATATCTTTTTTTGACTTCAGACCGAGTGTCTTCTCCACTTCCAATTCCACCGGCAAACCGTGAGTGTCCCAGCCGGCCCGACGTCGGACATGATACCCCTGCATGGTTTTGAAACGGGGGATGAGGTCCTTGAAAGCGCGCGCTTCCAGATGGTGGAGCCCGGGGCGGCCATTGGCCGTCGGCGGTCCTTCGTAAAACACGAATTCGCCGCGCGGCGCCGGTTTGGCCAGAGATTTTTCAAAAATTTTATTCTCCCGCCAAAATTTCAGAATTTCCTCCTCGCGCTTAGCGATTTCTGATTTGACTGTCGGTACCATTTTTTTATCCTTCAGTTCGGCCATAAAACTTAAAGATTGTAACACTTTCCCAGCCCAAAAAAAAGCGGATCCTGTTTTTGAATCCGCTCCGATTACCACAGGCCCCGCCGAGCAAGTTCAGCCAAACATAACCTGGCCGCTTCGGTCAGCCGATAGAAAATAGACTGCTCCCGACTAACCCAAACCAAACGGTCGCTTTCTAAATTTAACTGAATATCGCCCGGGCTTAATTGGATTAACCAACAGGAAGGCGAGGCCTTGCCATAGCTCATTGAATTTGAAAGTTGGGAGTGAGACTTTCAGGATAGGCTGATTTTCTTGATCCGTTTCCTAAAATTGGCGACTT
>JACOZG010000019.1 GCA_016181465.1 Candidatus Vogelbacteria bacterium | reverse complement strand
GGTCCTTATCGCGGTTTCTCAATTTATGTTCCGGAACAACAGCTGCCGGCGCATCGTTTGAGCCGCGATTTGGCCGAGTCAATCAAGTCGCGCCTACTATTGGAATCGCCGGTCAGCAATTTTCCTAAAGAAGATGCCGGCGTCATCGAGGATCAGGAATTGATTGCCGTCGGCGCCCAGGGTTCGCGCGACAGCGCGTCGCTCCTCATTGAGTACGGTTATATTTACGAAACGCGTTTTACCGACCCAGCGCGTCGGGCCGCCGTGCTCGACCGGTTGGCCTTCCGCACCGTCGAAGGGATCAGAAACTATTTTGCCTCGGCTCTCGCTGTGCGCTAAGACATTGAATGAACTTACAACTAAATGCGGTCGCTGATAACTGTCAGTTCATTTTAAAATTAGATTCATCACGACTTTTGCAGCTGGTCATTGTGAGTTAAGCTGTAAAGGTGATTAAAGGTTTTTGGGACAAGTTGCCAAAGCCGTTTTTTTGTTTGGCGCCGCTGGCTGAAGTGACAGACCCGGCCCTTCGCCGCCTGATTGCGAAATACGGGAAACCAGATGTGCTCTGGACTGAATTTGTGTCAGCCGATGGTTTGACGAGTGTCGGGCAGAACCGGATTTTGCGTGATCTGGAGTTCAGCGAGCCGGAGCGGCCGATCGTGGCCCAACTTTTTACAGCGCGGCCGGAGAAGATGTTTGCCGCGGCCAAAATCATTCTCGAACTCGGTTTTGACGGGTTGGATATTAATATGGGTTGCCCGGATCGCGCGGTTGAAAAACAAGGCGCCGGCGCCGCCCTGATTAAGAATCCGAAACTGGCGCGCGAAATTATTGCGGCGGCGAAAACCGCCGCGGCCGGAAAATTGCCCGTGTCGGTCAAAACGCGGATTGGTTACCGGCGCGATGAGCTTGATACTTGGCTGCCGGAACTCCTGGCCGAAATGCCGGCGGCCATTATCATCCATGCCCGGACGCGGGCGGAAATGTCCAAAGTGCCAGCGCACTGGGAATCAGTGAGGCGCGCCGTGGCCATTCGCGATCGTTTGGGGAGTCGGACGCTCATCATTGGCAATGGTGATGTGGCCAATCTTGAGGAAGCCGCGGCCCGAGCGCGTGAGACCGGCGCCGACGGCATTATGCTCGGCCGGGCGATCCTCGGCAATCCGTTCCTTTTTTCTAATTTAAGGTTCGACCTTAAGAACCCGCCAAGGTCGAACCTTGAGAAAGTGAAAATAATGATCGAGCACGCCAAACTTTTTGAAGCATTGCTGGGCGACATCAAAAGTTTTGCTGTCATGAAGAAACATTTCAAACATTACCTTAGCGGTTTTGCCGGCGCGGCAGAATTGAGGCAAGAATTGATGAGTTCGCCAGACGCGGCCGCTGTGGCTCGCGGGGTTGACAAATATCTAGCGACTATGATACAATAACGATCAGAAGTCAAGGACGGTCCTTGGCCGGTTCTTTGTTCGAAAGGAATCAATCAATGCCCAGTTTGTTGTTGGATCGATTTCAGGAATGCCCCCAGCCCTTTTGTCACGGCGTGATCGATATGGATAAACAAAGACGCAATGGTTGCAGCGCAATCTTTTTTTGCCCGGAGTGTGACTGTCGCGCTTTTGTTCAGAATGATGGACAGCTGGCGACCGAAGAAGATTACGCCGAGGAACAAATCGCCGGGTGCGAAACCTGATGGCTTTTAGCCTATTGACCGGCCCCCGCTGATTTGATTTCCGCATGTTGCGGAACAGCGGGGGCTTTTCTTTTTTCTTCGCTCCAGTCGTGGTATCTTGGAGAGCAATGGACCAACTCGCGCTCTATCGCAAATACCGGCCGGCGACTTTCGCCGAAGTCGTCGGCCAAAATCAAGTGGTGACCGTGCTTGAGGGCGCCTTAAAGCAAGGCCAGATCGTGCATGCCTATCTTTTTGCCGGTCCGCGGGGGACGGGCAAGACCTCGGTGGCCCGCATTTTTGCCCGCGAGCTCGGCACGACCCAGAACGATCTGTATGAAATTGACGCCGCTTCCAATCGCGGCATTGATGAGATTCGGGAATTGCGAGAAGCGGTACGGACTCTCCCGTTTGAATCAAAGTACAAAGTGTACATTGTTGACGAAGCGCATATGCTGACCCGCGAGGCCTTCAATGCTCTGCTCAAAACTTTAGAGGAGCCGCCGGATCATGTGATTTTTATTCTCGCCACGACCGAAATTCACAAATTGCCGGAGACCATTATTTCACGTTGTCAGACTCTGGTTTTCCGTCAGCCGCCGCCGGAAGCATTGATGGAAGTTTTGAAACGGGTGGTCAAAGCCGAGGGCTGGAAAGTCGAAGAAGAAGCCGTGGCGCTCTTGGCGCTTTTGGCTGACGGTTCATTCCGCGACGCTCTTGGTGTGCTGCAACTGGTGATGAGCGCGACTCGAGGTAAGGTGATTGGGTTATCAACGGTTGAGCAAGTAACCGGCGCGCCGCGGCACCGGTTGGTGGAATTATTCTTGGCCGCGGCCGCGGCCGGCAATCTGGAACAGCTTCTCGGCTCGGTCCGTCAAGCCGCGGCCGCGAATCATGATCTTAAAATCTGGCTTAAATTGATTATGCGTCAGTTGCGGCTGGCGCTCCTTTTAAAATTTGCACCGGTGTTAGGCCGGGAACTGACTGCCGGTCTGCCGGCGGCGGAACTTGAATTTTTGACCGGACTGACGCGGGCGCCAGCCGCGGCCAAATTGGTAACACTCCTCCGCGAGCTCCTCCTTGTCTATGACGAACTCGGTCGGGCCACCTTGCCGGAGTTGCCGCTTGAACTGGCGCTGATCAAGCTTTTCGATCAAGAATCCATCCGCTAGATTGTTAGACATCAGATGTCTAACACCTCGCGACTGCCCGACTTCTCCCCGCCTCATCGGCGGGTCGCCGGAGAGGCGACTACCTAATCTCGCCCCGTGCTGCCGGACTTGGAATCGAACCAAGATTAACGGCTCCAAAGGCCGCTGTCCTACCGTTAGACGATCCGGCAAATGCGACGTGATAATCCCCCCATCATTCTAGCGGTCAAATTTTAATTTGACAACCAGCTTGGCTTCTGCCATGATCAGTTTGGCGCTAGTTCTTTAATGATTCACCGCCAGAAAGGGGTAATATGCTGGTTTTATCCAGACAGCGCGACGAGACGATCATGATCGGCGACGATATCGAGATAACCGTAGTGGATATCCGAGGCGACAAGGTGCGATTAGGAATTAATGCCCCGCGGCATATCCAAGTTCATCGCAAGGAAGTCTACGAGGCGATCAAACGGGAACAGCAAACGCCGCCGGCTCCGCCCGCGCCGACAGACTAGATTTCTTTTTCGGCCACCGACCCTCTGCCCGCCGCTGGGGGTCTTTTTTATCACTCGGGCGCGGCCGCGAGACGCGCGGTAATGGTTTTGGTCTCGCCGCGATGGAAAATTTTTAAAGTTACTGTTTCGCCGACCTGTTTGCGTCGGACGATGGTTGATAAGTTTTTATCTCCGTCGAGTTTGACCCCGTCGATTTCAAGAATGATATCATTTTCCACAAGGCCGGCTTTGTCGGCCGGCGAACCGGGGATAACGGCCAAGTCCTCGGCGGTCTCGCCGCGTCGGACGAGCGCGCCGTAGTCAAACGGCAAATCATTTTTTTCTTTGAGTTCGGGCGTAATTTTGGTGTAGCGCAGACCGAGGTAGGGCCGGATAATCTTATTATTTTTCTTGACCGACTCGACAGCGCTTTTAACTAGGTTGATCGGCAGGGCAAAGCCGATATTTTCCGAACCGCGCGCCACAGCCACATTGACGCCGACCACTCGACCCCGCAAGTCAAGCAGAGGACCGCCGGAGTTGCCCGGGTTGATGGCGGCGTCGGTCTGGATGACTTCATCGAGCTGTTCAGCGTCGCCGAACTCATCGCCCGCCACAATGGAACGATAGAGACCGGAGATGACGCCGACCGACACTGTATTTTCGAATTCACCCAGCGCGTTGCCGATGGCAATGGCCGTTTGGCCGACTTTAATCTTGTCCGAATCGCCAAGCGCGAGAGCGGTGAACGGCCCGCCCTTAATGCGCAGAATCGCGATGTCGAGGATGGGATCTTTGGCCACCACCGTGACCTCGTGTTTGGCTCCATCGTTGGTTAGCGCGGTGTACTCGGCCGCGGGGTCGGCCACGACATGGCGGTTGGTGAGGGCGAGCCCGTCAGTTGAAATGATAAAACCCGAGCCGCCGCCAATCTCGCGCTTTTCGGTGCCGCGTTCACGCTCCTTCGGGATCTGGAAACTCAAGGGGCCGAAGAGATCGCCGTTGAAAAAATCGTTGAAGGGGCTATAATTCTCGAAGTAACGTTCGATGATCGGCACATCTTTAGTGATGACAATGGAAAAGACGGCCGGGTTAGCTTTTTCCACCGCGGCGGTGACGAGCGATTCTTCAGAAAATAACAGCGATTCCGATTCCGTAGTTTCTTGAGTCGTTACGGCTTCCGGTCCCGATTCCTTTAGATAAGGGTAACTAAAATAACTAAAAATGCCGATAACCATTACGCCACCCAGCCCGCCGGCGATAAATGCTCTTAACCAGGGTTTATCAACTTTTATCATAGACGCAATTAGTTGTTTCGTATGATATTATATAAGAGCAACGGGCAAACGCAAATTAATGAGCCTGCGGGTTTTGATGTTTGGTTGGGAATTCCCGCCGCAGAACAGCGGCGGGTTGGGAACGGCTTGTCAGGGATTAACGCGGGCGCTCGCCGCTACTGGCGCTGAATTGATTTTTGTTTTGCCGCGCCGTTTCGCTGTTCAAGCGCCTTGGCAGCGCGTTATTTTCGCCGATGGCCGCGGTTTCAGTTGCCGCGCTGTCAATTCGCCGCTCTCGCCTTACCTGACGGCTAATGGTTATGCCCGCCGCCACGCCGGCGCTGATCCGCTCTACGGTCAGGATTTAATTTCCGAAGTCTATCGTTATGCCGCGGCCGCCGCCGATCTGGCGCGCGGTGAACATTTCGATATCATCCATGCTCATGACTGGCTCTCGTTTCTCGCCGGTCTCGCGGTCAAAGAGGTGAGCGGCAAACCGTTAGTCGTCCATGTTCATGCCACCGAGTTTGATCGCACGGGCGGCAACGGCGTCAACCCCGAGGTCTACGCCATCGAGAAAGAGGGGATGACTCGGGCCGACCGCGTGGTGACCGTCAGTCAGTTCACTAAAAATTTGGTCACGCGACATTACGGCGTGCCAGAGCATAAAGTGACGGTGGTGCATAATGGAATTGATTTTGAACCGAAACCGCGTCTCGACGAACGGCTCTCAATCTTGAAACGGCGCGGTGAACACCTGGTGCTTTTCGTCGGTCGGATCACCCTACAGAAGGGACCAGATTATTTCGTCGCCGCGGCGCGCCGCGTCCTTGACCTTGAACCAAATGTAACTTTTATCGTGGTTGGTTCTGGCGATATGGAAGATCAGGTGATCAATCAGGTCGCGGCGCTCGGCTTGGGTCAGCATTTTATCTTTGCCGGTTTCTTGCGCGGGGCCGAGCTCGACACGCTCTATCAGGCGGCTGATCTCTATATCCTGCCTTCAGTGTCTGAACCCTTTGGCCTGACGCCGCTCGAGTCGCTCTCAAACGGCACGCCGGTGCTCGTCTCGCGCCAATCGGGCGTGGCGGAGGTGCTCCGCCACGCCCTGAAAGTGGATTTTTGGGATATTGATGAGATGGCTAATCAAATTGTTGCCGTGCTCCGGCACCCGCCGCTCCAGCGGACGCTCGCCGCTTACGGCCAAGCCGACGCTCGCCGCGTCACTTGGTCTGCCGCGGCCGAGAAGTGTTTGCATATCTATCGTTCCCTCGTCAGCACGGTTTAGCTAGCTCGGTTCAGTTTCAGGTTCAAAAAAATGTTACCACCTTCTCACGATCGTGAAATCTTGGTAACATTTTTGTCCGTGTTCGATTGCTAGACATTTGTTAGACATCGGATGTCCAACATGCCTCTTTCTTTTGGCATTTTATTTACTTTGAACTTACCGATAAGTCTTTTCGTCTCGTTTTCTGATAGAAAGAATGTTGATGAGCTTCTTGGCTTCTTCTAACGCAAAGAAAATTCGATAATTGCCAACCCGGCGCCGCCAGGCACCCTTGAATGCACCGCTTTTAACTAAACGAATATCACCCACAAGGGGATTTTTCACTAATCCATCAATTATTTTACTAAATTGTTCTTGCCGATCGCGAGTCAACCGTCGGAATTGTTTCTCCGCCTCTCGTGCAAACTTAGAGACCCAGTTCACGTTTCAGGTCTTTCCAAGCGATAGAGTGGCCGCGTTTAATATCGCGAAAGCCGCGAATAATAGATTTCTTCTCGGCGTGAGTGAGTCTTTCGCCTGGGCCAACAAACTTTTGGGGTTTAATCATCACTGACCCATGCTTATCTTTTATTTCTATAAAGTCACCTTCGTTTAGACCAATTTTCTCGAAAATGTTTTTCGGGATAACTACTTGTCGGCGTTGGCCGACTTTACCGATAATTGTTCCGATATTCATATTATCAGATTAGCAGATTTGATTATCCGTAGCAAATCCATGTGCTTGACAATTTTAATTAGTTTGTACTAGCATAAAAGGTAGAAATGCGACCGGCAACGGGCCGGCAGCGACCAAGTTCTTTGGCAATTAATGAAGGGTAGGAGAACGAAAATGGGTAGAAAATGTTTTATCTGGGGTCTTCGGTTACTGGTTGTAGGGTTAACGGGGTCAGCTTTACTATGGCTTGTTAAGATGCCGCCGTCAAAGGATTTCTTTCCGCCAGGCGGAGTATTGTACCGAAGCGAAGCTACTCCGGTGTCAACCGGCGAAGTTAGTCTCAGCGACTCCGAGTGGCTTTCTATGGTGGATGACGGTAGAAGACATCCAAATCATGTCCCAACTCATCTCACCTGTCAGGCGTGGATGAAGCTTCTTGAACGTAAGTATATAAGTTCGGATGACTTTAGGGATGTGCCAGTTCTCTGTCTCTCGGACGATTTTATGCGTCGGGCTATAGAGCGAGATCCCTTCGTGGTTTGGCATATGCTAGACGAACGTCTAAACGAAGAATGGTTCATGTTGGCACTGGAGAGCTGGTCCAGTAAGGACAAAGGGAATGGCGACCCACGTTCGGATATCAGTCGGGTTATCACAAAGAGTTTTTGGACCAGACCATTGATTGATCGCTATTTTGCTGTTGGCGGTTGGAGTCTGGCAAATATTCCGGCTGAACTGATTGATTGGGAGGTTGCCATACTGGGAGTAAATCGAGATGGCCGCAATCTCCAGTATATACCAGCCCATGCCTTAGTAAATGACAATGGTCCACAATCAATCTGGCAAGCGGCCGTAGCCGAGAATCCCTTATCACTGGAATTTGTTCCGTGGGAGGAGAGGCGAGCGAACGGTTGCGCTCTGTCATGGTTGGCGCTGGAGAAATCAAATGCCGCCCTGCCGTACGTCCCGGCCATCTGCTTCCGGGGTTTAATACCGCCGTCCTGATTGGTTCTCGTCCGGTAATAACAATAAAGGGCAGTCCTTCGGGATTGCCCTTTTCTTCTTGCCTTTGTGCTAAAATAGATCCATGCCCTCGGTCTGTTTTTATTTTCAAGTTCATCAGCCGCGGCGGGTGAAGAAGTACCGCATTTTTGACATTGGCCGCGAGCCAAACTATTTCAACGACAATTCTGAAAGCAATTTGAACAACGAG
>JACOZG010000018.1 GCA_016181465.1 Candidatus Vogelbacteria bacterium | reverse complement strand
AAATTTAAAGCCAGCCGCGGGCCGTCAAGCCGTTCCGCGCCGCTTGCTGTTCCGCTTCTTGCTTGGAATGGCCGGTGCCGGTCGCCACGAGCGCCGCGCCCAGATACAGCCCGACGGTAAACATTTTATCGTGATCCGGACCGACCTCGTCCATTACCTCGTAAGTCGGCGTCACTTCGGCCAGAGCTTGCGCCCGTTCTTGAAAAAAACTTTTCGCGTCTTGCCAGCGCCGTTCAGCCAGAAGCGTCGCCGTTCGGCTCGCTAGATGTTTTTCAATAAACTGCCTGGCGATCTCCAAACCTTGATCAAGGTAGACGGCGCCAATGAGCGATTCAAAGGTGTTGGCGAGAATAACAGCCCGAGCGCGTCCGGTGTCTTTGGCCTCGCCGCGGGACAACAAAAGATACTCGTTAACGCCGAGCTCGGACGCCACCTCGGCAATCGTCTGGGTATTGACCAGCGCCGCGCGGTAACTGGTCAGATCGCCCTCGCTCTTCTCCGGATAACGGCGGAAGAGGTAATCGGTCATCACTAATTCGAGCACGGCGTCGCCCAAAAATTCCAGCCGTTCATTGTGCTCCCAGTCGGCTTCGCGATGCTCGTTCAGAAACGAACGATGCGTCAGGGCCTGCCGAAGAAGTTTCGGCTCGCGAAAAGTCAGTCCCAGACGGCTGGCTAATTGGTTAAAGTCCGGCGAGTGATTCATGTTTGCCGACCGCTCGATATCAGTTTAATCGCCTTAGTCACAATCGGTAAAATATCATCGTACATTTTTAAATCCAAGATGGCCTCGGCCGGAAACCAGCGCGCGTCGTCCAATCCTTGATTTTGATTCAAACGGAGCTGATTCAAGTCCGGCGCTTGGCCCAAAAAATAAGTTACTTGTTTTCTGATCCGACCCTTTTCCGGATCGCTGGCCAGATATTCATTGACGCCGATTTCTCCTTTAATCTTGATGTCCAGCGACAATTCTTCTTTGATCTCGCGCACCGTGCCGGTTTTAGAATCTTCGCTGGGTTCAATATGACCCTTGGAAAGAGTCCAGTAACCGAAAATGTCGTGAACGAGAGCGACGACGAGAGCCCCGTCAGCCGGCCGGCGAGCGTAAACCACCGCGCCACCCAAGGTCTCTACCGGCAAATCTTCGTAACGGGCCTCTTTGATCCGGCGCTTCTTGATCGGCACTTCATCTTTGCCCGGCTCGCCAATTTCTTTGTAGACCGTGCCCAAAACGCCGTTGACAAATTTGCCGCTCGACTCGCCGCCGAAAGTCTTGGCCAGTTCGATCGCCTCGTTAATCGCCACGCGCGCCGGCACCTCGCGGCGATCGGCAAACAGGAGTTCATAGAGACCGAGACGCAAAACATTGCGGTCGGTAATGGCGATTTTCTCAAACGGCCACTCGGGCGCGGCTTTGACGATAATTTTATCAATCTCCGGCTGATGATTCATCACGCCGTCAACCAGCCGCTGGCTGAAACCGCCATCGTCGAGGCCGGGCGCGAATTCCCGCTGGTTCCGTTCAAAAATGACGCGAATCGCGGCCGGCGGGAGAGAATTAAAATCCCACTCAAAGAGCGTCTGGATCACGAGACTTCGTGACAAATGCCTATTGGCCATGATTATTTAAAGGTCAATTTTCCCGCGTTAGCGGGACGCCGCGTGTTTCGCCTTTTCTTTTTTCTCCTGTTTGGCCAGTTTCGCCGCCACATCAATGACCATCCGGCCGCGGTAACTGCCGCAATTCAAGCAGACCCGATGGCGCAAGTGCGGCTCGCCGCACTTGGCGCATTTGGACAGGCGCGGCGGCGTCAGCGCGTGATGCGACCGGCGCTGGCCTGTCTGGGAATGCGTGTGCCTCATCCGAACAACCATACTGACCAAGCATAACAGAAACTAGTTTTTGAGACAAGAAAAAGCCCCGAACCACGTTGGGTTCGGGGCGAGGTGAGACAACGCGATCCTAGTTCCAAACATGGAACACGGCGGCTCCTAGTCCCACCCATTTTGGTGAGCGGCGCGGTAAAACACTTTTTCACAAGTTCTTGAAGAGAACACTCTAATTCTAGTTTTACCGCGCCGCTTTTCTTGAGACCCTAGACCGCCACGACTTCGGCTTCCCGGGCCAGCTTGCGCCACTCCAGGAACAGCCATTCGGCAAACTTGGTCAGCGTCCGCCAGATGGCCATCTTGTGGATGTGGCCGTCGGTATAACGCCAAACCAATTTGCTCGCGCCGTTTTCGGGATCGGTCCGCCCCATCTGAACCTTCTGCGGATACTGCCGCCGATAATAGGCCTTGGACTCACGAAGCTTTTTGCCCCAAACCGAGTCCGGCCGGCGATTCCACTGGTCGGCGAGGAGATAAAGAGCCTGCCTGATTTCCGGGTTCAGATTGAGCTTTTCGCCCTTGCGCCGCCGGAGAAAGGCGCCGTCCGATGCACAACCAACGCCGCAAAAGCGCTTGAAAGCCGGAAGGCCTCGCTTCCGATCGCTCGGGAAAAGCCGGATGTCGCCGACCGCCACGATAATCGGCGCGGCGATCCGCGGCCCGACGCCTTCAAGCGGCGCAAACAAATTCTGCCAGACGGCGAGCTTCTTGACCGCCGTCTCCAGTTCGCGGTTGCGAGCCGCTTCTTCTTTGAGCAGAACTTGGAGAATCTGGTCCGTCGCCTTGGCCGCCAGATAGCGCTTTTCAATGGAGCTTTCCGGCGACAGGCCTTCGCGGACGAAGACCTCGCCGACCGTCCGCTGGAACAAGCGCAGTTCGCAAGCCACCCGCGCCTTGACCGCGTCCTGCCGGATGCGAAAAGCGATTTTGAGCTCAATCAGCGCCAAGTCATCCACGGTCGTGCCGGTGAAGATTTCCGCGTAGGCACCGGCTAAACGGGCAAGGAGTAAATGATCATCGCCCTTCTCGGCTCCGCCCCGCCGCTCTTTGAGAAGATGCGGCTTGAGGCGAATAAGTCGGCCATCACCCAGTTTCTCCAATTGCCGGGCGATGGCATAAGCCAAGTAATTGCCCGAGCCGCCGAGCGGCATGGCCACGGTATCGCCGCGGCGCAAGCCCTCCAAAATAAAATCAATCTCGTCGTCCTCGGTCGCCAGCTTCAACTCGGTGACTTGGTCGCCGCAAATAATCGCGACCATGGTCGGCCGCGACTCGCCGGCGACCGTTTTCTTGACCCGATGCTTAATGCCAATTACTCGCCCAATCTGCTCACTCACGCTAAGCTCCTTTCTGGTTTCTAGGTCTCAAGACAAATCAAAGACCAACCGTTGTGATGCTAGCACCCTTCCCGCCCGCGGGCAAATCTGGTAAGGAAAGATGAAAAAAGATAAAATAAGGCGATGGCGAGAACCACTAATCCCCGCCCGAACGACCGACGTCCGGTCGGGCGGGCCCACCCGATCTACGATAAACTGATCGTTCAACATTTAGAGATTCTCAAAAATCTGCAGTATCAATCCGGCTTGTTCGCCGCGGCCAAAAAAGATGTCGCCACCGGTTACGACAAGGCCTGGCTCCGGGACAATTTTTACGAGTGTTTGGCTTTTGAGGTGCTGGGCGATTTCGAAACCGTCAGAAAGACTTACCGCGCCATTCTGGATATCTTTAAAAAACATGAGCCCAAGATTGATTACGCTATCAGCCGAAAACCAGAACACACCTATCAATACATCCATCCGCGGTACCATCCGGAAACCTTTAATGAATATTGGGAAGAGTGGGGCAATAAACAAAACGACGCCATTGGTTGCATCTTGTTCAAAATTGGCCAGCTGGAGAATCAGAAAAAAGGACTGATCATCGCCGATGAGAACGACCGCCGCGTGACGCAAAAACTGGTCTGGTATCTTTCCACGCTCGAGTATTGGCACGATGTTGACTTTGGCATGTGGGAAGAAAATGAGGAAATCCACGCTTCGTCTGTCGGCGCCTGTTTGGCCGGTCTTGAGACGATCCGGCAGGTTGAGAAAATTTCTGTCCCCCAAGAACTCATTGAGCGGGGCCGACAGACGCTCCACGCCATGCTCCCGCGGGAGTCAAAACGGAAATTTGTGGATTTGGCTTTACTGTCGCTCATCTGGCCTTTTGCTGTCGCCAATGAGACCGAGACGGCAGCCATCCTCCAGAATGTGGAGTATCATTTGTTGAAAAAACGGGGCGTGATCCGCTACAAAGGCGACCGCTATTACAATAAAAATCCGGACGGCTGGTCCGAGGAAGCCGAGTGGACCTTTGGTCTAAGCTGGCTGGCCATTATCTACGCCGAACTCGGCCAGACCGACAAAGCCCAGTATTTCTTGGACCGGGCCAAGCAAACGGTCACGCGAGACGGCGTGATCCCGGAACTCTACCTTTCCAATTCCACCAAATACAACAGCAACGCGCCGCTTGGCTGGAGCGAAAGTTTATTTATCGTCGCTCTGCATCAAGTCAACGAAGACCACTTGAACGACAATTTTTTGAGAAACGAGCGGCGGTGAAGCGGCGAGAGGCCGCGGCGGCGCAAAGCCGCGTAATGCTTTTTCGTGCCATAGCCCTTATGGATCTCAAGGCCGTAGCCCGGGTAACGTTTGGCGAGGCGCGTCAGCCGCCGATCGCGCCGCACTTTGGCGGCGATTGAGGCCAGCATGATAATCGGCACGCGGCTGTCGCCGCGGATAATGGTTTTTTGATTCTGATAAATTCTTGAGGCGCGGAGACTGCCATCAAGCAAGACCCGGCATTGCTTGGGGTTTAATTTAAGACGCGCCAAACACCGTCGAATGCCAATCGCCACCGCTCGGACAATTCCCAACCGATCAATTATTTTCTCGCCGACCAGAGCCACGGTAAAATTGAGCTCGCGCCGGCGGCGCGCTTTCTTTAATTTTTCATACCATTCCTCTCGCCGCGCCGAACTCAAACCTTTCGAGTCCTTCAACCCTCGCGTGTCAAGGGTCGCCCTTGACACTACCGCCGCCACGGCCACCGGACCGGCCAAGGGCCCCCGCCCGGCCTCGTCAATGCCGATCAGATATTTAGGATTTTTTAGCCGCGCTGTTATAATCCACTATTATACTATGGCTTTCGTCCATCTCCACAATCACAGCTGTTATTCACTCCTTGACGGCATTGCCAAAATTGAGCCGATGGTGGCCAAAGCCAAACAACTCGGCATGCCGGCCCTGGCGCTGACTGACCACGGCAATCTCTACGGCGCGATTGATTTTTACAAAGCTTGCGTCAGCGCCAAGATCAAACCAATTATCGGCGTTGAGGCCTACATCGCCTGCCGCGGCCGCGGCGACAAAGAACCGAACATTGACAACAAACGTTTCCACCTAACACTCTTGGCCGATAACAACGTCGGTTACCAAAATTTGATTAAACTGGTTACCGCCGCTAATCTCGAGGGTTATTACTACAAGCCACGAATGGATAAAGAATTGTTGCGCCAGCATCACGAAGGCCTCATCTGTCTTTCGGGCTGTCTGGCCAGCGAACTCGGCCGCGCTCTCGGCGCGCGCGACCGCGCTCGGGCGGAAAAAATCGTCGGCGAGCACCGAGAAATTTTCGGCCCGGAAAATTATTTTCTGGAAATAATGCATCACCCAAAAATTGAGGGGCAGCTGGCCGTCAAGCAAGCGACTATTGATCTCGCCCGCCAACTCAAGATACCGCTTGTGGCCACCCAAGATTGCCACTACCTAGAGCCAGCCGAGGCTAAAGCCCACGACATCGTGGTCGCTGTCGGCACGCACACCGAGGGCGAGGACAACAAACGTTTTTCTAATCAAGACGAGGATTTTTCTTTCATTGACGAGACGACGGCGCGAGAGCGCTTTGCCGACGCCCCCGAGGCGCTGGAAACGACTCTCGCCATTGCCGCGCGCTGTCACTTGGAATTAAAACTCGGCCAGTGGGTTTTCCCCGACTTTCCGCTCCCTCGCGGCCTCGACCCGAACCGAGCGCTGACGGAACTGACCGAAAAACATCTAACCAATTACCTCTCGGCCAATCCCCGCCGCCGGCTTGAAGCTGAAGAGCGAACGCGGCGCGAACTAGCGGTCATCATTCAAAAGGGCTACTCGCCATACTTCCTTGTGGTCGCCGACTTGATCGCTTTTGCCAGCGGCCGCGGCATCTACACCAACACCCGCGGCTCGGCCGCGGGCTCACTGGTTTCCTACCTCCTCGGCATCACCAATGTTGACCCGTTGACGTACGAATTGCCTTTTGAGCGCTTCTTAAACCCCGACCGGCCGTCGCCGCCGGACATTGACATGGATTTCGCCGACAAACGGCGAGATGAAGTGATTGAATACGCCAAAAGCAAATACGGCGCTGATCGCGTGGCCCAAATCGGCACCTTTGGCTCGATGATGGCCAAGGCGGCAGTCCGCGACATTGCTCGGGCCCTGGGCCAACCCTATGCCGTCGGCGACCGGCTGGCCAATCTTATCCCCTTTGGCTCGCAGGGTTTCCCTATGACCATTGACCGGGCGCGGAAAATCACTCCGGAATTAAGAACGGCTTATGAACGGGAAGCAGAAGCGAAAGAAATTTTAGACATCGCCGAGAAGATTGAGGGTAACCCCCGCCACATTTCCGTCCACGCCGCCGGCGTCGTCATCGCCCCGACCGCGCTCAGCAACTTTATCCCTCTGCAACTCGACCCCAAGGGTGGCAAAGTCATCACCCAATATGATATGTACGCGGTCGAGGAAATCGGGCTGCTCAAATTCGATTTCCTCGGCATCAGAAATCTTTCGATTCTGGAAGACGCGGTCCGGTTGGTTAAAATCACCCGAGGTGAAAAAATAGATATTGAACGAATCCCGCTCGACGACCAAAAGACTTTCGCCAAGCTCGCGCGCGGCGAAACTATGGGTCTCTTCCAGTTAAACGGCGCCGGTATGACCAAGTGGCTGAAAGAATTAAAGCCGACCACCATCCACGACATTAATGTGATGATCGCTCTCTACCGGCCCGGGCCGATGGAATCAATCCCGGAATATGTCAAGCGCAAGCACAATCCGAAATTGGTCAGTTACCTCGACCCGAGAATGAAAGAGATTTTGTCCAGGACCTTCGGCATCATCGTCTATCAAGAAGATGTCATGCTGATCGCCATCAAGCTAGGCGGTTATTCCTGGACCGAGGCCGACAAACTCCGCAAGGCCATGGGCAAAAAGATTCCGAGCGAGATGGAAGCGCAGAAAGAAAAATTGCTTAAGGGTCTCATCGCCAACGGCTTAAACGAGAAGAAAGCGAGAGACCTCTGGCAACTGATCGAACCGTTTGCCGCTTACGGTTTCGGGAAAGCCCACGCCGCCTCTTACGGCCGACTGGCTTATCAAACCGCCTACCTTAAGGCCAATTACCCGGCCGAATATATGACTGCCGTGCTCTCGGCTGAATCGGGCGACACGGACACCGTGGCGGAAGTCATTAACGAGTGCCAGCGGCTCGGGATCACGGTTTTGCCGCCGGATGTCAACGAGAGTTTCGGCGACTTCACCGTTATCAAGACACCGAGTGTTAAGGCCACAGCAAGGTCAGACCTTGCTGTTAGCGATAAAATAAGATTCGGCCTCTTTACCATCAAAAATTTGGGCACTGATGTGGCCGAAACCATCGTCGCCGAGCGCAAGAAAAATGGCCCCTTCATTTCTCTAGCGAATTTTCTCGAACGTCTCCATCATAAAAATTTGAATAAAAAATCGCTGGAGGCTCTGGCCAAGGCCGGCGCCCTCGACACCCTCGGCGCCGAGCGGGGACAAATCCTCGCCAACCTCGATCTCGCGCTCGAGTTCCAACGCGAGCGCGCGAACGCCGCCGCCAGTCAAACATCGCTTTTTGAAGCAATGAGCGATCGGGCCACTGTGCCGCAGCTCCAGCTCGCGCCGGCGCCGCCGGCGCGGCTTGAGGAAAGACTGGCCTGGGAAAAAGAATTCCTGGGTCTGTATGTTTCGGGTCATCCGCTCGAGAAATTCCGGAATAAATTTAACGGCGACAACACCATTGAAAAAATTAAAACCCAGCGGGACGGCGAGCCGGCCGCCGCGGCCGGCGTCGTCGAAGAAGTCAAAACGATTTTAACCAAGCGCGGCGAGCGGATGGCGTTTATCCGCCTGGCCGATTTTACCGGTAAAATTGAGGGCGTGATTTTTTCCCGCGTCTATGATCAATTCAAGGATCTCCTCGTCGCGCCGGACCGGTGTCTCGCCGTCCGCGGCCGCCTGTCAATGCGAAACAACGAACCGAGCATTATTATCGAAGCAGTCAAGGAGTTGACATAAACTGGTACTCCATTTAGGTAAACCAGGAAAGGCAGACCCCAAACCGGGGCCAAGCAAAAGAGTCTGCATCGGGGTCACCAATTAACCACCGTGCAACACGCAGCAACGCACACGGGCGAGTCAAAAACTCTCGCCCGTTTTTTATTTCTTTCTTTATTGCATTACCTCCACTCCCATATATGAAAGCAGAAACTGTATTGCCTCCCGCTTCATCCAAATAAATTGCTTTGGAGAAAGATGATGCCGATACCAACAAGAAGGACTACAAAATTAGCGAACGACTTTCTTTTCCAAAAACTGGCCAGACCAACAAAGAGGAACGCCCCGCCCGATAGTGCCAGAGCGGTTGGCAGTATCGTCCCGAAATCAGGTATTAACCAATAAGTCACTCCGAAATTAGCATAGAGCAGGCCGAACCCAACAAAAGTAGTCATTAACGAACTTCTAGTGCTTGCGCCAGCCCCTTTCATCAATGTTGTTGCCGCAAAAAACTCGGGAAGAATATGGAGGGTCATTGCAATAAGGATAAAAAGACCAAATAGTTGAGAAACCCCAAAAGCCAGTCCAGTAACCATTCCCTCTAAAACCGAATGAAACCACAAGGCGGTGGCGGTCAAAAAAGGCATGGCGGGCTTTTTTAATTTTTGCAAAACGAGCTTAATGATCCACCAACCGACATAACCAATAAGCAACCAAAAGAGGGCTGTGGCTGTTCCAAGATTTTTGATTGTCTCTGGCAAGACATCAAACAAAGCCCCGCCAATAAAAATCCCGCCAGCGAGAGAAACGAGAAAGTTTGATTTAGAAGTAGGTATCATTACTTATAGATTTTGCGTTAGAAAATCCTTTAGAGCTTTTAAGTCCTTTTTGTCTGGGTCGTAGTAGTGGGTTTTGATGCCAACTGATTGAGCACTTTTGACTGCTTCTGGATTGTGTTCAAAATAAACCACACTGTCTTTGCTTAGCTTAAACCGCTCAAGCAGAGTCTCGTAGTATTTGGGGTCGGTCTTTTCAGGGTTGTGTTTGAGCGTAAAAACTTCGTAAGGCATTTTATCCAAACCAAACTTTTGGAATTGTTGGTCATTCGCGCCAGTTAGTAGGATTTTTATATTGGGGTAATCGTCCAACAATTCTTGCATCGCATTAAAGATTTCTCCTGTGTCTGAAACAAAGCAATCAACCGCATCAACTAAGATGGTTTTCACAACCACAATATACCCTAAAACGAAAACCGGCACACTACCTTGCGGCAGGCGCTGGCGACTTTCAATCAGAAGTATATACCTCCTACTTATAAAAAGTCAACGAGGTGTGGAAAACTACCCCACCCTGCCACCCACTATTGTTTGCGCCCTTTGTTTGAAAATGCGCGAACCTTTTTTGAGCGAAAAATCAGCGACATTTCTTGAATTCATTTTACCAAAACTTTTAGAAGACGCCAATAACGCA
>JACOZG010000044.1 GCA_016181465.1 Candidatus Vogelbacteria bacterium | reverse complement strand
GTGACGGCTGGCACGCCGAACTCTGGTGGCACCATCGCTTTCTCCAGCTTGCATGTTAATATCCCGATTGGCACCGAGAAGACTTTTACCGTCAAGGGCCTGCTTGCTGATGAGGATGACTTCACCGCTGATGCTACTACTTACGCTTCGACGACAGTGATGGCTAATACCACCGGGTTCACGGCGGTTGACTTACCGACCTTCAATACTGCAACCATTTCTGGCTCGAATGTGACGGGTGGGAGTGTTAAGACAATCTTGATCGCTCCGACTCTCTCTGGTATTTCGACGGCCTTTACTCAACACCCAAGCATTGAGTACATTGGTAATCTGACAGCTAAATTCAGTATAAAAGCTACTGGAGGCTCCTTGTACTTTGCGCAAGATCCAGATGTGGCGCTGGCCACAACCACTAATGGGACCATGTACAATGCGACCACGACCGGTCTCCGCTCTGTCACGGCATCGACTTGTTCGTCCTGTGGTGACACTGTTGCCGCAGTCGGAGCAGTGGCGAATACCGACTACTTCGTGATTCCTGACGGGGAAACTAGAACCTTTGAATTTACTGGTGATGCGAATAACCTGGCGAATGGTGTGCCGACGATTACGGCTGGGACTAAGAATTTCCAGATCACCAATATCTACTTCGGTACTGTTTCGACCGCTCTTACCGGCTTCAACTTCGACACGACCTTTAGTGGTATGTCAGAACTCAAGAAGAACGTCTTCTTGGATATCGCTGATCGTAACTAATAACTTTCTTGTGTAGGCTCTGAGCCTAAGTTAACAAAAATCCCGCACCGTACGGTGCGGGATTTTTGCATCCCCGCGCAGATTTGTGGAAATCAGATATCCACGGAAATGTTTTGCGGATATCTGATTTCCACGGCATCATTAATCTATGAGGCGAGAACCTTTCACTGTTGGATCATATGTCCACATAGTTAAACGGGGCACTCGCGGCTTACCGATTGTTAGAGACGAATCAGATCGTCATCGTTTTCTGCTTATGTTGCGGCATTTCAATGACGAGTTCTGTCCGGATAATTGGTTCAGAGATTTATTTGAGGTTGAGACCGGATTAATCCACTCTATGGAGCGACCTGCTAATTGGCCCCCGCAGCGAAAAATTGTCCAAATCGTCTGTTTCTGTTTAGTAGAGAATCATCTTCATCTGCTCCTTAAAGAAATTATTCCAGGTGGCATAGCTAAATTTATGAGACGATTGGGAGTAGGGATGGTTAACCATTTTAATGAGAAATATCAGGAGAAGGGAAGTTTATTTCAAGGTGCCTACCGGTCTCGTACTATTGATGCTAATGATTATCTTCAGTATGTGAGTGCTTATATTCAAGTGAAAAACTGTTTTGAGCTTTACTCTGGCGGGTACGAACTGGCGTGTAAAAATTTCACTAAAGCTTTTGATTGGGCGGAAAAGTATTCCTACTGCAGTTTAGGCGAATTCATGCAAAAGCAAGAAAAAATAATTACTGAACCGGATTTATTGTCAGAAATTTTTACCCCAAGTGAATATAAGGTTTTCTGCGACGATTTTATTAGCGGCCGCATGAAAGAGGAGAATAATTTTGTGCATTTTGAGTGAATTTTTAAAATTATACCACATGAGCTACTTTGTGGAATTCTGATATCCACAGAGGTTTTGTGTATTCGGGTATTAAACTGCTAGAATTGTTTTTATGAATGGGGAACAGGGTAGCGCCACAGCTGATCTACTCTGGGTGCTGGCGATTATCGCCGCACTTTGGATCTTGTGGTTCGCCACCGGCGGGAGCGCGCGGCCCGAGGCCACGGCCGGGCCCTTCATCAAACCGCCGCCGCCCGTCGGTAGCGGCGAGATCTATTCGGCGAGTTCGCGCGGGACGCGAGCCGCTCAAATTTCCTCGGCCGCGCCAGCGCCAGGCGGCGAAGCCGCGCCGATCAACCTCTCGCGTTCGCCGTGGTTTGGTCAAGTTAAAATTCGTGCCGGCAACGCCCGTTATGAGACCCGGCCGAATCGGGAGTACCTGGAACTTTCAGCCAATTATCAACTTGAAGAACCCATTACCGTTACTGGTTGGTTTCTGTCGAATGGCCGGAATCAGCTAGGCGGCTCGTCTGATTTTGTTTATTTAGCGCCGGCGGCCAAACTATTTGTTGATGGCGCGGTGGCTGGCCCGCCAATAATTCTGGAGTCGGGCGGCCGCGTGGTGGTGACGACCGGCGGACCGCCGAACACCAATCTTTGGCCGGCCCGAGTCAATTTCCAGATTAATAAGTGCGTCGGCTATTTAGCCGAGGATGTGTCGCAATTCCGGATGACGCCGTCCTTGCCGCGCGCGTGCCCCTTGCCGCGGTCCGAGCCCGGGGCCGATCGTTTGGATAATGACTGTTATAATTATGTCAATCGTCTATCGGCTTGTCACACGCCGGAGTTCCGGCGCGACAGCGAGGGTTATGAGTTACTTGACGGCCGCCGGACCAATCTCTCTAGTCAATGCCGCGGCTATATTCAAGATCATTTTAATTATCGCCGTTGCGTCGCTTGGCACGCTGCCGACTCTGATTTTTATGGCAAAGATTGGCGGATCTATCTCAATCATACCGGCGAGCTGTGGGCCGCCAATCGCGAAGTGATAACGCTTTATGATCGGAACGGAAAGATTGTGGATCAGCTTGCGTATTGAGTAGGAAAATGTAAAACTAAAAGTGCAAAGTGCAAAATAACAGCTCAAAATTTAAAATTTTTAACTTCACGCTGTTACTTTCAGCTTTTAGCTTTGCGTTTTACGCTCCAGCGGCTTTAGCCGCAATCGCCAAACTTGAATTCGTGACCCCGGCGCGCGTGGTGGCGCCGGGCGCTATCTCGGAAAAAATCACTATTCAGACCCAGACCACCGATGGCCAGAGCGAAACAATCGGTCAAACAGCGGATGTTACTTTCAAATCTTCTTCGCCGACCGGAGAATTTCTTAATGAATCAGGCGATCCAGTCAGAGCTACTTGGAATAGCAACTGGGCCAACCGCACCTTTTACTACCGTGATTCAAATGTTGGTAATCACACTTTAACGATTACTGTCGCAATGCGAGAGGGCGGCCCGTCGTGGACCACCAGTCAGACAATTATTGTTGGCCAAGCGGTCGCTGAACCGCCGCCGGATCCAGAGCCAGAACCGCCGCCGCCAGTGGTTGAACCGCCGCCGGATCTTGGACGCCAGGCTTCCAATGGAAGCCTGGCGTCCAATCAGTCCACAACTTTGACAGCGCCAGTGACGACCGCGCCGCCGGCTCCCGCTTCCACATCAACTCTGGTAGCGTCGATGGTGGCTCCGATTCCGCCAGCGGGACCAGCTACTGATGTTCGCGCCGCCGAGCTGGCACGTTTGGGTAATGAATTGGCTCTCGCCGCCGTCAAATTGCAAACGGCGCAAACAGAAAAACCGCGGCCGGCGAAAAGCGAGCCGAAAACAGCCGAACCGAAAACTCTTGAAATTGACCAGGCGAGTTTAGCCGCCGCTGTAATTGAGATTCCTAAACCGCCCGGTTTCTTTGAACGTCTACTAGTCCTGCCGCGGAAAATCTGGCAGGCGATCAAAGGTTTGTTTCGCCGTTCATGAAATTTATGAAATATCTTGACCAGACTTTTTGGCGGATGACCGCCGGATTTGCCATTATCATTGCTTTAGGACTCCTTGGCGTTTACTTGATTGACTTTTTTTCTCAATGATTTAGACTTAAAGAGTAAGCCGTAGATCACAGGCTCCGTCCGCCAGTTGACGGACGGAATAAGCCCTGTTGAGGCCGAAGCGGCTTTTACCTATAGCCGTTATTTTTTGTCAAAAATGGCGCTTAAAAAAGAACAGAAGGAAAAAATCGTTGCCTCGCTAAAGGAGAAAATCGCCGCCGCCAAGTCGCTCGTTTTCGTCAACTTTCACGGTCTAAATGTGGCCGCGGCGACCGCCCTGCGCCGGACCTTGAAAGAGCGCGGGGTCGGTTACACCGTGGTTAAGAAAACTTTGCTTCGCCGGGTCTTGCCTGAAATGCCGGCGTTGGGCGGCGAAGTAGCGATTGCGTATGGCGCCGATCCTTTCTTGCCGGCCAAAAGAATTTACGAATTCCAGTCAAAGATTAAAGACGGTCTGAATATTCTCGGCGGCGTCTTCGAAAAAAGGTTTTTGTCAGCCGAGGCGATGATCGCCATCGCCCAGATTCCATCGCGCGAGGTCTTGTATGGGCAGTTAGTGTTGATGTTGTCTTGGCCTTTGCGCGGGCTGGCTGTGGTCATAGATCAAATTAGTAAAAATAAAAAATAAATTATGGACGATAAATTCAAAGATTTGATAGAGAAAATTGAAAAATTGACGGTGTTAGAGCTCAATGAATTAGTTAAAGCGCTCGAAACGAAATTTGCCGTGTCGGCTCAAGCGGTAATGGCGTCCCCCTCGACTTCGCCCGGGGCGAGTAGTGCGGACGCAGAAGAAAAAGACTCGTTCAATATTGAATTGAAAGAAGTTGGCGCGCAGAAAATCGCTGTGATCAAGGTGGTCAAAGAAGTGTTCGGTCTGGGTTTGAAAGAAGCTAAGGACCTCGTCGAGGCCGCGCCAGCCACGCTCAAGGAAGGCGTGAAAAAAGAAGAGGCCGAGAAGATCAAACAGCAAATCGAAGCCGCCGGCGGCAAGGTGGAGTTGAAATAAAAATAATTATGGACATCCTCGGGAAATTGTTCGGCGGGACGGAAAAGATCAAGGTGATGCGGCTGTTTGTGCTCAATCCGGACATGGCGCTTGATCTGAAGACCGTGGCCAAACGGAGTAAAATTAGCCCCGCGGCCGCGCGCCGGGAAACAGCGCGGCTCCGCCAGCTCGGCCTCATCAAGAAGGCCGCCGGGAAAAAATCACGCGGCTGGCAGCTCAATCTGTCTTTTCCTTTTCTCAATAATTTGCGCGGTCTGTTCCGGGTTGATCTTGTGACTCGTCAGCGCGAGATCACGGACCGTTTCGCGCACTGCGGCAAAATCAAACTTTTGATTATCGCCGGCCTCTTCATCCAAAACCACGACAGCCGGGCGGATTTGCTTTTGGTCGGCGATAAATTGAAGCGCGGCGCCGTTGAACGGGCGATTAAGATGATTGAGGCCGAAGTCGGCCGGGAATTAGTCTACGCCATCCTTGACACAGCCGATTTTATGTATCGGCTTAATGCCTACGACAAGTTTATCCGCGATATTCTGGATTATCCACACGAGAAGATTATTGACCGATTGGGTTTGAATAAATAGTGGTATAATTAAACTGCTACTTAAAATAAGGTCGAATCTTATTTATTATTGGTTTATTATTGGCGAAACTTAATTTATAATCATATTTATGGCATTACAAACTTGGAGTGACTTCTTAACCGCGTCATTTCAAAATCTCTGGCAGGGGGTGATCTCTTTTATCCCTAATCTGTTTGTGGCGGTCGTCATCTTTATCCTTGGTTGGGTAGTCGGCATTGTTCTTGGGCAGTGGGTCGCGCGCTTGATCTCGTCTCTGCAAGTGGACAAGGCCTTGAAGAGCATCGGCGCCGAGGATGTTTTGGCTAAGGCCGGTTTCCGACTCGACAGCGGCGCTTTTGTCGGCGGTCTGGTAAAGTGGTTCGTGATCGTGGCTTTCTTGGTGGCCTCGTTCAATGTTCTGGGTTTGACCCAAGTGAACGAATTTTTGGCTGAACGGGTGCTGGGTTTTATTCCTAATCTGATTATTGCCAGCTTAGTTCTGATTCTGGCGGCGGCGATCGCCGACATCTTGGCCAGGGTCGTGACTGGGACAGTGAGAGCCGCGGGTGTGACCTCCGCCAGTTTCTTCGGGACTTTCACCAAATGGGCGGTGTGGATCTTTGCCATTTTTGTGGCGATTGATCAGCTTGGGATTCTTAATCAAACCGGCCCAATGAGCAGTCTGGCGGGCGGAATGGTTAATTACGCGATTATGGCTTTGGCTCTGGCCTTTGGTTTGGCCTTTGGTTTGGGTGGAAAAGAGTCGGCCGCGCGCTATCTCGAAAGATTGCGTGAGGATGTGAAGAATCATAAGCACTAACAGTTTTACTCTTTTTTAGACGCTCGCGTCCCGGTATGACATCGGGGCGCTTTGCGTAAATAAATTAGGGGGAGTAGAATAGGGTCGTCGAACCGCGCGTCGCCCATCTCGAAGCCCGCAGCGCGAGTCGGCATTAGGAGTTTACCCTAAATCACATGGATGAAAATACAAACAAAATAGCAACAAGCGGATTGAACAATGTTTTAAGCGGTGTCGGCATATTTATTCTTGGGATTCTGCTTGATTTTTTTCTGTTAGGGCCAGGTTTAATGTCTGATTTTGGACTAGGGGAAACATGGGTCAAGCGAGCACTCATAATGACCATGATAGTAATTATTGGTTACGGACTGGTCGGTTACGTATTGGGAAAAATAAAACCAAATTTATCTTGGAAATCAGGCTTGGTTTTAACATTCGGTGCGATTATTAATCCCATTTTTGGTCTATTGTGGCTCATTAGAGATTTTTCATCCTCTCAAAACATAATCCCGGGTAATCTACTCCTTATTTTACCCTTCATCGCTGTCTTTATAGTTGCCCCAGTTAGTTCCTATCTCGGTTCTCGTAGTAAAAAAACATGGCAAGGAAAATTTCCCGCAAAGGTATTAGAGATTGTTTTAATAATTGTCGCTCTTTTTGTTACTTACAAGATTGTTGGTATTCTTGTCTCGCTATCACGAGGACCAACCACCGAAGCCCCAACGCTTCCGGTCTCCAATAATAAAACCTTATCCCCTTGACGGGGTTTAGGACGTTTTGAGTTTGCGAATAACGTAACGAAGTGTTAAGATAGAATTATTATGATTCAAGATTATTTTGATTCTTATTTGGGAAAGGCGCGGTATGAAATGATCGATGATGGAAGCCGTTTCTACGCTGAAATCAAAGAACTTCGCGGCGTTTGGGCTGTCGGCCAGACACTAGAAGATTGTCGCCAAAATCTTATTTCTTCACTCGAGGGTTGGTTTGTTTTTCGTCTGCGCAAAAATTTACCAGTGCCAAATTTTAATTTTCCCAAAGTGAAATTTCTGACGAAAACTAGGACAAAGGCGTATGCCTAAACTGACACCGGTTTCGCAGAAAAAGTTTATCGCCAAACTAACCCGACTAGGATTTGCCGGCCCTTTCCAAGAAGGTCCGCACCCTTATATGATTCGCAGTTATGTCGTGCTTACTGTTCCTAATCCTCACGATGGAGACATCAGCGTAGATTTGTTGGTTCGATTACTTCGTCAAGCTGGCATCTCGAGGCAAGAATGGCTGGGCGAAAAATAACTCGGCACTTTATCCCCTTGACGGGTAATTTGAGGGGTATATACTGCTAACTGTCCGTATGATTAGCATGAATAAATTTTTGAGGCGGCGAAGGTAAACCGTTTGTTTTTAGCGTTTATCCAAGCCGCCCCAAGGGGCGGTTTTTCGGCATTGTAAGCTTTTTGACAACTAAATCCCCATCCTGACGGCAAATTAAAGGGGTCTTTTGTCGCCGTTGGAGATGGGACGCAATCCACCCCGTTAGAAGTCACGCCCGCGCTTACGCGCCCAAAGGGCCTATGGGCGGGCTACTTCTAACGGGGTCATAGTTAATTATAGTGGTTTTCAGATTTCCCAATGGGAAATCAAGAGCAGACGATGGATTCCTTGATTCCAAGAGGCGATGAAGGACGCGGCGTGGCGGCGATATGTTCCGGGGAGGTGCCTAGCAACCTTTGATCCGGGACTTTCCGAATGGGGAAACCTCACGACGTAAAACGTCGTGGCCGCCGTTTTACAGCGAGTTCAAAATGCAAAACTCAAAAGTCAAAATAACAACTCAAAATTTAAAAGTTTTGAATTTTAACTTGTACTTTTGCAGTTTGCACTTTAACTTTTGAATTCGCCGCAAAGCGGCGGAGCATACCCGCTGAAGTGAAACATCTCAGTAAGCGGAGGAAAAGAGAAAAATTTTTATTCCCCGAGTAGCGGCGAGCGAAAAGGGAGGAGCCCAAACTGGGCCGAAGATTTTAACACCGAGTGTTAAAGGATGCCCAAACACTCGGTGTTGGCATCTTCGGCCCAGGGTTGTAAGACAGTAACAATCGTTTATTCGAAGAAAAGTAAAAAAATGTCTAATTAGCCAAACTGGCTGGAAAGCCAGGCCAAAGACGGTGACAGCCCGGTCGGCGAAAATTAGACATCTTTTCCGTTACTGATCTTGAGTACCCTTGGAGATCGATAGTGAACAAGTACCGCGAGGGAAAGGTGAAAAGCAGCCCGGTGAGGGCGTTGAAATAGACCATGAAATTGTCTGCTTACAAGGAGTCAGAGCCGGTGCTTCGCACCGGGAAAGTCAAAGTTCAAAAGGCAAAAGTCAAAATTACAGTTCAAAATTAAAAAGTTTTGAATTTTAACTTGCACTTTTAACTTTTGAATTTTAAGTTTTGATTTTTCCGACGCGAAGCGTCGGTAATGGCGTGCCTATTGAAGAATGAGCCAACGAGTTTATTCGGACTGCCGATTAACCCCGCCGTGGCGGGGGGAGTCTTAGGGAAACCGAGTGTGAATAGCGCGCTTGCCCGCCCAGACTCGCGTCTGGGCGAGGCTGGTAGTCCGAATAAGACCCGAAGCCAGGTGAGCTTGCCATGGGCAGGATGAATGCCGCCGAAAGGCGTCAGGAGGTCCGAACCGGTTAGCCGTGCAATACTATCGGATGACCTGTGGCAAGGAGTGAAAAGCTAATCGAACCTGGTAATAGCTGGTTCTCTCCGAAATAGCTTTAGGGCTAGCGTTTGATTAACCCCTCGGGGGTAGAGCACTGGCAGAGCTGAACAGGGGGAAACCTCGTCAGCTTTATCAAACTCCGAATACCGAGGGTTCCCGCCACTAAGGCGGGTAAAATTATCAGGCAGTTAGACTGTGGGGGCTAAGCTCCACCGGTCGAAAGGGAAACAGCCCGGATCTCCATCTAAGGTCCCTAAATTCACGTTAAGTGCGTCTTAAGGAGGTGAAATTTCTCTGACAGTGAGGAGGTTGGCTTAGAAGCAGCCACCCTTTAAAGAAAGCGTAATAGCTCACTCATCCAGAGAT
>JACOZG010000024.1 GCA_016181465.1 Candidatus Vogelbacteria bacterium | reverse complement strand
AGCGTCTTCACCTCGGCAAGTATTTGAACGGGCTGACACCGGTCGAAAAGTGGCAGCAATATTTATCAACAGTGTCACCCCTTGAGGTTAACTAAAGGCCCCGTTAGAAGCCAGCGGAACTGACCTCTAACGGGGCAAGGGAGAGCGTCATCTTCTGGGTTTTTGGCTCGAAGAAGTTGATGATAAACGGATAAGTCTTGCCTAATTCCAGTTTTTGTCGCAGGTCGTTTTCATCTTTGAACTCCGAAATGTGGATCAGGCCAGCTACACCCTCTTCAATCGCGACCAGGGCGCCGTGCTTGTTGTATTTGATTACCACACCCACCGCGCGGTCGCCCTTTTTATATTTATCGGCCGCTTCTACCCAGGGGTTTGGTTTCAGTGTTTTGATCGAAAGAGAGATTTTTCCTTCCTTGATCTCGATCACTTTGGCTCGCACCTTGTCGCCGACGCGAAAGAAGTCCCGTGGATTCTCGACAAGCGACCAGTCGATTTCCGAGATATGAATCAGTCCCTCGAAATTTTCTTCCAATTTGACAAAGACACCGAAGTCGACAATCCCGGTAACTTCCCCGTCGACAATGTCGCCCAGGGTATATTTTTCGACAATCTCCTTGCGGTTTTTTGAGCCCGGGTTTTTCTCCGAGAGAATCAGCTTGCCTTCCCTGGGATCCGCGTCAATGATAAAGACGGAGACAGTTTGGCCGATCAGCTTCTTTAGTTCATCTATGATCTTGCCGCGATCGGCGTCCGGCACCTTGGGGTAATGTTCAGATTTCAGTTGAGATGCAGGCAGAAAACCGTCCAGCCCATGCCAATCTACGATGAGGCCGCCCTTATTGGCTTCTTTCACCGTCAGTCCAAATACAGTTTTGGCGTCTAGGGCTTTCTTGGCTTCGCTCCAAACAATGGCTTGCTCGGCTTCTTTAAGCGAGAGTTCCAAGTAGCCGTTCTCACCCTCGGGCATGACCACTTTCGCTGTGATCGTTTCGCCGATACTGATCGCTTTAATGATCTCACGGGCATTTAAGTATTCGCGGCCGAAGATAATACCGGTGCCAAAGGGCGGCACATCCACATAAACGGCCATTTTGCCTCGGCCGATGACCGTGCCTTTAACGAGCGATCCAGCCTCGGGCGGATTGGCGCTGTTTTTGACAAGCTCGTCCATCGCCCGTTCTGAGCCCTCAGCCCTGGGCCGTTCCTCTTTTTTGTTTAACGTCAGCATGGCGGGAAGTATAACAGACTGGCTAAATAAGTCCATTTTTGCTATAATCTTAGAAGTAATGATTATCACTTATCATGGAGCGGCGATGGTCAAAGTCAGTCACGGCGAGTGGCTGGCCGTTTTTAACCCGATTGGCCGCTCGGGCGAGTCTAAATCAAGCCATTTCGGCGCGGATTTAGCCATGATCTCGCTTAATGATCCGGTTTATAACGGTGTTGAAGCAGCTACCTTCGGCGGCCGGCGGCCGTTTGTGATTGACGGCCCGGGTGAGTACGAGGTGGCCGGGACTTTTGTCCGCGGTTTTGCTTCGCCCGGGCCCGGCACTAAAATCAACACCATTTTTGATCTTGCCCTTGACGGCAAACGGCTGGTGCATCTCGGCGTGCTCGCTGATTCGGATTTGCCGGCGGCAGTGGAAGAAGAATTAGTGCCGGTGGATATTCTATTTGTGTCCATCGCGGGCTCGCCTCGATTCGGCGAAGTGGGCGGCGAGCTCCTGGCCCCACACCAGGCCTACCAGCTCGCTTTGTCCCTTAATCCTCATCTCATCGTCCCGGTGCATTACACCCCGGAGACACTCAAGCAGTTTTTAAAGGAAGCCGGCGAGGAAAAAATTAAAACACTGGACAAGCTCATAGTGCGAGGTAAGGAATTAACGGAAAACGAAGCCGCGGTCGTGGTGCTTGAGCCAAGCTAATTTTTCGATGGCGAAACACTCGTTTGATTATCTGGAAAAATTGCGTCAGCGGCCCGAGCCCGTGCGCCGATGGGCGCTCCTGGCGTTGTCGAGCGGTTTGACTCTGCTTATTTTTTTCCTCTGGCTGCTTAATTTGAAATATGTCGGTCCTTTGGCCCGCTTGAGCCAACCGGCAGTTGAATCAACGGTTCAAAGCGCCAGGACCGGAGTAGCGGACGCCCTCGTCAGGATCAAAGCCGGTTGGCGAGTATTCCGTCAACGTCTCGCAAATTAAATTTATGTCCGAGCCAAAAAAGATCGCCGCCGCGGCGGACAAAATCATCCCTGTCGAAATCACGACGGAGATGAAAGATTCGTACAAAAAGAGTGCCGCCGCGGCGAACAAAATCATCCCTGTCGACATCACGACGGAGATGAAAGATTCGTATCTTGATTACGCCATGTCGGTGATCGTAGCTCGGGCTCTGCCCGATGTCCGTGACGGCTTGAAACCAGTTCATCGGCGGATTCTTTACGCGATGCACGATTTGGGTTTGACGGCCCAAGCCAAATTCCGCAAATCCGCTCTCGTGGTCGGCGAGGTGCTCGGTAAATATCACCCTCATGGTGATACCGCCTGCTATGATGCTTTGGTCAGACTGGCGCAAGATTTTTCCATGCGTTATCCGTTGGTGCTCGGCCAGGGCAATTTCGGTTCCATTGACGGCGATTCGCCGGCGGCCATGCGTTACACCGAGGTGAAGATGTCGTCTCTGGCCGCCTTGCTTCTCCGAGACATCGGAAAAGAGACGGTTGATTTCGTGCCTAATTACAGCAATGAGCGCCAAGAACCGACTCTTCTACCCTCGGCCATTCCCAACCTTTTGTTTATGGGTTCGATCGGCATTGCTGTCGGCATGGCGACGAAGATCCCGCCGCACAATCTGGGCGAAGTGATGGAGGCTCTAATTTATTTGGTTGATCATGAAGACGCTCCCACCGAGGAGTTGCTTAAGTTTGTGAAGGGGCCGGATTTTCCGACCGGCGGTTTAGTTTTTAACGAACATGATATTCACCACGCCGCGGCCTCTGGCCGCGGCGGCGTCGTCCTCCGCGGCGCGGCCGAGATTGTCGAAACGAAAGTCGGCGCCAGTCAGATCATTGTCAGCTCGGTGCCGTATCAGGTCAACAAAGCCGAACTCATTATGCATATCGCCGATTTGGTGCGGGAGAAGAAACTCGAAGGCATTAAAGATATCCGCGACGAATCCACCACTCTCGCCGACACGCGGGTGGTGATTGATTTGAAAAGTAACAGCCAGCCCGAAAAAATTTTAAACGCGCTCTACAAGCATACTGAACTGGAGACCGTTTTTCATTACAATATGCTGGCTCTGGTGGACGGCGTGCCGAAACTCTTGTCGCTTAAGGCGATTCTTGAAGAATTCTTAAAGCATCGGCAGACAGTGATCCGGCGGCGGTCGGTTTATGATCTGCGCCGGGCCGAGGAACGGGAGCATGTTCTGGCGGGTCTCGCTAAAGCGCTTGATCAGATTGATCAGGTGATCGCCGCAATTAAGAAATCGCCTGACGCCGCCGCCGCCAAGCTAAAACTTATGGAACGTTTCAGTTTTTCCGACATTCAAGCCACGGCCATCCTGGAGATGAAATTGCAGAAGCTGGCGGGTTTGGAACGCCAGCAAATCGAGGACGAGCTCAAACAAGTGCAGGCCCTGGTTAAAGAGCTCAAGGCTCTGCTTGCCGATCCTAAGAAAATTTTGGCGGTAATCAAAAATGAATTTGCCGAGATCAAAAAGCAGTATGCGGACGAACGACGAACCAAAATCGTCCGTCATGGAGTCCGCGAGATTAAAACCGAAGATTTGGTGCCGGACAAAGAAAATGTTCTGGTTTTAACCCGAGGCGGTTATGTCAAGCGGGCCGATCCGGCCGAGTACCGCGCCCAGCGCCGCGGCGGCGTCGGCGTGGCTGACCTCAATATTAAAGAGGAAGATTTCGTTTCGCTTTTTCTGACCGCCAGCACCCATGATGATCTGTTATTTTTCAGCGACCGCGGCAAGGTCTATCAGATGAAAATGTACGACATCCCGGAGGGCAAACGCGCGACCCGCGGCAAGTCCCTGATGAATTTTCTGGCGCTGTCTGATCAAGAACGGATCAGCTCGGTGCTGGCTTTGCCTCGGAAGAATGGAAAGGAAGATCAGATCAATTCGCTGGTTATGGTCACGAAGTTGGGTCAGGCCAAGCGCGTGGCGGTCGAATCCTTTCGCGAGGTTCGCCGAAGCGGCATTATTGCCATCACGCTTGATCCGGGCGATGAACTTTTGTCCGTGGCCGCGGCGACCAAAGACGATCAGGTGATTTTAGCCACGGCGAGCGGTCAGGCCATCAGGTTTAAGTTGAGCGATATCCGCCAGATGGGCCGTCAGGCCTCGGGCGTGCGGACGATAAAATTGAAAAAGCCCGCCCGACCGGACGACTCCGGTCGTTCGGGCGGGGGGGACGCGGTGATTGGTTTGGGCCTGGTAACGCGAGCGAACAGGGCCGGGGAGATTCTTGTGGTTTCGGCCAACGGCTTCGGCAAGCGGACCAAGCTCGCAGAATACAAAGTCCAGCGCCGCGGCGGCTCGGGAATTAAAACCGCCAAAGTTACGGCTAAAACCGGCCAGTTGATCAAGGCCGTGGTGCTTGATCCGGACGCCAGCGAAATTCTGACCATCTCTAAACACGGTCAGGTGATCCGGACCAAGCTAACCGAGATTTCGACTCTCGGTCGGGCCACCCAGGGCGTCCGAATCATGAAAGTCCGCCCGGGCGACACCCTGGCCTCATTGACTTGTTTGTAGGAAAAAATTTGATAAACTATAAGTATGAAAAGCAAACTTGCAATTTGGAGTTGGGTGCTACCCGTATGCGCCATCATTCTTCTTATTATTTTTGAGGTTTTTAAAACAATAATTGGCATTGATGTTGGTGCAGCCAATGGCGGCCACCCGATTACATCAAATGAACGGTTGTTGATAGTATCTTTTTGGGGGATTTTCATTCTGATTATAATATATAGCTTTACCTTAAGTATTAGGCTGTTTAAGATGACGAGGAAGGTATATGTGATTGCGGGGATATTTTTAAATATCATTTTGTTATTATACGGGCTGTTAATGTTACTTGGTGCTTTAATAGGCGGTTGATAAAGAGTAAGTTGACTATGAATCCTGCTCGTGGTAAATTTATGATTATGAAACACCCCCATAATTCAAAAGAAGATAAGATTATAAAAGCTAAAGATTTTAGCGTCATTAAAGCAGAATTGGCTCATCAGTGGATAGCGTTTAATTTTCAGGATAAGAAAGTATTGGCGAACGGACAGACCCTGGAAGATGTGACTAAACAGCTGACATTGCCACAGCTATCTCAAACCGCAATCTTCCGAGTTCTTCCGGCTGGAATGATTTATTCACCAAATCAGTTGTGAAATACGATTACTCGGTTTCCTTTCCTTTTGACCCGTCGCGGCCGGCTTTTCGCCGGCCGCTTGTCGAAGTGACCCTATTTGGACCTCTCGGTAGCTCCATTAAGACTCTAGCTTTAATAGATTCTGGCGCCGATTACAGTTTATTCAATATTGAATTTGCTAGAAAGTTAGGTCTAGATTTATCGGTTGGTGAACGCCAGACGACGACAGGCATAGAAGGTGGTTATAAGGAGTTATTGATTTTGGATATTGAATTACAAGTAGAAGCTCTAAATAAAATAAAGACCCCGGTCGGTTTTATTGATAGTCCAAGTGTTAGCGGTTTGTTGGGTCAAATTGGTTTTTTTGACCTTAATCGAGTAAAGTTTGAACGCGATCACAACGTTTTTGAAATTATACCTAGGTAAAATAAATTGTTATACTTAAACGATGCCTTTTTCTGATCCCAAGACAGTAATTAATCATTTCAATCTAACCGAGGGGATGACCGTGGCGGATTTCGGCGCCGGTTCGGGCGCCTACGCGCTGGCGATGGCCCGGCGCGTCGGCGCCACCGGCCGTGTCTATGCTATTGATGTGCAAAAGGAGTTGCTCGCTCGTTTGAGTCGAGAAGCTAAATCTGGTCAACTCGCCAATATCACCAATATCGAGGTGATCTGGTCGGATTTGGAACGCGCCGGCGGCTCTAAGCTCGCGGATCAGTCGGTTGATTTTGTGCTGGTGGCCAATCTCTTGTTTCAGGTGAGCGCCAAATACACTTTGGCGCTCGAGGCCAAACGGATTTTGAAACCAGACGGCCGGCTGGCGGTGATTGATTGGCAGGATTCTTTCGGCGGCCTCGGGCCGCCCGAGTCGCAGGTAGTCCGGCCGGAGGAGGTAAAAAAAATTACGACCCAAGCCGGTTTCCGCTGCCTTAAAGATTTTCCGGCCGGCGATCATCATTACGGACTTTTGTTCGCGTTGGGATCATGAAGAATCTCTCGACTTTCCAACTTATCATTATCGGCTTGTTTCTGTTATTCCTCGTGATCGGCACTTTGATTTTCGCCGGCATTCTGCCTGGCTTCCGTTCGCCAACCGGCGGCGCCGCCGGCGAACTAACGATTTGGGGCACGGTGCCGGAAACCGTATTGCGTCCGATCATTGATCAATTCAACAAAGATTACAAAGATTATTTTACCCTGCGGTATTTGGAACAGGCGTCAGCGAGTTTCGAACGGGAGTTCGTGGAGGCCAAAGCCGATAACCGCGCGCCCGATCTCCTTTTACTGCCGCACGAACTCGCGTTCACCCAGCGCGCGCGGCTCGCGCCCGTCTCGCCCGAACTCGTTTCCCTCCGGCAATTCCGCGACACTTTTATTGGCGCCGGCGAATTGCTGACTGACGGCTTGGCGGCGCTGGCTCTGCCGCTCGTCGTTGATCCGTTCGTCATGTATTACAACCAGAACCTCTTGGCCGAAGCCGGTCTGGCCTCGCCGCCTGGCACCTGGACTGAATTTAAGGTCAAGACTACAGCACTGACTATTTTAGATAGCCGTCGGAACATCACGCGAAGCGCCGTGGCCCTCGGCGAAACGAAGAATATTCTCCACGCCAAGGATCTCTTGGCGATGCTTTTTTTGCAAGCCGGCAATCCGATTCTCGTTCGGTCAGGGGGCGGTTACGCCTCCGCGCTCAATCAATCGTTCGGCACCGTCTTAAAACCAACCGTGGCCGTGCTCGATTTCTACACCCAGTTCGCCGATCCGGCCCGGCCCAATTACTCCTGGAATCGCTCTCTGCCCGAGGCGCGGCAGGCCTTTATTCGCGGCCAAACGGTTTTTTACTTTGGTTACGGCAGCGAGTATGCCGTAATCACCCGGGAAAATCCGCACCTGGCTTTTGATGTCGTTTTAGTGCCGCAACCTGAAGACAATCAGCCCAAACTGATTTTAGGGCGTCTGCTTTCCGTGGCCGTGGTTTCCGGCAGTTCTAAATCTGTGGCGGCCGGGCAAGCGGCCGCGGCCTTGGCTGGTCCGGCCTTTGCCGGCGCGCTCGCCGAGGCCCTGTTTCTCCCGCCGGCCAGGCGCGATCTCTTGGGTCAGACGGTGGCCAATCCGATTATGACGCTTTTTTACCGCGCGGCTCTGCTTACTCGTTCCTGGCCAGATCCTGATCCGGTCGGGACTAAGAAAATCTTTGAAACTATGATAGAATCAGTAACGACTGGTCGATCGCGGTCTAGTGAGGCCGTGGCCGAGGGCGACCGCGAACTCGCCGCGCTACTCGAAAGAATTTATGGCAGTAATTGATCGGTTATTATTAACCGTTACCGCTTTTGCCCAAGAAGGGTTGGTGCCCTGCACTGATGATTGCGACTACGAAAAGTTTATTTTGCTCATCGGTAAGGTGTTTGAGTTCTTAACTCTGAAAATGGCCGTACCGCTGGCGACGGCGGCGATTGTCTACGGCGGCATTGTGCTCGTGGTTTCCGGCGCCAACGAGGGTTGGCGAACTCAAGCAAAAGACATCATTAAGTACGCGGTCTGGGGTTTGGTGCTGGCGTTGGCCTCGTGGATTATCGTCCGGACCATTATGGTCGAACTCGGGGTCCAAGCGCCGTTTTTGCCGGATTTTTTCCAATGAACTTTTTACTAAACAAATTATTTTGGATTGAAAAAGTTTTAGCGCAATTAGGCGGTGATCAAGAACCTTCTGGTTGGAGTGGAAATCAGGGTGGCTCAATCTCTAACCCCCTCGGCCCTATAAATAGCATCAGCGCGTTAATTACCAAAATTCTGGAGATCGTGGTTCAGATTGGCTTGCCGGCGATCGCCCTGGCCATTGTCTATACCGGTTTTCTTTTCGTCAAGGCCCGGGGCAATGAAACAGAATTAACCCAAGCCAAAACCACGCTTTTCTGGACGGTTATCGGCGCGGCCGTAATCCTCGGCGCGTTCGTGATCCAGAAAACGATTCAAGGGACGATTACTGAATTAGGAAGATGACCACTTTCAAACAATTGGTTGAGAAAATTATAGAAAGCGTGTTTAATCCGCTGGTCGGGTTGATTCTCGCCGCGGCCCTGGTTTATTTTCTTTGGGGCGTGTTCAAGTATATTCAATCCGCCGGCGACGAGACCAAACGGAAAGAAGGCGTGAATATGATGACCTACGGTATTATCGCGCTTTTTGTGATGGTGGCGGTCTGGGGGTTGGTGAATGTGCTGAAAAAAACTTTCCCGCTTGACCTGACACCGACCCGGCCACCGTCGCTGGATGAGTCGCCGATTGAGCCGATTGACGATCGCGACGGGTAATCAACAGGTGGCATTTGGCCGCCTCCGGCCAATGCTGTATAATGGTCATGGTCGTCGAAAACCTTAAAATTATCAATAATTATTACAAAAATGTTGTCTAAAACTAAAAAATTAATTTTCGGATCGATTCTTCTCTTTCCTCTTATATTGTTTGCTCAACAAAGTGGTGGCAGTGGAGACACTCTCAGTAGTTTGGGACAAGACATAGTAAATCTTCTAAATAGTACTGCAATTCCGATTATTATGGCTCTGGCAATAGTCTATTTTATGGTCGGCGTGTTCAGATATCTTCTAGCTGCTGGAGATGATGAGGCCAAAGCCAAAGGTCGCAGTATGATAATCTATGGGTTGATTGGCATTTTCGTTATGGTGGCTGTTTGGGGATTAGTTTGGGTGCTTCTTAATACTTTCGTCGGTGCCGGTGTCCAAGCGCCACCACTTCCTCAACTCCCATAGCAGTGTATAATGCCGTCTGAACTCCCCCTAATCGCCAAAATCAAGAGTGAGATTGTGGGGCCGAACTGCTCTCGGTTGCTGGCGAAAGTATGCTGACTATGTTAGTTTAGGATTATGCAAAGCACTAATTTTACTATTGAATTGGAGCAGGAAACTGATGGCCGTTGGATTGCCGAGGTTCAAGAATTGCCAGGGGCACTTTGTTATGGTCAGAGTCGCGAAGAAGCTCAAGCTAAAGCCGAGGCCCTGGCTTTACGGGTGGTAGCTGACCGACTGGAGACCGGTGAGCAAACTGTAGAATTGAGAGCCGTGGCGTTTAGCTTGGCGGTATGAGCGGCTGGCGCGCGGTGAAAGCCGGACGCGCTCTCGCCGCTCTGTTGCGTGTCGGCTGGCAAATTAAACGCCGCGGCGGTTCGCATACTGTTTTGTCTCGCGACGGTCAGCCCGATTATGTTTGGGCCTTCCATAACCGAGAAGAAATTGGACCGCGAATGCTAGCGAGGATTGCTAAGAAAACCGGTCTCCAGCCTGAAGATTTATGATTCCTCTAATCGCCAAAATCAAGAGTGAGATTGTGGATCCTTTGATCTCGTTCTTGTTCGTCCTCGGTTTTCTGTATTTCCTCTACGGCGTTTGGGAGCTGGTGCGCGGGTCGGAGAGCGAGGAAGCGCGGGCCACCGGCCGCCAGCACATCCTCTGGGGCGTTGTCGGTATGTTCATTATGATCTCCTTTTGGGGGATAATGAACCTGATCTGCCGGACTATCAATTGTTGAAGACGAAATAAAAAAGCCCCGCACCATGATAAGGTACGGGGTTGGTCGTCTGGGAGCTCGTTTCATTTCGGTTCCCATTCGACATAAACTTCTACATTGCATCCGGTTAGGGAACGGAAGGTCAATTGTCCCTCCGGCGGCGTGCCGTTTTTGCTGAGGGTTAGTTTGTCGCCCGGGCAGTAGTTGAAGATTGCACCAAGACCGTTTTTGATCTCAACGCAATCCGTAGACTCACCGCTGTACTTATGGTTCGGTGGGATCCAGATAAATTCCGACCACTCATCCGGCCGGGCCACGATCGTTTTCGTCGTCACCAGCGAGCGGCTGGCCGATGGTTTAACGGCAGTTTCAGCGCGCGCGGCGTGAGTTACCGGAGCAATTGTCTCCGGCCGACTCAACCACCACTTGTAGGCCTTATGACCAAAGGTGGCGAGTAAACTGATGACTACCGCGACGAGAAAAATAGTTCCCAACCTTTTTAGGGTAACCAGTTCTCGGCGGTAAAGGAGAATTCCGGTCGCGAGGCCAACTAGAACAGTTAGAATACCGATAGGCCACCTGAAGAATTTCACTCCCCATCGTTTGGCTGTTTCCCAGTTTGTCTCCGCCGGCGTTCCCCTTTCTTCTGGAGTTTTGTCCGTCGGCGCTGGTTCAGCAACAGTCGTTGTCGCCCCGCTATATTGCGACTGCGATGAATGCCAAACTAGAATCGCGATTAGGAACACAGTGCTGCTGACGCCGGTCGCCAAAGCTAGGACAGTCAACCTTTTAAGTAACTTTTCCATCTTTGCCTCCTTTGGCTTTGGTCGGTTCCACTCGCTTTCTGTTTTTTCTTTCTGGTTTTTTCATTTCCACCATCACGGTAATAGGCTCTGGCGGGAGCGTAAGCGTAAACGACTGCGGTAGCGGTGCCGGTCGGTTGCCGAGCTCTTTTTTGATTTCCCACAGCACTTGGATTACTCCACCCAGCGTGATTATCATAATCAACCAAGCCACAACCACAATGCTGATCCATACCATGATCTCCCTCCCTTTCTTGGGAAAGTAATTTAGTAAATTGTCAAAGAACCGATCTTTGACTTCCGGTGAGCATTATATCATATCAATTATTCTTGTCAATAAAAGCCGCTCAACGCGTGTGTTAAGCGGCTATACTTGTACCTGCTTAATCCTTACGGATTCGCTGGCGGCGGAGGTATCGGCATTGAGGTTGGCACCATCGCCATGGTGCCGGCGCCACCCAAAATCAATGTCTGCAGGTTGGGGATTTGTTTGAGTTGCTCGGCCTGAAAGACAGACTTGATTACTTCAGCAATTTGGTCAGGTAAAACCCCCTTTGCTTCGAGCGATCTCACCACCGCTTCCACCATTTTCCCTATACGAGCTGCGTCGGCGTTTCCTACCGCTTCAACGGCATCTCTGCGGCCATAGGCCTCTTCCCGGACGCCTTTAGCCTTATGGAACGCGGTTTGTTTGGCTCGCAGGGCGCTGGACAAGTCCTTAGTCTCTTCGGCGGCTTCCCAGTCAATTACCTCTATGCTTTGCAGGGCAAAGCCATGTTGCCGGATGAATCCGAAGGGCATTTTTTCTTTTACCGCATCCGGTATTTCTTCCGGCTCTTTTCCTCCCAGCAATAACTTGATGTGGTCCACCAGTTCCGTCTTCTTTTCCCTCACTAAGCTGTCGTAGAAATCTTTGCCCACATTAAGTCCAAGAAGACTTTTTTGGATCGGGGAATCCACCCCCTTATCTAACCTCAGCCACAACTCGTAGGTTAGAGATTCTCCCCTTGTCAATTGAGTCTTGCCGTTTTTGTCGAAAACCGGTTCGCCTCTTTCGTCAAGAACGGGAACGGGAAACTTGTAGTTGGCGCAGAAGTTGATGATGCCCGCTTTGACGCCGGCATCGAGCAGTGGAAAGAACCTCCCTTTGTAGTAGAAGATCGGTAAGGACGGGATGACCGTGCGGAAAATAGCCAACACCAGCAAGTTGATCCGAGCATTATCACCAGCCAATTCCACCCCTTCTATTACCATTGGTCTCGGTACCAGAAAGCGCAGAGAGTAGATTGTTTCCGTATCTCCCTCAAGTCTTTCACGAAGCGTTTTTCCGGTCTCCACTCTGGATTCTTCTTTCAGTCTTGTCACATCGAGTTTTAATTTGTGAACTCTGACTTGGGGGTAGAACCAACTGACAAACCTGATCCCAAACCAATCCCATAACTTGTTTTGTAGCCAGCGAGTTTCCGGGAGCATGTCTCTGGTAAAAGTTTCCCGAATCTTTGTGTCACTGTCTGTCCTGATGAGCCAGCGTCGGCCATCGAGATCTTCGTCGCTGGACATTCGGTGGCCACCGACATTGGGCCAGATAGCTTTCATATCATCACCCCTAACGATAAAGGCAGTGTTGCCTTTCTCGATCCGCGTGAAGTGCCATTGTAGGCCAGCCAGGATTAGCATCAGAATGATGCTTAGCAGTAACATTAGACCCAGGCCGATCACAGACACCACTAGAAAAGACATAATGCCCATCGTATTCCTCCCTCCGCCTGTCTAAGGCGGATTAAGTGTCAAAGACCTTGTGTTTCTTAAGAAGCAACGCGCTTCTTTACTATTTGTGATGCTAGCACGGCTAGATTAAAAAGTCAAAT
>JACOZG010000023.1 GCA_016181465.1 Candidatus Vogelbacteria bacterium | reverse complement strand
TACAAGATTTTCAGAAACGGCGCCCAGATCGCCACTGCTTCAACCAATTCCTTCCAAAACACCGGCCTCGCGCCGGCCACGGCCTACACTTATGCCGTCTCGGCCTATGACGCGGCCGGCAACCCCTCGGCCCAGTCAGCGAGCGTCAGCGCCACGACCCAGCCGGTTTCCACTACCGGTGCTACTTTGTATGTGGACAATAACGGCGGCGCCGGCCTCCAAACTGGCTGCAGCGATTCTTTCACGCGCGCAGAAAACTCAATTTCAAAACCATTTTGCACAATACAAAAAGGAATTAGCGCCGTGCAAGCAGGGGACACGATTTATATTAGGGGTGGAATATACACAGACGGTATTGGAATCAGTACCAGTGGAACTTCTGCCCAGCCAAAAACTCTCAGCGGGTATCCGGGAGAAAATGTCGTGGTTGATGGTCGTTCCGCTTTTGACGTTGTCTATTTAAATTCCGCAAAGTGGTGGAAAATCCAAAATATGGAAGTAAAAAATGCCCGCCAAGAAGTTTTTTCAATAGTCAATTCACAAGACATCACTATAGAAAATGTTGTCGGGCATGAGTCAGTGTCAGGAGGCCATGTGTTTAGAATTGATGGAAGTGAAAGGACCACCCTCCGAAATGTAACAGGTTATAATGCGCACAACATTGTCGGCGTCAAGGGCGGGTGCAATGGCGTCAGCTGTGCGCCAGTGTCTCCTGGTGCAAATAATACTCTCATCGTGGATTCAACATTTTACGATGCTGGTGAAGGCGGAGACGTGATAGTCACTGATAACACCACGATTAACACCACTATTCTGAGAACTAGAGTGTACGGTACCCCCACTAGTTTCTTTCAGAGCCTAATTGATTTTTCAGGCTCAGGAAAAATTCAGGACTCCCTCATTTATTTGGAACCAGGCGCTGATGCCGAAGTTGGGATAAAAGGATGGGACTCGCAAAAAACCACAGTTGGAGGCTCGATTGAAATTTCCGGAAACCTCGTTTACGATGCGGGAGATGAAGACGCATTTGATATTACTATTCGCGGTTCTGGTTCAGAAGGAGGAGGGGGGGGAAACAACTTAGTCCGCATTTACAACAATACAATTGTCAATAATAAAATTGGCATGTATATTGGCTCAAACAGTAACCAGGGATATGTAACTTATGTCGATGCAAAAAATAACATTTCGAGTTTTATCCGCGACCAAGGGGGTGGTGGCGAAAGAAGGCCAATAAAGGTTGATGGTGTTGGAGGAAACTTGGCCAGCGAAAAAAGCAATCTTTGGCATCGCGATCCAACCGATGGTGGCAATGAAGTGATTTATTACAAAGGAACAAATTACTCTAACACCCAAGTGAACAATGGAACTTGGACAAGCGCCACAGGCTTTGGCCAGGGCACTTTTTCAACCGACCCGCTGTTTGTGAACATGGCAGCCAAAGATTTTCGCTTGCAGTCAGGAAGTCCGGCCATTGACCGGGGCGTGCTCATCTCCGGCTATCACTGCTCAACTTCCGGCGCCCACCCGGGCGAAGGATGCAAGGAATGGTACGGCGCGGCGCCGGATATTGGTGCGTTTGAATACACCGGTTCTGCGCCCCCGCCGGCCGCGGTCTGCGGCAACGGCGTCATTGAGGGCACGGAACAATTGCACCGCGACTACGGCAGATACCACCCCGCCCACTGTCCCTACCGGCCTCACAGCCAACGCGATTTCCTCTTCTCAAATCAATCTCACCTGGACCGCGAGCACCGATAACATCGCCGTTACCGGTTACAAGATTTTCAGAAACGGCGCCCAGATCGCCACCACCCCGACCAATTCCTTCCAAAACACCGGCCTCGCGCCGGCCACGGCCTACACTTATGCCGTGGCGGCCTATGACGCGGCCGGCAATCCTTCGGCCCAGTCCGCCAGCGTCAGCGCCACGACCCAGCCGGCGGCTGACATTACCCCGCCCGTCATCTCGGCCGTCACCGTGTCGGCCGTCAGCACCTCCACGGCCACTGTCGCTTGGACGACGAATGAGCCGGCCACCTCCCAAGTTGACTACGGCTTCACGGCCGGTTACGGCCAGTCCACTGTGCCAACTACCGTTTTAGTCACCAGCCACCGCCAGCTTCTCGCTAATCTTTCGCCGGCCACGCTCTATCACTATCGGGTGAAATCCAAAGACGCGGCCGTCAACGAGAGTGTCTCTATTGATTTCACCTTTACCACCCAGGCCGTGCCCGTGTCCGACACCACCCCGCCTCAGACCATCACTGACCTCCGCGTCACGAGCACCGAGGAGAAGGCGGCGGTGCTCGTCTGGACCGCGCCTTATCAAGACCAGACCGCGTCCGACTCCGGCCCGGCCGTCAGTTATGATCTCCGTTACGCCCGCAGTTCGACCCCGGCGGTCAATCTGGAACAGGCCGCGGAAGCGTCCGGCGAACCGACCCCGGCCCTGCCGGGCCAGGCCGAGACCTACACTTTGGTTGATCTGACCCCGGGCAAAACCTACATTGCCGCTTTGCGGTCCGTGGACTCGGCCGGCAATCGCTCGGCCTTTTCCAATGTCGTCAGTTTTACCACTGCTTCTGAACCAGCAGTCTCGGAACCGCCACCAGCCACTGGCGGCGGTGGCGGTGGAGGGGGCGGCGGCACTCGTACTATCACCTCTACCTTTAGTCCGCCGACCCAGGCCGTCATCTCCGGCGCCGATCGCCAAGCCATCCTCCGCTGGCAGAATCCGATCTCGTCCGACTTTGTCCGCGTTCTCATCTTAAGGAGCGTGGTGCCTCTGCCGGTGATTACGAGTCCCGGTAACCCCCGTTACCTGCCCATGGCTCAAGTCGTCTACGACGGCGTCCAACCCTACTTTACCGACACTAATCTTGTCAACGGCCAGCTTTATTACTACACCCTTTACGCTTATAATCGCTCCGGTCTCTATTCAGCGCCTGTCGTCCTTAAGGTGACGCCCGTCAAAACCGGCCAGACCGTGTTCTGGCCCGGGCTTGACCGCCAAAGCCTGATTTTGGAATTGAGATCTCGCCTGCTGGAACTGCTTTTGAAACTCTTGAATTTATTGCGCGGCCTGGTCTCTTGAAGTGAAGAAGAAATATCTAATCTCCAGATTAACCTTGGTCTTAATCGCCCTCGGGTGGTTGATACCGCGAACTTGGGCTTTAGCCGACACCAGTTTCGTTTCTTTGGGCGGCCAAGCGATTCAGGGAGTGGTCAACGAATATCTAGATCGTTCTGATCGGTTGGTTAAGAGACTGGATGAATTGACCGCCGTTCGGGCGACTCTGCCTATCTGGAATGACGGCGCTGACTATGGCGCTGAACTCCAGCGTCTGATCGATGCCCTGCCGCCGGCCGGCGGAACCATCACGATCGCTCCAGGCCGCTATCTCATTAAACAGAGAGTGCAGATAACAAAAAATAATGTGGCGATTGCCAGTCCGCAGCTCGGTGCCGTCTTTTTTGAAGATGGCGGCGCGGCGAACGGGTTACTCGATGTCGGCGCGCGGAGCGGGGTGACGATCAGCCAGATCGTCTTTTGGGGCGCGAAACGAGGGCGGGTGACGGCTCTTTCGGCTGGCGGCGCGCGGCGATTGGTGATCCAACAGAACGGTTTTATTAATTTTGATACGGCGCTGTTGATTGATGCTGGTTCGACGATTCTGGACTCGGGAATAATTGTGCAAGACAATCTTTTCTTCAAGAACGGCTATCTCACCTTACGGGTTGAGGGGAGCCGGCAATCGACGCCTGTCTTCGGATGCGATGCCGTGGTTGGCGGCGCGCGCGTGGAAAATAATTTTTTAGCCGGCAATTATCAGGGGATTAATTTTCTGTGTGTGAATGACAGCGTGGTCGCCGGCAATATCATCCGTGATTCCGACATCGGCGGTTTGCGCCTTGAGACATCAGCCCGCAATCTCATTGAACGCAATCTGTCGCACGAGAATCAACTGATGGGTATATGGCTATATGCCACGAGCGTTGGCAATCAACTACGGGACAATATCATTATTGACAACAATCAATCTCGTCAGCCATTCGCTTTTGACTGCTGGGAACCGCCAGAGAGCATCAAACAGGCCTATCTGTATAATCGAGATCCCGACCGCGTGTCTTATCCTTACCGGGAGCGGGAAAATGGGCAGTTCGTGTTTACCAATTATTTCTGTCAGTTCAATGGCGATGAAGTAGAGTTACGCAATGCTGTTAGTCGAAACAGTTTGATTAATAATCTTATTGGCCGGTATCGAACAACCGATAACCCGGTTTCAGCTCACGATTTGCGAATCTCTCTTTATCCTATCTTTTACGGCTGGTCGGGGAGAGATTTGGCGGTTTTTCTCTCGCGCGATAATCAAATTACCAACAACGTTTTCCTTAATTCTGGGGCCTCGCGCTTGCTCGATCAAGGTTGTGGCAATTCATTTACTGGCAATCAAAGTTTAGCCCTCTCAAACGGGAGCGCGGCTCAACTGACGCCGCTCGCGCTGATGGCTAACGCCGATTATCAGGCGCTCTGCCAGGGCCAGGCACTCTGCAATGCCAATCGCCGATGCGAACCCGAGCGCGGCGAGTGGTTGGGCAATTGCGCCAGTGATTGTCCGGCTCTTCGCCTCGGTGATCAGGGCTCGCGGACGCGCCACGACCAATGTCTCGCCCCCGCCAAGATCACCGAACCGATTTTCCCGGCGCGGCCGGGCTGCACGAATGTGTATGACGGTTCTTTTCGTTGCACCAACAGAGATAATGGTCAATGCGACAGCGAGCAGGGGGAGAATTATTGCAATTCGTTCGATTGCGCTCGAGTGGCAGTGGCCGCCGGACCGGTCTGCGGCAACGGCGTCATTGAGGGCACGGAACAATGCGACGGCGCCAATCTCAACAACCAGACCTGTGTGAGCCGCGGCTTTACCGGCGGCGGCACGCTCTCCTGCACCTCGTCCTGCACCTTCAACACCAGCCAGTGCACCGCGACTACGGCAGATACCACTCCGCCCACTGTCCCTACCGGCCTCGCGCCGACGCCGACCGCGACCTCGGTTGAACCGTTGCCGCCCCGGGTGTTCACTTTACCTTCTGACAATGCCGTCCAGATCGCCACGCTCAAAGCGCGATTGGCCGAGTTGATGAAAATTTTGATCACTCTGCTGAAACAAAAATTAAACCAATTGCTAATTTTGCGGGGTTTGCGTTAGTATTGTTTGGTGGAAAATATCCGCAATTTTTCCATCATCGCCCACATTGACCACGGCAAGTCCACCTTGGCCGATCGCTTTCTAGAATTGACTGGCACGATTGAATCGCGCCGGATGCGCGCCCAGGTGCTGGACAGCATGGATTTGGAACGGGAGCGGGGGATTACGATTAAGATGGCGCCCGTTACTATGTCCTATCGCCTAAAAGCTGAAAGCTATAAGCTCAATCTCATAGATACGCCCGGCCACATTGATTTTTCTTACGAGGTGTCGCGGGCCCTCCGGGCCGTTGAAGGCGCCGTCTTACTCGTTGATGCCACCAAGGGGGTGCAGGCGCAAACATTCAGCGTGCTCGAGGCGGCAAAGGCGCTGGGCATGGTTATCGTGCCGGCGGTCAATAAAATTGATTTGCCGTTAGCGCGCCCGGCGGCGGTGAAAAGCGAGATCGCGAAAATTGTCGGCTGTCCGGAAGCCGAGATTTTGGAGGTTTCGGCCAAGACCGGCGCCGGCGTTGAGATTTTACTGGCCGCGATTATTGCCAGAGTGCCGCCGCCGGTTAGCGACTTCCTCGGTCCGCGGGCTTTGGTTTTTGATTTTGAATATTCCAGTCATCGCGGTCTCGTCGTTTATGTTCGGCTATTTGACGGTTCGCTTCGGCCGGGCGACGAGTTAGTTTTTGCCATCGCCGGCGAAAAGTTTACGGCGTTGGAAGTCGGCGTCTTCCGGCCGGAGAAACAGCCGGTGAGCGATTTGCGCGCCGGCGAGATCGGTTACATTGTGACCGGAATGAAAGAGTCCAGCCGCGCCAAGGTCGGCGAGACAATTCTCGGCGCTGGTCAGTCCTGGCCGCTCGTTGCCGGTTATGCCGAGCCCAAACCAATGGTTTGGGCTTCGCTTTATCCGGTGAATCAGTCCGATTTTGATTTGTTGCGGCAGGCCCTGGCGCGGCTTAAATTATCGGACGCGGCGCTGACTTTTGAGGAAGAAGCGGTTGGGGTCATGGGTCGCGGTTGGCGCGCCGGTTTCTTGGGCTTGCTTCATTTGGAAATTGTGGCCGAGAGGCTGCGCCGCGAGCACGGTTTGTCACTCGTCGTGACGGCGCCGACGACCAGTTTCCGGGTCAACGATCGCCAGACCGGGCAGACCAAGACGATTTACGCCCCTCATTTATTTCCTGACGGCTCGGCATCCCAGACAGTTACAGAACCCTGGGTCGCTGTCAGAATTTTGACACCGCCCGAACATCTAAGCGCCATTCTCGCTTTGCTTCAGAGTCATGAAGCTCGACTCCTGACGACCGACAACTGGGGCGACGGCAAGATCATTATGCGATTAGAACTGCCTCTGCGCGAACTGATGCGGCATTTTTTTGATCGGCTGAAAACCGTCTCTTCGGGTTTTGCCTCACTCGCTTACGAGTTGATTGATTGGCGCCCGGCCGAGGCGGTTAAATTGGAAGTTTTAATTGCCGAAGAGGCGGTGCCGGCGTTGACGCGAGTCGTCTCGCGGCGGCGTCTGGCGGCCGAGGCCGAGGCAGTGGTGGAACGATTGAAAACATTCCTGCCGCGCGAGCTCTTCGTGGTTAAAATTCAGGCGCGAGCGCTGGGGCGGATTATTGCCTCCCGTTCTCTCTCGGCGCTCAAGAAAGATGTGACTGGCTATCTCTACGGCGGCGATATTACGCGGAAGAAAAAACTTTGGGCCAAACAAGCCAAGGGCAAAAAACGTCTGAAAGCTCGTGGCCGCGTTAAGATCCCGCCCGAAGTTTTTCTAAAATTGGTTCAGGAAAACAGGGCCGGAATATAAAGCAGGATCATTCCAATGATGACAACGGCGCTGACAATGATCCAGAAAATCTGGATCGGCCTTTTGTATTTTTTTTGAAACAGCATTACACTAGGATACACTAAAGGATGAAGGAATTTCAAGATAAACGGCGGTGGCGGCAGGTGGTCTATTCCTGGCCGGTGCGGCTCGGTTTGACTCTGGTAATTATTGCGCTCGCCGGCTCGGTTTTCCGGCTTTACGAGAAAGAACGGCAGGTCGCGCGGGAACGGGCTATTTTACTGGAAGAAGTGGAGCGTCTGCGGGTCAGACAGCGGAAGCTCGCGGCCGAGGTGGAAAAATTGGCGACCGAGCGGGGAGTGGAAGCAGAGATTAGGGAAAAATTTAATGTCATCAGGCCCGGGGAGAAGGTGATTAGTCTTGTGGCCGGCACGGCGCCGACGAGCTCCCCGTCGGCGCCGCCTCCTCCGTGGTGGCAGAAGATAGTAGACCTGTTTAGATAGGCGCGGGATTGGTTTAATGGCAGAACGCGTGCTTCCCAAGCCCCGTTACAAATTTATGCGAGAGTAGTTTAGTGGTAGAATGCGAGCTTCCCAAGCTTGAGACGAGGGTTCGATTCCCTTCTCTCGCATTCCGCATTTGTAACGGGGCAAGCATGAGACACGAGTTCGATCCTCGTATCCCGCATTTGCACTCTTAAGGTCATTATTGTTAGAATTTGAGACTATGCCAACCAATAAAAAAGTGTCCATTTATACGACGCCGAGCTGTATCTATTGCCGGCAAACCAAGGAATTTTTTAAGGCCAATCAGGTCAACTACGAAGAGCACGATGTTTTGACTGATTTGACGCGGCGGCAGGAGATGGTGGATAAAAGCGGCCAGCTCGGCGTGCCGGTGATCGCCGTAAGCGCCGCCGACGGCTCAAATGAAGAAGTGGTGATCGGTTACAACCGCGCCCGACTGGCGGAATTACTCGGCGTCTAAATAGTCCTCGTAGTTCAATGGATAGAACCAGGGACTCCTAAGCCCTAGATACAGGTTCGATTCCTGTCGAGGACAAAATTTGCTACACTGGACTTAATGTTGTCGTTATGCAACAAGTAAAAAATTTACTAACAATTAAAGAAGCGAGCCGGTGGGCAAGCAATTTTCTAAAGCATGATGTTGGTGAATCCAATATTTCATATCTGGTTCAATACGGGAAAGTCAAGAAGCATAACGGCGGCAGTTCTGTTTTTGTTGATTTGAATGATCTAAAAAGTTACTACGACTCGTATCGAGGTCAGCGAGAAGTTGATTGGAAAAGGAAACTCGGCAACGACCTAAACTGGGCATTATCCTTCGACCATCTTCGGGAAGTGGACACGACAAAACATGTCCATCGCTTACATCCCTACAAAGGCAAGTTTATTCCGCAACTTGTTCAATACTTTATTGACAATCATACAGACGATTTTAAGAAAGATATTTATTTTAGGGCCGGTGATATAATTCTTGATCCGTTTTCTGGTTCGGGCACGACACTTGTGCAAGCGCATGAAATGGGTATGCATACCATCGGCATTGATATATCTCATTTCAATTGCATGATTACAGAAACAAAATTGCTTCCCTACGATCTTGCTTTGCTTGATGACGAAGTAAAAAAGATAAAGCAAACAATTATAAACTATGAGACAGATAGTCAAATCAACGCTTTTGAAAATGACTTATTAGCACGCATGGCAGATTTCAATAATCAATATTTCCCAAGTCCAGAGTTTAAATACAAGGTCCAAAAAGGACAAATTACCGAGAGTAAATACGCCGTAGAGAAAGAAGGGGAATTTCTAAAAATTTATAACGCCCTTGTTAAAAAATACGGCATAGAGCTAAATCATTCCGCCGGTAGAACTTTCTTAGATAAGTGGTACATCAAAAATGTTCGCAAAGAAATTGACTTTGCATTTGAACAGGTTAAAAAAATCAAAGATGTCAAAAATAAAAAGATTTTAGCGGTAATTTTAAGCCGAACAATCAGGTCGTGCCGCGCAACGACACATTCGGATTTAGCCACCCTCAAAGAACCGCAGATAACGACTTATTATTGCTGGAAACACAAAAAGATTTGCAAACCGCTCTTCTCAATAAAGGAGTGGTTTGATCGTTACGCGGTTGATACAGTATATCGGCTCAAAATATTCGCAAAACTAAAGACGAACTCTCATTATGCAGTTCTTCCGGCCGACTCCCGAACGGTTGATATCTTCAAAGAAGTTGGAAAAAGAAATAAAAAATTCCACGAAATTTTGAAGAGGCAAAAAATCAATGGTATTTTTACTTCGCCGCCATATGTTGGTCAGATTGATTATCATGAACAGCACGCCTATGCATACGATCTTTTCGGATTTAAGCGCAGAGATGAACTTGAGATAGGCCCGCTTTACAAGGGTCAAGGCGCAGACGCGCGAGCGTCTTACGTTGAGGGAATTTCAAAAGTCTTGCTCAATTGTAGGGAATATCTGGCCGACAATTTTGATGTTTTTCTTGTTGCCAATGATAAATATAATCTATACCCTGTTATTGCGGAACGATCAGGAATGAGTATTGTTAATCAATTCAAGCGTCCAGTGTTGAATAGAACCGAACGAGATAAGTCCCCTTATTCGGAGATTATATTTCATCTCAAAAACGCAAAATAATATGGCTTTGTCAAAATCACAAAAAGAGAAAATCGCGGCATTACTCGAAAGGAAAATCGAGGATAAACTGCGTCGTTACGCCCGCGAAAGTTCCTCAATGCCGTTCCTTATGCGTCTTATTCAAGATAGCGAGAAGGTGGCGGCGTATTCCTTTATTCATTCCGTTGCCACCACATTAGGAATGTCAATCTATGAATATATTTCTGTGATTATCGCGGAGCCAACGGCAGATGAGTGTTTTAGAAATTATGATGTCGGGGGTGTTATTTCACGCAAGCAAAAATCAATCATTGATGACGTAATTAGAAAACTTCGTAATGGAGAAAAGAAGGTCAATAGCGCGCAAGAAATTAAATTAGTACTCGACGCTTCGTCAAAAAATGGAAAGGCGCAAAAAGAAGGGAGGATTGCCGACTTCTATATGCGTCGCGCTGGCAAAGAACATTATTTTGAAATCAAAACCGTAAAGCCGAACATTGATGTTTTTACAAAATCAAAAACAAAACTTTTGGAATGGGTGGCGCGCCGCCGAAGCCCGATAAAAGTTTATCTCGCTTTTCCGTACAACCCATATTACCCACAACCGTACGAGCGATTTACAGAACAGGGTGTTTTAGACCGTGGAACGGAATTTTTAATTGGCAAAGAATATTGGGATTTCCTTGGCGGTGAAAACACTTTTGAAGAATTACTGGCATTGTTTGATAGTGTCGGTAAAAAGTTCAAGGAGAAAATAAAAAATAAAATTCAGGAAGTAGCGCGTAGTAAAATATCCGACCGTGTTGTAAAAACACAAATTGTGCTATAGTATATTTGATGTACGCGGAAGATCGGCCAACCCTGCAAAAAATTTTGGAAAAAGTCGAGGAGAATAATCAAATGCTCCATCGTCTTCAGCGCGCCCGGCGCTGGGCCAGTTTCTTCTCCGCCTTCAAGTGGCTGGTGGTCATTGCTTCGGCCGCCGGATTGTATTATTATTTGCAGCCGTATCTCGATCAGTGGTTGGCGTCGTGGCCGCAGATCAAGGCCATGTGGGAAGGTCTAAATTCAATCAATTCCCTGCCGAGGTAGCTCAGTTGGTTAGAGCGTCCGCCTGAAGAGCGGTAGGTCGCCGGTTCGACTCCGGCCCTCGGCATTTTAGGTCGTCAGTGCCCGCCCGACTGAACGATGTTAGTCCCCGCCAGAATGACTTTGTCGGGCTGGGTTCGGGCGGGCAATTCTGACTCTGGGCACCCCAAACTTTTACTCAAAACCTCAAACTCTCCAGGGCCTCTTTGAGGGGGATGATTTCGCCGTCCGGGGCGGAAATCGTAATCGGCTGGTTGATATTTTTCAGGTCAATTGAAGAAACGAACAACCCCTGCTTGCCGGTTAAATGAGCAGCCGTATCGCGGGGAACCAATCGGAACCTATTTTCCATTTGGACCGGCCAGCCGGTTTGATTGATTAGGATAATGATCGTCGTGTTGTCTTGTAAATAATTGAAAACGGCGGCGGCTTCTTTACTTTCAAGCGCCGTAACGATTTCATCTAAATCATCCTCGTTGTCGCCGAGTTCATTTTTCCACGCCTTAAGGAAATCAATCAAATTGTCGCGATTAAGCCGTAGCTCGTATTGCCACAGTTTTTCTGTTCCAATTTTAACTTTCTTCGGCGGCGCGGTAAAGTCAAAAATCTGATAGTTATTCCACAACCGTTCGAGAATAGTCAATTGTTTCTGTAAATCGCTCCGCCATTCCTCGTTGTATTCGCTGATTCTGACAGGCAGAAAAGACATTGAATTATCCCGATCGGTTTTGGAAATTTTCACCCATTTGCCCTTGATGGCCGACAACTGCGACAGGAAAAAGAGATTGGGGAAATTGTTGATTCTGAAGTATAAATCCTCACCGATCTTGCGGAATTCAGCCGCCGCCCTGATTGATAAATCATCAAATTGGCCATTAAAAGAGAAGTTAAAACTGGTGTCCACCGGTTTGTTTTGTTCGGTTTGATTTTGTCCGTCGCCAGCCGCCGGACGGTTGATTAGTCCGCCAAACCGTGTTGTCATTTGTCCATTGGCGGGTAATTTATCTGCTAGATCGGCCAGAGAAGTTAGAAATGATTTGGGCGGTTCATCCGGGAAGTACACGCGGTGCGGGCTGTCTTTGGTGAAAGTAACAGTTTGATCGGCAATGATCGTGGTCGTGCTTTGATAACCCCAACTGTTTTTGATTCTTTTAATTGCTTCAGCTGTCTCAAAAGTGAATGGCAGGTTGAAATTCTTTCGGTCGGCAGTGGTGGTGTAAGTGCGGTCGGGTAGTTCTTTGGGATATGAACGCCCGGTGGAGGTCTTAGACGATAAACGGTAAGCGTTGTTTAATTCATCAAGTGCCTCGGTTAGTTCTTCAAAACGTTGGAAATCGTTTTGCCAACGGCGAAGGTCGTCGGGATCGGAAACCGGCGGCGTAAACGCTTTTGTTCCGTCGTCGCGCGGGACAATAGAGAAATTTAAACCGATCGTGTATCCAGCTGTGCGTATTTTGCCAATCGAGCGCGCAAGATTAGACAGAAAACCCTGTTCGTCATAGGGCGGGGGTGCGGCAAACGGCCATAGTTGTGAAAATTCTTGTTTGAAATGCAACTCATATATTCTTGATATATGCGAAAAACATTTGAGCATTTGGACTTTCGGGCTCGCGATCGAATCGAGGCACTG
>JACOZG010000032.1 GCA_016181465.1 Candidatus Vogelbacteria bacterium | reverse complement strand
TCATATCATTTCCGTCGAGAACTTGCTCGGCGCCTGGCGGGGACTCGTTCGCGGCAAACGGCATAAACCCGATGTCCAGGCGTTCACTTTTCGTTTGATGGACAACATTCTCCTGAAAGTCAAACATTATCTTCGCTACGCCGATGATTTTGTTCTATTATCGCCCGATCGAGGTCAGCTGATTGAGTCACTATCATATATGGGAGTATTTTTACACAAGCAGTTAAAGTTGATTCTTCATCCCGACAAGGTTTCTCTCAAAACTCTGGCTTCAGGCGTGGATTACTTGGGCAATGATTTGCCCGACTATTTAATTTTTGCTTTGCTTTTAGTTTGATTTTTGTCATACTCTGGTGATGGGTTTGAAAGATAAAAAATGCGTCCCGTGTGAGGGTGGAACGCCACCGCTTACTGAAAAGCGGGCGGGGGCGTTGCGGCGGGGACTAAAACCAGAGTGGCATCTTACTCCTGACCACAAGTTGTGTCGTGTTTTTGGTTTCCGGGATTTCCCAGCGGCGATTAAATTTGTGAACCAAATCGCCGCCTTGGCCGAAGCCGAGAGCCACCATCCTGATTTGCTCATTAACTATAATAAGGTGACGGTTACGCTTTGGACTCACGCCATCGGCGGCTTGTCGGAGAATGATTTTATTCTGGCGGCGAAAATCGATGCGTTTAATTGATAGCCATGCCCATTTGCAGTTTCCGCAGTTTGACAAGGACCGGGAAGCGGTGATCGCTCGAACGCGCGCGGCCGGAATCGGCGTGATCAATGTTGGAACAGATTTGGAAACTTCACGGCAAGCGGTAACCTTGACCGAAAAAAACGAAAAGATGTGGGCGACAGTTGGGATTCATCCGACCGATTTACCCGCGCCCGAGGCCGAGGAAAAAATTTTTTCCGAGCTCGAAAAGCTTGCCCGCCAGTCGCGGGTGGTCGGGATCGGGGAGTGCGGGTTAGAGATTAGAAATGGGAAATTTGATGTTAGAAGTGAAAGCGGCAAAAGACAAATTCAGATTTTTGAACGGCAGATTGAGTTAGCCAAAGCCGTGGGTAAACCCTTGATGATCCATTGCCGCAACGCCTACGATGGACTTCTATCTGTTTTATCAAACTTCCAATCTCCAACTTCCAATCTCCATTTCTTCGCCGGCGATTGGCCGACCGCTCGCAAATTTCTTGATCTCGGCTGTACCCTATCTTTTACCGGAGTGATTACTTTTGCCAATCAATACGACGAAGTGATTAAAAAGATGCCGCTGGATCGTTTACTGATAGAGACCGACTGTCCGTTTGTGGCGCCGGCGCCCTATCGGGGCCAAAGGAATGAGCCAAGCTATGTGATCGAGGTGGCGCGGCGAGTCGCCGAGTTGCGGGGCAGTTCTTTTGAGGCCATCGCCGCCGCCACTTCAGCCAATACTCGTCGCTTGTTTGCCCCGTTAGAAACGAGTTTCTAACGGGGTTTGCTCTCTAATTTGGTTTATGCTACGATTGGCAACAATGGAAAATAGCGAAGAAATAACCAATGATGAAACTCGGGTCTACGAGCTCGGTTATCTCTTGTCGCCTCTAGTTTCGGCCGAAGCCAGCGCGGCGACGGTAGAACAAAAATTAAAGCAGCCAATCATCGCCGTAGGCGGTAGCGCCGTGAGCGACTGGCCGCCGCGGACGATCCGTCTGGCTTATCCGATCAAGCAAACTATTGGTTCTAAACTCTCGACTTTTCGCGAAGCGTTTTTTGGCGCTTGTCGTTTTCGTCTTCCACCCGAGGCCGTCCCGGCGGCCGGCGCCGCGCTCCGCGCGACCCCCGAGCTCCTGCGGCATCTTTTAGTCGAGGTGCCCGCGGCGGCTTTGGCGGAGGAGAAACGGGTGCAAACTAGAAGCAAACGGGTGATGCCGTCAGAAGCAAGATCGGCCGCCGGCCCCGCGCCCGCGGCAATGAGCCGAGAAGAGATGGATAAAGAGATTGATCAGCTTTTAACCACCGAATCTTATGTATCTAAATAAAGCCATCATCATCGGTAATCTCACGCGCGATCCGGAACTCAAGGCCTTGCCGTCGGGCACCAAGGTGACGACCTTCGGCGTGGCCACCAACCGCGTTTTCAAAAACAAAAACGGCGAAAAGCAAGAAGAAGTTCAATTCCATAACATTGTGGTCTTCGGCACTCAAGCCGAGATCGTCAATCAGTATCTGAAGAAGGGCCAAACGGTGCTGGTGGAAGGCCGAATCCAGACGCGGAGCTGGGATGGTCA
>JACOZG010000025.1 GCA_016181465.1 Candidatus Vogelbacteria bacterium | reverse complement strand
ATATACCCCCCATGCTAGCGATTTGGGGAGATTAGTAAACAGGGGGCTGTGGATAACTCACAAAAGGACCGTCCTTGGCGGGAGACGACAAAACCCCGCTTTTGCGGGGTTTTGTGTCAATATTCTGACTGATTTGACCGAGGGCGTTATTCGCCAAACACTTCCTTCATCTTTGCGCGCGTTCCCGGACCAACCAAGCCATATCCCGTCGTTTCGGGGGTTCCAGAAGAGACGACCCCGTACTTCTTTTGGAACTTCTTCACCGCATTCTCCGTTGCCGCGCCGTAAAAGGTTGTTTCATTGCCAGCAGAGCCGACACCAGATGCCGAAATGCGCGTATCAGCATCAGAGTTCAAGAGCTGCTGGAGACGCTTGACGTCGCTGCCTTCCGAACCGCGACTCATTCCCTTTGAGAATACTGCCGAAACCGCGGGCGCTTGCTGAGCAAGCACAGATCGCGCCGCCACCGCTTTATCCGCCGGAATGACTCCGAGCGCGATGAAAAGTTCAACGATCTTTGAGAGTTCGCTCGTAGCCGCGCTTACTGCCGCCGATGCCGCTGTCGTTGCCGCAGGAGCGGCAGCAGTTGCTGCCGTTGAGGCCGCGGCGCCACCACCGCCTCCTCCGCCGCCACCACCGCCGCCTCCGCCGCCACCACCACCCGTGGTGCAAGTCGCCGAGTTAGGGGTAACCGTAACGGTTACCGTTGAACCCTCCGTCGGCCCTTTTAACAAGAGTACCGAGTTTGACGAATTACAGGTAAATGATTCAACGTTGGCCGTCGGGCTTACGGTAAAGGTATTTCTTCCAGATGCAGTCAGGAGAATTGCGGAGCCAACCGGCAGATCAGCCGTAAAGTTCCCGTCGTTCACGGTGATCGACTCAACGCCTGATTCCTTGACAGTTACCGTAACACTGTTTGCCGTAATCTCCGTGCCGTCTTCAAGGATGGCATCGTTGTTTGCGGCAAAAACAAAAACGGGAGAGATCAAGACGACAAACGGCAGAATCAGAAAGCTGAACAACAATGTTACATATGCTTTCATGAAATTAATAATATTGACTGGTTAGCAAAGTAAGGTAAATGGGCCGCTCCCTTTAGTTAGTCTTCAGGCATGCCCCGGCCTCTACACGGAGACTCTGCCCATTAGCATTCGCACCAGGAGTTGAAGTGGCGTAGATTTTTATCATTGTACCATCAGACGCAACCATCTGGATGCATGTTCCCGTACTGGCAGTATTGGTGTGGAGTATAAGCGAGGTCGTCGCTGTAGAGCCGGCGTGAATGCTGCCGACCACTCCGAGTTTTGCCGAGAAAGCAGGAGTCGTCGTTCCAATGCCAAGCGCACTGCCGAGAGCGCTGCCGAGAGTTGTGGTCGCCGCCGCATTAGCCAAACTTACCGTCGTTGTCGCATATCCGCCGACACTAAACTCCGTTCCCACCACCGTAAGGGCGGCTGTGCTTGAAGCGTTGCCGGTTATGGTAATCAAATCAGCTGCCGCATTACCGAGGGTGACGTTGCCGGCAAATGTCGCATTTCCTGTGTGAGCGCTTGTTCCGGTGACGGCAAGCGTGCCCTCCGTTGCAAAGTTCCCGTTTGGACCCGTCGTTGTCGCATATCCGCCAACGAAAAGACCGGCGCCAGTTGCAGTTGAAATCACGGACGTTGAAGCGTTCCCGTAAGCGTCAATGGCAAACAACTCGGTGAATGTAGGATTAAGTACGCGGAACAAATCACCCGTCTGGCTACCGGACGCGCCGACAATGACAAGCGGCACCGTTGCCGATGTCGTCGCGTTTAAGAACAGAAGTCCATTTGCATCGGCTGCTGGTGCCGGAAGCGTTGTCGTTCCAAGCGCCATATAACCAGTTGCGATTGTATTAAAGCGAACACCGGGGCCTGTCAATGTCAGCCCGTCACTACCTGACGTTGAGGTCGCGACAGTGCGCCAGTTTGCCCCATCGTAGAGCCGAATCAAACTGTTTGTAGTATTCCAATATAGTGCTCCGGCAGCCGCTCCTGTCGGGTCCGATGTGGCGCTGTCAAGAATAAGCTGGTCATACGTCCGTAATTGCCCAGTGGCGACAACAGAGCTTGTCGCATATACAGCTCCCGTGAACGTTGAAATACCGGTTACGGTCAATGTTCCACCCGTTGTAATATTAGTGCTTATTGTCGTCGCCGCAGAAACCGCAAGCGCGACGAACATAACGGAAAGGACGACCGAGAGCGTAACGGAATAAAAACTCTTGTTTCTAAATAATTTGCTAAAACTCATAGCGAGTAACTTTTGAGAGCCCTTCCGGGTTCTCATTAAAAGCAGCATTAACGATAATAAGCGACTAAATTAAGTTGACCTGCGAAACTCTACAGCAACAGAGCGCCATCGCGCGTATTGCTGTAGCGTGGTACTTTTTCAATTATACTTTTAATTATACTTGAAAAAACAAA
>JACOZG010000014.1 GCA_016181465.1 Candidatus Vogelbacteria bacterium | reverse complement strand
TGGAACCAAATAATCAGCAACTTACAGCTTTATCTCCCGAAAACTCCAGTCGGAACTTTTTGACGATTTTCTCCAAAAAACTTAGTGTCAAAATAATACATTTGTTTTGGGATAATTTTTACAAATAACCAGCTCCCCTTGGGACTCATATAATCCCCAGCCTTTACTGGACGACGATACGGAGTGATTTTGAAATAGATTAAATGAGCATATTTTATTGCTGACGCACCAGAAACTACTCTTGCCATTCCTTCAAATTTAACACCGAAAACATCCTTGCGGGGTTCTTGTGCTGTGCTATATATCGCTACCGCCACCGAAGGATTCCTCATTATATTCCGCATATGCCTTGAAGAAGGCTGGGAAATAAAGAAAAGTTGCAACTTCTTATCAAACGCAAAATAAACTGGGCAAACCCACACTTTGTCTTTATTTACTGTCGCCAAGGCAAAAAACTGCGTTGAGTTTAAACAGGCAATAATATATTTTTTCCAGTTAAATTTTTTTGTTTTCATAGTCTTGCATAGATATTCGTAGGTACAAATAGATTGAGGTGGTCAATTTTGGAAAAAGTGCGAACCCACTACGAGCAGAACCCTGACGAAACCTAACCGCTCGGGCGGCGCGGGCATTTTTACCCAGCACCGAGCTTCGCTCTGGTGCTGTGGCTTCCCCCCACTCATCCATCCCGCCATCGCTTGAGAAAAATTCGCGCGTACCTTAACAAATAAAATATAGCAAAAAGAAAGTGGGTTCGCCACCTTGCGACAGCGAACCCATGAGCCTGGTACTTGCGAGTCATCGGACACCGAGCGTTGCACCGGAGTATTCGAGACCTTTCGGCCTGATGACGACTTTCTTGTCGTCGCTTCGCTCGATGTACCCGGCGCGGAGCGCACCGAGCTTGTGCGAAGCGGCTATTTGTAGCACGGCCTCCGTGTCGGTTTCCGAAACATAGAGCGCGAAGCCCGCGCCCATGTTGAAGTTGCCGTAAGCTTCCGTGTCGTCCACCGGCCCGTACTTCTGTATGAAGCCGAAGATCGGGAGTTGTTTCGGTAGCCGCTCGACGATGTAGGCGAACGATTGCGTCGCCCGCATGAGCTTGCGCCACCCATGCCCCGTGACGTTCACCGCATAGTGAATGCTCACGCCGCGATTGAGGCAGTCCTCGACGAGTGCAACGTAGATGTGCGTGGGGTCGAGCAGTGTCTCCCCGTACGTTCGCCCATCGTCAAGCGAGGTGAGGTAGCCGTCGGGTAGTTTGTCGGCAATCTTCCGCGCCATCGTGAGGCCGTTCGCATGGATACCGGAACTCTCGATGAGGACAATCGCGTCGCCGTGTCGGATGTTGTCCGCGGTGATGAGTCGCTCCTTCGGCTTCACGAGACCCATCGCCGAACCGGAAAGAACGATCGTCTCCGGCACGACAACGCCCTTGAGTGTCGGGGTTTCGCCGCCACCCCACACGCAACGTGCGAGATTGCAGGCGTTCTTCCACCCTTCGACGAGATCGCGGCACCGTTTCTGGTCGTCGAACCAGTTGGAGTCGCCGACGGCAAGGTGCATCGCCACCGAAAGCGGGAGTGCACCGAGCGTAATCATGTCGTTCACGATCATCGCTACTGTGTCCTGCGCGATGGAGTCGTAATACGACTTGCCGGTGAGGCGATACATCGCGTCGGCGACGAGATTCTTCGTGCCAAGACCTTCCTCGACGTGCGCGAAGTAGCTCCTGACCGCTTCGATGAGGTAGGCGCTCTCGCCACGGCTCATCTCGACTTCTCGAAACTCGCCGCCCGCGAGCCGCCTGATGTTGTCCGCGGTTTCGCGGCCTGCGAGTTGCGCCATGCGCTTGAACGGATCCATTGCGTCGTAGTTCACGCCGACGCCAGCGTATGTCATCTTGTTTGTCATTAGTCGCTCCTTTCTTCTGGCGGTCGGTTGTGATTCCTAAAATCGGTGAGGGTGTAGACTCGATTGGACCAGAGAACACCCTGGACGAAACCGAGCCAACGGAAAACTTTCTCCATCCTTCCTTCGCGGACAAACTCAACCATCTTGTCGAGCATGCCGTGACAATGATCGAGACCAACTTCTGTTCGGTCGAGCAGATCATCATGAGGGTAGTCAGTTTTGCCAATACCTCTCTCAATGAAAAGCTGACGATAGGTCTCGATGACTTCCATGACTTTTTCGGGTGTCATCTTTCTCCTCCGTATTCGGTTGGAAATGTACAATTACTAGAGTCACATTAGCTAAAATGTCAAGAAAAATCAAGCTAAAACGAAAAACCAAAATGAAAAAAGAAACTCACGAGTTTCTTCCAAGTTCCTTGTAGTGGACCCAGGGAGAATCGAACTCCCACCTCCCGCGTGCAAGGCGGGTGCACTGCCACTATGCTATGGGCCCAATCGAGAAGCCCCGCCGAGGCGGGGCGTTCTCTTATTTCTTCTTCGGAAGAATACTATACATCCCGGCGCCGCAAACGGCACAGACCCCTTTCATGGCCCGC
>JACOZG010000033.1 GCA_016181465.1 Candidatus Vogelbacteria bacterium | reverse complement strand
GTGCCTCGATTCGATCGCGAGCCCGAAAGTCCAAATGCTCAAATGTTTTTCGCATATATCAAGAATATATGAGTTGCATTTCAAACAAGAATTTTCATTGGATAGAGATTGAACCTTGGAATATAGCCCGAAAAGGGTGGAAAGGGAGGCCAGAGATGGCTATTCAGAAGATTCTGTGCGTCTGTATTGGAAACAGTGACCGGTCGCCGGTCATGGCCGCGGTGCTGGAGATGTTCTTGAGGAACGCCGGGCACGAGGTGGATTGCTTCAGCGCCGGTGTTGGCGAGAACGCAAGCAGGACCAAACATGGAACTGCCGCGCCGTTCGCAGTGACCGCCGCTAAACGGATTGGTTTGGATATCTCCAGTCATGAAAGAGAACGTATCACGGAGATACCTCTCGGTGATTACGACCTCATCGTCTGCGCCTCGGACGAGATCGCGGCGCAAGTGATGGAGGCGGGAGGCGAGATGAAAAAGATCTACAACGCCCAAATCACCAACCCGTGGCCCTGTCAGTTCCAAGAGGATTATGACGGCACCTTCGCCCAAATCCTCACCGCCATGTATCGCGTGGTCACCCGCTACTTCAGCAAGTGATCACCTCGATCAAGGCAACACCAGCCCCGACACTCGCTCTCTGCGAGGCCGGGGCTGTTTTATTTCTCCATGATTCTAACTATACCTTTGTCGGCCCCGGCACCAGTTCCGGTACTGGGCATAGCATCCACTTCCACCATCATGCCATCTTTTAGTATTTGAGTCGCGTTGCCGCAACCCACAATTCCCGGGACTTTCAGTTCGCGGCTCATGATGGCGGCGTGAGACATCAAGCCACCTTGGTCGGTGACTATGGCCCCGGCTTTCTTGATCGCCGGCATGATGTCTGGCGAGGTGGTTTCCGAAACTAAAATATCGCCTTGGTTCATCTCTTCCATCGCCTTTCTGATCGCTACCTGGTCATCGTGCCAAGCAGGCCTGATGATTACCACTCGGCCGGTAATTTTGCCCGGGTAAACAATTGTTCCTTTGATTTCTTTATTCTCCGGTCTTGCACCCAAGAAGTTTTTGATAATTTCTTCGGCTTTCTGACCCCAATATAATTTAAACTGGCCGCTTTGATCAATGATTATGTTGCGGCGGAATCTTTCATCCACCGTCTTTTTATCCAACTTTTTTTGGTTGAAAAGTTCAAATATCTCGGCCGTTCGATATTGCTGTAAATCATCAGCACTAACAGCGAATTTTTTGCCCAGCTTTTCTAACAACTTTTGATAAAATGAACCCTGACCAAAAAAGATGGCGTTAATAAAATCCCTGAATTCAAATTTGATCGTTTCAAACCTTTTGAGATTATCGTTCAATTCTTGATTGTCTGATCTTTGTGATTCCAGATACGGGCGATCCGTATAGATGAATTCGGTCTTTTTGTAAAAATTTATGCATTGGGCGGCCAGGGCGACGAATTTTTCCACCTGCTTTTTTGATATATCATCGTCCGACGACAAGTTCTGGCAAAAAGCGAGAAACTCTTGCTGGAAAGTTCTAAAATTAGATAGATACTCGTCAAAGGTTTTCCAGCTACCGTAAAGGTTCAGCCCTTCTTGAGATGTTTGTTCAATGGTCGCTTTGGGAATATAGCACACAAAATCATCATCCCGCACTATCGAGACCACTCCGCTGCCACAATAACCCATCATGGCGATCTCATTAATGAGAAATCTTAACCCGGGATGACTAAATAGCCGTTGATAATTTTCAACTCGCAACTTCATCTCATTCCAAAATTTCCGGTTTTAATTTTTTCGCTTCCTCAATAAAAAACTTTTTCCACTCATGTTCTGCTACGGGAGCAATCATGCGCGGCAGGTCTTTAAGTTCGGTCACCTTAAGAAATTGTTTGCCGAATTGCATCGGCCCAATATGCCAATCAAATTTTATCCTAGCGTCTTTGATCAATTGGGAAATGTTAAAATCAGTATTGGTTACGATACAATAAAGATCAATGAAGTCCTTGGCCGTGGTTCGAGTCGCGATTGTCTGTATTTTATTAACGGCGATATCGTGCAGACTGTCGATTAAAACACCGAATTCTCTTTTGCCGGTTTCGATTCGCGAAAAGGGATAATAATTAAAATCCACTTTAAGTGTCACACCGTTTGGATACTCCAAAAAAAACATGTGTAGCCCTTGATAATTCTGATAGGTGATTTTTTTAAACGAGAACTTCCGTTGAACCGAGCGAATAAATTTTTTAATTGCCAATATGTTCACTTCTGATTTTTCAATAAAAAAATCAAGATCCTCTGAATACCGGTGCCCTAAATAAAAAGCGGCAAGCGGCGTGCCGCCGGTCAAATAATATTCGTCCGCAATAAGCTGATACTTCCCAGCAATTTGCAGGAACGCTACTTGTTCTTTTGAGAGAATGACGAGTCCCGGGGAGGCCATAGCAAAAAACTAAGAAATTTTCTGTTTTCCGGATCTATCGAAAGTTTGTTCCAATATTTTTTCAGAACACTCGTATTAATCTTCTCTCCGTCAAAACCATAATTTATAAGCTGTTCAAGCTTCCAAATCGCGTATTTTTCTGGATATTGTTTAAGTTTTTCTTCATCAATAGACCAGTTTTTCATACGCTCATTCTACCATAACTATGATTATTTTCCAACCGCCCGTGCTTGACAAGAATACAGTTTAGGTATATAATGAGAGTTGGAAGATTGGTATTGGAAATTGGACCTTTGACAAGAGAGGAGGCCAGAAATGGCACTAGTAATTACCTGTTTGCGGCATGCCCACAGCGAGAAAACCGGTGGATTTGAAACCCATCGTAGTTGGCAGTTGAGCGAGGAGGGGCGGCAATGCGCGGCGAGGCGACGAGAAAAGCTGGGGAATCCAACTTTCGATCTTGTGCTCCACTCACCACTCATCCGCGCCCGACAAACCGCGTTCATTGTGGCCGGTCTGTGGGATAGCGCGGAGAATGTGGTGGCAGTGCCGGAACTCTTTGACGCCGCTACGCCCGAAGAGCAAGCGGTTCTGGATAAGATGTTCGAGGAGCTCGGCCACGCGCCGCTGGAAAAGTACCACGAACATCCCAACGCAGACACCTTGATAGAGTTTGCAGGCAGAGCCTGGGAAGCAGTGATTTGGAAACTCCGACAAAAGTTACCCATCGGCGGAGGTAACAAAATCCTTCTCGTTGGTCACGGTGTGCTTTTACCAGCCATTGTCCGCGAATGGCTCATCTCCCCGAATGAGTTTAACGAACGCATGACCAATCGCATCCTGAAGGAATGCGAGGGTTTTGCTACAATCAGTGATCTTGAAGACGGGGGGATTTGCCTCGAACGCCTCATCCTCGACTGACCATCACTTTCTCCAACTATCCCCGGCCCCGATTGCGTTCTACACGCGATCGGGGCTATTTTTTATTTCAAATGCCGCCGACCAGTCATTCATAATGGATTCATTTGTATAAATTGCTGTGGGTATCGAGGTCGATAAAGCGAACGGTTTCCTCATCTACTAATTCGTAAATGGCTCTAAAATCGCCGGTGATGTTAATACTCCGGCAACCCTGGTACTTGCCCGCCAGACCGTGGTTGCGCAAGGCGGGGTCAAACGGACGAATCCTGAATAAGGAAAGTCGTTCGTCAATTCGCCTTTGGATAGTTCTCAATTTTTTGTACTGCTTAATAAAGTGTTTATGAAGCTGAATTTTCATTGCCGGTGCAAATATGCCAGCAGATCTTCAGTCCGGTCAAAAATTGGGGACAGATTTTTGCTCTTTTTTGCGTCTTGATGAACCCGGCCAATCAACCTTTCCAATCTGGAGGTCATTTGGGGTCTGGCATAAAAATGGGCTTCTTTGGTTGCGATTAGTTGCCGAAGATAAGCATTTACCAAAATACTCAATGGTATGCCTAACTTTTTAGCGGTTTTTTGCGCCCTGGCCTTAACTTCTTTGTCGGCTTTGATAATCAGTGGCGTTTTCATACCTAAAGTATATACAACGGGTTTTAACTGTCAATCGCCCGCCCGTTCCAAAATCCGCACCACTCCCTTGTCCGCCCCGGCACCAGTTTCGGTGCGGGACTTCGCTCGCTCAATTATCTGGACAATGCCTCGCTCCGCATCCACCTCCACTAAGTCGCCATCCCTAATCACCTCGGTAGCGTTTTTCGTTCCGATAACACAGGGTTTGTTCAATTCCCGAGAGACGATGGCGGCGTGGCAGGCGATTCCGCCCTCGTTCGTAACTATGGCCGAAGCCTTTTTCATTATCGGGACAAATTCAGGACGAGTCATTGAGGTCACTAAAATATCCCCTTCGGTGAACGAGTGAAATTTTCTTGGATCATAAATTATCCTAGCAAATCCTTGGGCCTTGCCCTTATTTGCAACTGTGCCAGTTACACTCTTTTGATCACCCCTCGGTTTTTCTAAGGTTCTCGACTCCGCAAATTCTTCTTCCAGATCCCGATACTTTTCCACATAGTTATCGCCATGGTACAAGTTTATAAAGTCACCTTGCCTTTTTTCGATATTCTCAAGCTTGTTCAATACAAATTCTTTACCCCTTGATACTTCGTGGGCATAAGAGACAAAAGACAAATTCTCTTTTATTCCCCAGTTCTTGTAGAGCGCGCGAACCGACTCGTTTAACAGAACATCCAACTTGTTTATTAGGGGTTTTCTATCATCTCTCAACTCAATTACCCAGCTTAGGAAGTCAGTGACGAGTTTCTCGTTGGGATTGAGTTTGTCCCGGAGCTTTTTCTTTGCTTTGGTTTTTTTCTTGATCTCCGTTTTTGATGATTCTATTTCTTTCCCGATCATTTCAAAGTCCAGTTTAGACAATTTCTTTTTAACCTCTTCCGTCGTGGGTGCCGCTGAATAGCCAGTATAAACATGTTTTAAATAATCCGGACTGTTGGCTGCATTTATAATTTCTGCATCATTCTTCAAATCAAATGATGGGAAATCATATATCTCTGAGACTTTAAATATTTTTTTGAAATCCAAATTAAATCCGTTTTCTGTATATGTCTTTTGAACAATATCCGAATCTAAAAAGTCAATGAACAAGGTTAGCGCCACAAGCTCATGTAAATATTCTTCAGAAGTTTCGAGTATCTTCAATAAACCAGACTCCTCGCTGGGTTTGTCTCTGAAATAATTCCTATAGAACGAGTCTACTCTGTCTTTTATTGCCTTATACCGGTCATAAATTTTATCTTTATAATCTGGATTCTGAATATATCTTTCTATGGCCTTATGTGAAATCTCCAAGTACTTATCCAAACTGATATAATGGGTGAATAAATTATCCCTTTTTATGCTAAGGACTGGATAAATTCCTTCCTTTTTCTGAAATCCCTCATCGTAAAATCTTAACCAATCGGTCATCAAAAATAATGGGATAAATTTCCCCCTGATAACCAGTAGTTCATCGTTTCCAATTTCCTTTTTAAATTTCTTAACCAAAGATTCCTCCTTCCCCACCCGCTCCAACACTTTCACCACTCCTTTGTCCGCTCCGGTACCAGTAGCGGTACGGGGCTCCGCTCGCTCAAGAATTGTCACAAGGCCCCGCTCCGCATCCACTTCCACCAAATCGCCGTCTTGTAGGACTTGAGTGGCGAATTTTACACCAACAACACAAGGTATTTTCAATTCCCGTGAAGTGATGGCCGCGTGGCAAATTGCTCCGCCGTGCTCTGAAATGATGGCGCTCGCCTTCTTCATTGCCGGCAAAAAATCTGGAGTGGTGGTCGAAGCCACCAATATATTTCCTCTTTGAAAAACGCCTACCTCGTCACGATTACTAATTATCTTTACTATCCCCTTAATCAAGCCTGGATAGGCAACTTGGCCTAGTAAATTATCAGAAGCCGGTGTTTCTTTAATTTCAACTTGGTATTTATTAGCAACATCTTTCCAGGCATCGTATAACCTGTGGTTCGTGTAAGCATAAGTTTGCAATCTTTTTTCTAAACTTTCCTCGCTAGGTAGATGTCCGCTTAACGCTTCTTTTAGCGTAATAACATCAACGAACCGTTTTTTGTCGGGGAACGCGGTCTTGATGAAATTTCGTATCACGGCAGTAATTCCCGGAGTAAAATACTCGGTGTATTTTCTCATCTTCATAAGTTTATCTACAGATAGACCATGTTTTTCTTTATCCTCAATGGCCCACCACATATAGTTTAACCACGGCCAAAAAGCTTTAACATTTTTCAGAAAAACGACAAACTCTTTTTTTGGTAATGTTTTTTCTTCCTCGATAATATTCTTGATTTTATCGAAACCTGCTCGTATTTTTTCTATCGCACCCGAGACATTTTTATACAATCCAGCATGTTTCATCTGCCAAGCAATGCCCTCGGAATCATAATAAAGATACACCTGCCCGTTTTTTCTCTCATAAAAAATGTAAGGGTAAACCGTAAACTCTTCGTTGGCCCAAGGCATCGAGCGCTCGGCTTCTTTTTCGTAATGAAGTTCGACTAAAGCCAAGGGTCCGTCAATGTGCACCAACTCTTCTAAGATGATTTTCCGTCCAGAAACATTATGATTTTTTTTCGCTAAAGTCGTAATCGGTCTTGATTGGACAATATAAAACTTCCCTTTCTCGTAGGCCCACTCGATGTCGCAGGGGAAACCGTAATGATTTTCAATCTTCAAAATCAGATCCGAAAGTTCAAAAATCTGCTCGTCAGATAAGCTCGGTGGCTCACCATGTTCTTTGGGCACCTCGCGCCATTCACTGCCACCGGCTTTCCCTCTAAACATGCCTCGCGTTTGCACGACCACATTTTTATCCAAAATCCGGCGCGGGGTTTTCTCCACTACATAACTGTCAGGGGTAATCTGGCCCGAAACGATCGCTTCGCCCAAACCGAGACCGGCCTCAATGATGAGCTGATTGTAATCTTGCGTTACGGGATGGACGGAAAAGGCAATGCCCGACATCTCGCTTTCCACCATCTTTTGCACCACGACGGCCACGGAAATCTTTTGCAAATGGGTTTTGTCGCCGAATTTTTCAAAGCGGTAAAAGATAGCGCGTGGAGTAAATAGAGAAGCCCAACATTTTTTTACATTTTCCAACAAATTTTCTTCCGTTGTATTAAGAAAACTATCAAGTTGTCCCGCCCACGCGGCGCTGGCCGAATCTTCGGCGGTGGCGCTAGACCGGACGGCGATGAATTTGGAGTTTAAGGTTTTGAAACTCTCTTTGATTTCACGAGCGATGGCCACAGGCATTTCTGCTTTCAGAATCAAGTCTTTAATTTTCTCCGATGCGGCATCAACCGTGTGAATCTCGCCATGACGGACCGTGTGCATCGCGGCATCTATTTCCACATCAATATCGGTCTCGGTGATGAATTTCTCAAAGGCCGAGGCCAAAACCACAAACCCGGGCGGGACCGGAATACCCGCCTGTGTCATCTCCCCGAGCGACGCGCCCTTGCCACCGGCGATCGCGGCGTTATTCTTACCAAGTTCTCTAAATGGCTTAACAAAAGGCATTATCGCCCCATGGTAATTGATTTTCTTCATTTAGTCCATCGGGTTCCACTTATCCCCTACAGAGCTTGACTTCAATTTAGATGGGTATATACTAACGATACTAGACTTGAACGGCATCTTTCGTAGGTGCCGTTCATTAGTTTTTTACCCTTTAGATTTTCGCCATCAACAAATAAAAAGTATCCAATCGAACTGGGGATTAACTCCTACAACCTTATCTTCAAGGGCGGTGGGAGATTAATGATAAATTCAAAGGGAATGAGCTTGGCGTCAGGTCGAGTTGTGTCCCAACCATTTTGCACGGATTCTATTTTGGCTAAATCAGCAACCTTGTTTTTTATTTCATAATTACGGACGGAGAGAGAAAGACTATCTGATTATCCTAGACAATTTCTGGGTGAGGTAAAAAGATAGCGGGAGTAAAAAGGTCATTTGCAGTATTGGAGTAAGCCCGACTCGAAAATAGGGAATGAATGGTGATTTTTCTTGCTTCAATAAAATTATAAAAAGTAACGCCGCAAAACTGACAACAACATCTCCGATCGTGGCGACAAAACAAGTTGGAAAGTGAATAAGGAAAGAAACAAATTTCATTTTTTCACATTTTTCTGATAAAAAGCCCACTCCGAAATTTTGGAGTGGGCTTGTTGTTACCTATATCTGACGGCGATAACGCTCGAAGAGGTAATCACCGGAGACCTTCACGCTCACTAAAGTATGCCATAAGGCCGTAGCTGGCGAACGAGAAAATCCGTTGACAAACAGTGGCCGAGTCAAATTGACTGATGTGCCAATAACCTGTGGGGCCCGAGTAAGCAGAAGTTCATCGTAGAGCTCTGCTTCCACTATTGCGCCATTGAATGAGGCGCCGCCCTCAATCAAGAGAAAACTGATGCCAGCTTCTCGGCGGAGGTATCGGAAAGCGGCCTGAAGATCAACATTTTTTTCTCCAGAACCAAAAGCGACGACGCGCGGTTTCCGTGGATGACCAGCAAACTCCTTTTCCGCAACCTGTTTGCCGTTCTTTGTGGTTAGGATGAGGGTTTCAACGTCTTTGGTTTCAAACACGACTGGCAATGTCCCATTGACCGGCAAGATTCTTCCGCTTGCGGTCACAAAGATGTTGACCGGTTGCGGCTGTTTCTTTTTAAGCTTAGACCGCAACTCGGTGTAGAGAGAAGCGTGATCGGGAGAGATATAATCCGGCGTCCACAGATGCTCGCCCTCTGTCCTTAAAGTATTCGCCCCAACGGCAACTCCATCAGCTATCGCTCGCAGAACTCCCATGATGAACTTATCTTGCCCGTTGAAAGCGGAAATGTCCCCGCCGCCAGCCTGGCCCGGCAAGGCAAAAGAAGTTAGTCCCTCCAAAGTGGTTACGAAGTTGACCATCGTGAATGGCCGTTCTGGCGGTGGCTTCGGAAAAGCCAGCGCGCCACCGTAGAGCCGGTTTAATTCTGGCGTCAAGATGTCAGCATCTTCACTGCGGTCAATCAGAGTTTCTAACATTTTGTTTATCGGTTTCATGCTCGTGTTCCTTTCTAACTTAAGAAGTTTTTAGTTGCCGTTCCGTATCCCTCAAAAGATTTCTGAAGGTTTCGGAGAAGTCAACCTGGTAGTAATCCGCCATTTTCGCATTATACACCGGCTTCACGTCAGTGTAGAGATGGACGCCCGCGGGCCGCCAACATCACGAACTCATTTCGAAGACTTTCGTTGGTCAAAAATTCACCTTGGAAGTGACGGTTTTCCATCCAGGCATTATGAGCCTTTACCCCGCGAAGCGTCATACAATCATGGACACCACCGCACCAAATGGCCACCCCTCTCGGCTTGACGATTTCGGTGAGGGTATCCACCACTTGATGGGCTAGGGCTTCCTGTACTTGGGGTTTGGCGGCGTGGAAGTTCACAATCCGTTGGATTTTTGACGCCCCGATATTGTGTTTATCAGGAATGTACGCCAAGAGGTATTGGCCACGAAACGGTAAGAAGTGATGGGCACATAAACTGTGGAATCGACCGCCGAGGATAATGAGGTTGTCACAACTATCTTCGGTTTTGGTGCAGGCTTTTCTGAAGACGGTTTTCATTTTCTCAAGGCCTTGCCGGTCCAAACCGGCGGTCAGCTCCAGCCAAGTAGCGGCCAGGCGCCGCGGCGACTCCTTGAGATTTTCATCGGCCAAGTCACAACCCAAGTTCTGGAGGAGTTCTTTAGTCAATTTCTCTAATTTTCCGAGATTCACCCGTGTTCTTAGCATACTGGCTCCTTTCAGTGAGCATATTTTCAAGGTGCTAGGTCTTACCAACTTAGGGAAGATTCCACACTTATCTACCTTTATTATACTTCAGTTGTCAATACAGAAACGGTTATCCCCACTAATCCTGTTGACAACCAGACCATGTCGGAATACCATATGAAAATATGGATATATATTCATATAAGTCAATATCTTACACGGCGTTAAAAATTCTTTCTAATTCTAATCGCTTGGCGATCATGTCTCTTTTGTTCGATGCCAAAAAAGACTTATGCGTGAATGAGATAGCGGAAGCGATTGGTATATCGCAATCGCTCGCGTCACATCAGCTAGCATATCTTGAGGCGCGTGGAGTGATCGAGGCTCATCGAATGGGCCAGATGATATGCTACATCCCTTCCGCTACACCTCTTTCAAAAAAGGTCGCGCGAGTGATTGAATCATTAAAATAAAAGTTATGAAATTTCCAATAACAATTTTTGTATTTCTGGCTCTTGTTGGGTTGGCCGGTATTTTTTGGTCTAGGCAAAATAACCGTTTTCCGATTTCTAGTGGAGAAACAGTTTCAGCCCAAAAACAAAATGTCGATTCTATCCTTACCGCATTCTCGTCTGGCATGAAATTGTCAATGATATGATACAGGGAGAGCCGGTTTTGATCACTTATTGTCCTCTCTGTGCCACGGGAATCGTGTTTGAACGCAAGGTCGATGGCGCGGGGCAAGAATTTGGTGTTTCCGGCAAACTTTGGCAGTCGAATCTCTTGATGTATAACCGCGCTTCCGATGAGGCTGCGGTAAGGGATTATGGTCGAGATCCATACGGGGATTATTATACAAGCGAGCCGGTATCGTTCGGAGCAAGCTTCCGGGATACAAGACTTCATCCGAAAGCACTCGTGGTCGGAATTGAGATTGACGGAAAGCATAAAGCGTATCCCATAGAGGCACTTAAGATCGGGAATACCAGCGATACATTTGCCGGTAAAAATGTTCTGGTCAGTAAAGATTCGGCCGGCCGTATCTCGATTACCATTGCCAGCGCCGGCCTCCCCCACATTACAAGTTTCTGGTTCTCGTGGTTGGCCGTTCATCCAGACACTGAATTATTTCAATGAAAAAAGTAGCTATCTATTCAACGCCGACCTGCCATTTCTGCAAGGCGGTAAAGGAACTATTCGCGGAGCATAACATCCAGTATACCAATTACGATGTGGCGAGCGATCGAGAGAAAGCCCAAGAAATGATGCAGAAGAGTGGGCAGATGGGGGTACCGGTGATATTCGTGGATGAGGAGATGATAATAGGTTTCGATGAGGCTCGGCTTAAGATGCTTTTGGGTATTTAGCGTCCATTACATCGACGTGTTCTTAAAACTGTGGGCCTAAAATCAATATGGGAGTAAAAAAACAATCGCTATGAACAATTATCGACACTTCTTAGTCAGGCAATAAATAATTAACTATGATGAAAAATATATCAACCATGAAGATCAAAATTATTGTCGGTAGCACTCGCCAGAACCGATTCAGCGAGAAACCAGCAAGATGGATATATGAAAAAACGAAAAATACAGACGACGTAGAAACCGAACTGCTTGATCTGCGAGATTACCCGATGCCGTTTTTTGATGAACCAGTGTCTCCGACGATGAATAAGAATGGATATCCCAATGAGACTGTTAAGGCTTGGGCACAGAGAATCGGCGAAGCCGACGGTTATATTGTCGTAACGCCAGAATACAATCATGGTTACCCGGCCGTGCTAAAAAATGCAATGGACTATGTGTATAAGGAATGGAATAACAAGCCAATCGGCTTCGTAAGTTATGGCAGTGTGGGAGGGGCTCGCTCGATAGAGCAATTACGGCAGGTCGCCGTTGAGCTTCAAATGGCACCGATCCGAAGCGCTATTCACATCCCTTCATTCTGGATGATGCTTGACGCTAAAGGAAATCTTAAAGAAAAAGCTTTTGATTCGTTGGAGGGTGGCGCAAAAAAATTTCTTGAGCAACTACTGTGGTGGGCGCGAGCGCTAAAAAATGCCCGCAACGCAATTTCCACATGAATAAAGGCCGATGGCGTTACATTATTAACTTATCAACTTTAATTTTTAATCATTAAATTATAAAATATATGCAAAATATGAAATCAATGATGATACCAATGAGAGAAAACAGATAGATGAAAACCGCTCTAATTACAGGGATTACACTTGATGTTATCGGAACGATTCTGATTGCTTATACCGCTCTTCGGGTACATGATCGAGTGCGTAAAGAACACCACATTGATTCACAAGTGGTAAGAGAAATGCATCGCGAAAGATTGCTCGGCCTTATTGGTGTGCTACTTATTATTCTGGGTTACATCTTTCAGGTGGTCGGCGTTTCAATATTATCTTAAACATTATGAAAAACAACTCATCAAAACAACACTGGGAAGAAATTTATGAAGTGAAAGATACGACACGCGAAGTAAGTTGGTATCAAAACAACCCTAAAACTTCAACCGACCTTATCTTGTCAACCGGCGTAGACAAGGACGGTAGCATAATTGATATTGGTGGCGGGGACTCCAAACTTGTGGATAAACTTTTAGGCCTTAGCTTTAAAAATATATTTGTATTGGATATTTCCGCCAGAGCGTTGCAAAAAGCTAAAAATAGGCTAGGAGAAAAAGCGGAATTGATTACATGGGTTGATAAAGATGTTTTGGATTTTGACACGAATTCTCGCTTTGATATTTGGCATGATAGAGCCGCGTTTCATTTTTTAACCAAGGAAGAAGACATTGCTCGTTATGTTAATATCGCAGAGAAATTAACAAAACAAAATGGACATCTTATTATATCAACTTTCTCTAAAAACGGACCGAAAAAATGCAGCGGACTTGATATCACACAATACTCGGAGAACTCAATAAAAAAGGTTTTTGGAAAGAATTTTAATCATGTGCGGAGTTTTGAAGAAGCACATACTACGCCATTTGACACGAAACAAATTTTTTTGTGGAGCATTTTTAAAAAGTCGATTAAAAATTAACTGTATTAAATTATGAAAAACTTTGACCTAATCATTATCGGTGGCGGAGCGGGAGCGTTTGCGGCGGCAATCCGCGCCAATGAACTTAAAACAAAAACTGCTCTCGTGAACGCCGGGCTGCCACTCGGCGGCACTTGCGTCAATGTTGGGTGCGTACCATCTAAAACACTCTTGTATGCCGGGGAAATTTTACACCACGCTAAATACCACGGCGTGGCTGGTGTTGAACTTGAAGTGAAAAATTTTGATTTTAATAAAGTCGTGCAAGATGAACTCTCGCTGGTGGAAAAATTGCGCCAAGAAAAATACGAGAAGGTGCTGAAAAATTTGGAGTCTGTAACGGCAATTGAAGGAAGGGCAAAATTTGTCTCCCAAAACGAAGTGGCAGTCAATGGGGAAAAATTGCGTGCGGAAAAATTTATTATCGCCACCGGATCGACCGCCAATGTGCCACCGATTGAAGGAATTAGAGAAGTTGGTTTTGTTACGCATATTGAGGCCCTCAAACTCCAAAAACAACCTCGAGAGCTGACCGTTATTGGTGCCGGACCTGTCGGACTGGAATTTGCCCAGATGTATTCACGCTTCGGTACAAAAGTAACTGTTTTACAACGCGGCGATTCAATTTTTCCGCACTCTGAAAAAGTAATTACTGATCGGCTCGCCGAGATACTTTCAAGAGAAGGTATTATCATTAAAACCAATGTTGAGGTAAAAAGCGCGCGAAAAGAAAATAACAAAAAGACAATCTCGTATCTCGTAAACGGAAAAACGGAAGAAGTATCAGGCGATGAAATACTTTTGGCGGCAGGCAAAACACCCAATACGCAAGGATTGGGACTTGATTTGACTGGTGTTGAAGTAGATAAACGGCAAGCAATTGTCGTCAATCCGTATTTCCAAACTTCTAACAAAAATGTCTTTGCGGTCGGCGATGTTACCAATAGCCCTTTGCGTCTTGAACCAACCGCTGGACGAGAAGGAACGCTGGCCGCCGGAAACGCCCTCAAGGGCACAACGCTTTCGATTGATTACAACACCGTGCCCTACACCATCTTTACCGACCCCCAGCTTGCCGGTGTCGGTCTTACCGAAGACGAGCAGATGAAGCAAATGGGCGTTTGCGCCTGCCGCACTGTTTCGTTTGCCGATGTGCCCAAGGCGATTATCATACACCGCACCGAGGGAATGATAAAAATGGCGATTCATCCGCAAACAAAACAAATTCTCGGCGTGCATATTCTCGCGCCGAACGCGGGCGAGCTTATTGCCGAAGCAATGATGCTCGTCAAGAACAAAAACACGATTGACGATGTGACCAATTCTCTCCCGATGTTCCCGACGCTTTCCGAGGCGATAAAGATTGTGGCATTATCATTCACCAAAGACATTTCTAAATTAAGTTGCTGTATCTAAAAATATGAAACAACCGCTATACACATTGTGGCTTGGTATCCACGAACCATTTAAAAATAAAAATTACGCTTTTCTCTTCATTATTTCATTTTTCGTTTTCTTTGCGCTTTTTATTTTAATTCCAGTCTGGACAGTCGCAGGTAATACTTTAGCAACACAACTTGATATTTTCACTGCTCGCGATTATGTAGTGCTTATCCTTTTATCCTCTCTTTCCTCGCTTTTCATCATAATGCAGGTGTATATCATGCGGCAGAAAAGAAAAATAGGTGGCGTAAGCACGGCAACCGCCGGAGGGCTCGGTGCTCTGTTTGCAGGTATCGCTGGTACGGCATTTTGTGCCTCTTGTCTTGCCCCGCTTTTCGCTATTTTTGGAATAGGATTTGGCGGTGTGATTTTTGTGCTTGAGTATCGTTTTTATTTTGTCGCCGGTATAACGCTACTTATGCTCATTGCCATATACTTAACGGCACGAAAGATAAACAAGATTTGTACCTCATGCTAAAATAATCGTGACTATGACAAAAACATCTAAAAAATATGTTTGGATTCTGGTCGTTCTTGTGGTAATTGTCGGGATAATTTTTCTCGCGCGACAGAATAACAACAGCTCTGTCCCTCCTCAAAACAATCTTATTCCCGAACAATCAATATCCCATGGACACGGACTAGCGGTTGATGTGGCAGGCCCAAATAAATTATGGATAGCCACGCACTATGGTCTCCTTCTGCTTGAAAACGAGAAAGACCTCTACCGAGTTGGAAAATTAAGGGATGATTACATGGGTTTTTCGCCCCACCCGACAGACCAAAACGTCTTTTTCACAAGCGGCCACCCGGCTCGCGGCGGCAATCTCGGTTTCCAAAGGTCGGATGACGGCGGATCGACATGGAAGAAAATATCAAACGGCGCAAATGGCCCGGTTGACTTCCATGCGATGGCAGTCAGTCCGATAAATTCAAACCTTATCTACGGCTGGCACGCGGGCAATCTTCAACGGAGTGAAGACCAAGGCGCAAGTTGGAAAATCATAAACCAAGAAATTGTAGCCGTGTATCTTGCTGCTGATTCGGAAAACGAAAACAAACTCTATGCCGCCACTCCTCGTGGTCAAGGCGTGATGGTTTCAGAAGACAAAGGAACAACATGGCAAGCGCTATCGCCCGCATTAGAGGGCGGTGCCGTGTCAGTAGTGGCGGTACATCCTCAAAATTCAAAAATTCTTTTGGCGTCCAGTGAAAAATTGGGTGGACTTGGAAAAAGTAGCGATAGCGGACAAACATGGGCGCGGGTCAATGAAAGTTTTGGCGGCGAGGCAGTGCTTCACATCGCATTCAGTAGGATTGACGTAAACATCGTCTATGCACTCACTCACGAAAACAAACTATTCAAAAGTAGCGACGCAGGCGATACGTGGGTTCAAATCCGTTAGTCAATTCTATCAAATCATATGCAAACTTTTTTCAAAAAAATACTTACAATGTTAGCCCCAGTTTTGGGTGCTGGAGCCATAGGTGTTTGCCCGCTCTGCTGGATTGGTTCAGCTTCACTTTTAACTTATTGGGGGCTAGGTGTTTTAATACCAGTTTGGCGATGGATTGCGTTTGGCTTCATCGCTCTCGGCGCAGTTGGTTTTCTTTTGGATTACCGAGCACATAAAAATCCTAAACCACTTATTTTACTGGTCATTGGTGCAGTCCTTCTTTATGTTGGTCGCTATGTGTTTTCGAGCACTTGGGGAGCCTGGCAGATTTGGGGACCGGGCGCATTACTCATCGTTGGAGCGGTGATTTACAACAAATATCTCTTTAGGAAGCCATCGGCTCCACAATTACAAACGTAGTATCAAAAATATGAAAACACCTTTAATTATTATCAGCGTTGTGATTTTGGTTGTTGTAGGATGGTTGCTGATTTCCAATACGGGACAGCCCAAAAATCTAAATACAGATAGCAATACAACCACTCAAGCCCAACTAGATTTTTCTACGAAATCTGACCAGGCGCCTGATTTCCATCTCCAAGATTATAACGGCAAAACAGTAAACCTTTCGGACTTTGCCGGAAAGCCAATGGTAATCAATTCATGGGCATCGTGGTGCCCATTTTGCGGTAAAGAACTGCCTGACTTCGCCACGGCCCAGAAAGAATTTGGCGATCAAGTTGTTATTATCGCCGTAAACAGGCAGGAGAGTTTAGCCACGGCTAAAGGTTACACTGATGCGCAGGGGACGAGCAAGGATTTAATTTTTCTTCTTGATCCCAGTGATTCGTTCTACCAATCCATCGGCGGGTTCTCGATGCCGGAGACCGTATTTATTGATGCGAGCGGCGCCATCGCCTTTCATAAACGAGGTCCGATGACTCTGGAAGAAATGAAAACACAAATTGAAAAGCTTTTGAGTAAAAACTAAGACTGTGGGAATCGGGTTCATATTTGTCATATCGACTTTTTTCGCCGGGATTCTCACTTTCCTGGCGCCGTGCACCCTACCGCTTGTCCCGGCCTATCTCGGCTTCATCAGTGGGGTTGACCAAGAGGAGCTAAAAAATCCGATTACTGCCCGCCAGGCCCGGAGAAAAATTTTCCTGAATGGTCTAGCTTTTGTCGTTGGCTTTTCCTCGGTCTTCATTGCCTTTGGTGTGTTAGCGGGATTTGTTGGTCAAGCACTGGCCCCTTATCGAGTCTGGCTGGCGCGCTTCGGGGGCGGGTTAGTAATTATTTTTGGGCTTTTTATGCTGGGATTTTTTAAGCTCAAATTCTTTCAAGACAACAAGCGAATACCTGTTCCTAAATGGCTAACGCTCGGCAAGCCTTCATCATCTCTCTTTATCGGTGGCACCTTTGCGCTTGGTTGGACACCGTGCGTCGGGCCGATTTTGGGCTCTGTTCTTTTGCTAGCCGGAACGTCCGCCACAGCACTACAAGGCGGTCTCCTTCTCGCCATTTTCTCTCTCGGTCTCGCTATCCCATTTCTGCTTATCGCGCTCGTATTTTATCGAGCGATGAAATACATTGATGCCATTTCTAAATACTTGAAATGGGTCTCTATCATTGGTGGAGTTTTCCTTATTATTTTGGGTGTCCTGCTTATGACCGACAATTTCGGTCTACTTATCCAGTATGGTTACAATCTGCTCAAGTTCATCAATTACGACCGGTTGCTGGATTATTTATAATTAACCAATTGGGTCTATACCACTTATAGGGTCAACCAACATCTCCACTATATACATGGACCGGAACGCTATCTTCGTTTGTCGGTATATACTAACAATATTGATTTTCTTCACCTAGTCCACGGATTGATCCGCCAAATGCCTGCACCTAACACATCGTTACGAATCGCGGCGGCCGAAGCCTGGGTTGAATAAGCGGGCGAAAAATAAAATGAGGTAAGGCGCAACGAGAGCGAGAACGAGGCCGCCGAGAATGTCTGACGGCCAGTGGACGCCGCTCATGACCCGCGCCAGACTGACCGCGGCGGCCGCGGCAATGAGCCAGCGCCCCAACCGCCGGTCCACGCTGTAGGCGGCAATGCCCAGAGCGAAAAAGAAAGTGGCGTGGCCGGAGGGAAACGAACCCTGGTCGCTGACGGTGATAAGCGGTGTAATATCGGCTAGTTTGACGAATGGTCGGGCGACGGGCCAAACCAACTTGATAACTTGAGCGGTCAGCCACGCGCCGGCGGCGGCGCTGATAATGAAGAATAACTCTCGGCCGGCTGACGGGTGATCCCGACTCCGACGAGCGAAAACAATAATCACTAAGGCCAAAAGCAACCAACCAAAATAAGCGGCCGAGAAGACGACAACCCGGCCAAAGAACGCGCTTTGACCCGTCAGACCGTAGAGGTAACGAAAGATTAATTCATTCACAATTTTACAGCCCGCTTCTTGATAATAAAGTTCTGATCGTTTTCAAGACGATTTTCAAATCAAGCCAGAAACTGCGGTTCTTGACATAGTAGAGATCGTAAGAGAGTTTCTCGCGCGTGGCGTCAGCTTGAGGCGCGAAATGCGGGTGCCGCTCTTGGTAAATCTGGGCCCAGCCCGAGAGCCCGGGCGGAATCAGATGCCGCGCGTGGTAATAAGGAATCTCGCGCTCATACATTTTCGCATACTCCGGCCGCTCCGGCCGCGGCCCGATCAAGGACTGAACGCCGGCAATCACCGAGAGAAGCTGGGGCAATTCATCCAGACGGGTCCGACGGAGCCAGCCGCCGATTCGCGTTACCCGCCGCGCTTCCAGCCGCGTTTCGATCGTCATACTGCGAAATTTACGGATTTTAAAGATCCGGCCAAATTGCCCGACCCGATCCTCCACATAGAAAATCGGCCCGCCGTCCTCAAGTTTAATCGCTAAAGCCACGAGTGGGTAAAGAGGCAGAGAGAGAATAAAAAACGCCGCGGCCAGCATCACATCCAACCAACGTTTGGCGAGCCGATAAACTGACCAGTCGTCAAATTCGGTATGCTCCGCCAGCCAGCGCTCATCAATCACGGAAATCGGGATCCGGCCGAAAATGTCTTCATAAAGCTCGTGAATGTTCATCAAGCGGATGCCGGCGAACATCACCTGATAGAAATCGGCGGCGAGGACTGTCCGGCGTTGGTCATAAGGATTAAGCACCACAACCGCAATCTTCTGCCGGCGCCACTCGGCCGGCGGCAAAATTTTGTCCATGACCGTGATGTGATAGCGATCGTTTTTGGCATTGGCAAGGGCCTGCTTAAGTTCATCAACTTCCGCGCCGTGACAGAGAAACAGATATTTTTCCGACCGGCCGCGGTAAAGAAAATTGCTAAGCGACAGACGCCACCACAAAATCAAAAACAGACTAAAGAAGAGATCAACGAACAGCGTGGTCTTGGGCGTGATGACAAAATAGGGAATGAAATAGAAAAAAAGGACGGCCAAAAAACTGTTAACGAGCTGGAGATTAATCACTGTATTGGCCAAACGCTCGCGCTGAAACGAGAACCGGCGATTGTAGAGATCAGCAATAAAAAAAACTAAGGTCCAGAGCAGAAAAATAATACTGAAGGGTCCGAGGTGAGCCAAGATGAGCGCGGGCGACGGCCAAACCAAAAAACGCGCGGCCAAAGTCAACCAGAGAGCTAAAACAAAAAAAATCAAGTCGCCCAAGAAAAGGACGAGGGCTTCCCGCCTGACTCGTTGGCCGATCATGTTTAGAGAATCATACCAGAAAAATAGACCCTATGCTATAGTTTCGTAAAAATGGTCAAGATAGTCTATGTCGTGACTAAGGGCCGCTGGGGCGGTGCGCAAAAATATGTCTATGACCTGGCGACCAACCTGCCGCCAAAGCGCTTCGCGATTCTCGTCGTCACCGGCCAGGGCGAACAACTGGCGCAAAAGTTAACGGCCTCAGGCGTACCCTGCCGCACCCTGGTCCGGCTCGGCCGAGACATAAAATTTTTCGACGATCTTGCGGTCGGCTGGGAACTCTACCGACTATTCAAAACCGAACAGCCCGACATCATCCATCTGAACAGTTCCAAGATCGGACTCGTCGGCGCGCTGGCCGGACGGCTCTACAACCTAAAAGTTTACCCGCCGATGAGGCGGGCTAAAATAATTTTCACCGCCCACGGCTGGGCCTTTAACGAGGATCGAATGTGGTTGGCGCGTGCGGGTCTAAAAATTCTCCACTGGCTGACAGTGCTGATTTGTCATCAAACGATCGCCGTTGCCGAAACCACCAACCGCCAGCTCACGCACTGGCCGGGCGCCAATCATAAAATAACAGTGATCAGAAATGGAGTCAGCCGAATAGAATTCACCGAGCGCGCGGCGGCCCAACATGCGCTACTTAGTGACAGCGCTTCCCAAAGACAAGGGTTGTGGATCGGTACTATTTCTGAACTGCATAAAAACAAAGGTTTGACATATCTTTTTCAAGCTCTCAAAAGGTTAAACCTTGACTGTCAAGGTTTAACCTTGACAGTGATCGTCATTGGCGAGGGCGAAGAGAGAAAAAATTTAGAAAAGCAAATCAGAAAATTGGGTCTGGAAAATACGGTTTTCCTTGTTGGTCAAAAAAACGATGCTGCCTCTCTCCTGACAGCTTTTGACATCTTTACCTTAACTTCGATTACCGAGGCCTTACCCTACGTTTTGCTGGAAGCCGGCCTCGCCGGTTTGCCGGTAGTGACCACTGCCGTCGGCGGGGTGCCGGAAATCGTGACCAGTATGGAATCGGGTATCTTAATCAAACCTCGGCAACCGGCCGAAATTGCCAAGGCCCTCCAATTTCTAATCGCCCGACCGGATAAACGGGCAAAATTCGGCTCCAGATTGCGCCAAAAAGTCCGCCGCGAGTTCTCCACAGCCCGCATGGTTAAGCAAACCCTGGCGGTGTATAGTAGTGTCAAGTGAAAAACGAAAAATTCAAAATAAAAGGATTCACGTTAATCGAGCTCCTCGTCGTCATCGCCATTATCTCGCTTCTTTCCAGTATTGTTCTGGCCTCGCTCGGCACGGCGCGGAATAAAGCCAAGGACGCGGCGGCTATGGGAAGTATGTCATCAATGCGGGCTGAAGCTGAGTTGGGAATTGATGACAGCGGTAGTTACAAAGCCAATTTGTGCGGCCCTCTGGGTGTCACTACCGGCAGGTGCAATAATGCGACTGGCCCAGGCTGTCTAGATTTTTTGATTAAAGCCGTTGACAGCCAGGTGGCTCCTAATTTTGTTCGCTGTGGTCAGAATGCTGACATTAACCTTCGGCCAACCAAGTGGGGTGCCGCCGTTGACCTTCTTAGTGGTGGGGTTTATTGTGTAGATAGCACTGGCTTCGCTGGTGTGACCGGAGCGCCGAGTGCCGGAGACATCGGAGGAGAAATTCAATCTGGACCTGCAAGTTTAGACACTGAATGTAGCGGCGATTAATAACGGCGGCGAGCAAGGTCGAACCTTGCGGTGAGTGAATACGGTAAATGCAGCGAATCAAGAAATGCGAAAAGATGGATTTACCCTGATTGAGCTCTTGGTCGGCCAGCCTCCGGCAAGGTTAAACCTTGACATAAGGAACCCACGCGGTTTTACCCTGATTGAACTTTTGGTGGTGATCGCCATCATTTCACTCCTCTCGAGCATTGTTCTCGCCTCGCTCCAAACCGCCCGGGTCAAGGCGCGCGACTCCCAACGGGTGCAGAACATAATTCAACTTCGCAACGCGCTTGAACTCTATGCCGCTGACCATGACGGTTTATACCCTGATTATGTCGGCGGGACAGTCGAACCGAATAACCGCTTAAGTTGTTGGCATATATGCTCTAATGAAAATGTTGGCCAATACTATAACGCCGATACATTAAAAGAATTAACTGATGAGGGCTTGATAAGTGCTTTACCCCGCGACCCTAAAGGACCGCCGGCTGGCTATGGTAACGACCTCGACATGGGCTATTTTTACAAAGTCAGCGAGAGTCGGAGAAACTACAAACTTATCTTTTCTGGCCTAATCGAAAATCCCAACGATGTGCCGGTGTCTCTTCGGAAACATTTATTCGGCTCCGGATTTCCGCAAACGCACAGCGTGTCAATATGTACCGAGGACGCCTGCGCCTGGTCAGAAAATAACCAGTGCGGTTCTCTTGATGATGAAAATCCCGATACCGTACCCTCGATGTGTTGACTTCACACCCCGCGGTTGCCTCCGGCAAGGTTAAACCTTGACATAGAAACCTTGACATAGAACCTTGACATAGAAATTTTATCTGTAAACCTCATCCCGCCTGCGGATTTTCAAAACATAAATCTTGCCATCCACAACATCAAAAATAACGCGATAATCTCCAATGCGGAAACGATAACCACCTTCGCGTCGATCAGTAAGTGTCTCGGCAAAATCTAGAGGTAAAAATTCTAAATCTCGAGTAGCCCCGCGAGTATAATAAATATCCATACATCAATCCTAAAGCCCGAGCTTGCGGAAAAGATCATCTTGTGAGACAACATCACCCATCTTAACCTCACGACGAGCTTGTTGAATATCCTGTAAATAATCAAGGTAGGTCACCCAACGACCGACTCGACGATCTAAATGTTTGAGTCGTTCGTATTCCAGTCGGGAAATTGAGACTTTATTTATCGCCTTCCCGGCTAATGACTTAATTCTAGACATACCTACAAATTAACATTAAACCGTAAAGTGAGCAAACGGATGTCCTCTTCACACCCCGCCTAAGAATTCATTCTCTAACTCATCGCGATGGACGGCCAGCGAATAACGGCGCATGCCCTGGAGAATGCCGAGTCCGATGAACTCGGCCAAAAGATGAGAGCCGCCGTAACTGGTAAAAGGCAGAGTCAATCCGGTTACCGGCAGGAGGCCGATGTTCATCCCGACATTGATGATGAAATGGCTCATAAAGAAAAGCGCCAGCCCCAGGCCGTAGAGCGTTTCGAAATTTGTCGCGCTGCGGCTCGCCGTCTGCATGATCCGCCAAATCACTAAGCCAAACAACGCAAAATAGATGATCACCCCGACCAAGCCCCATTCTTCGGCAAAGGCGGCGAAGACAAAATCGGTTTCGTACTCGGGCAGAAAGTTCAAACGGGACTGGGTGCCAAACCCGACGCCCTTGCCAAAGAGCTGACCGGAACCAACGGCAATCGTTGATTGAAAGGCGCTGTAACCGGCGCCGCGAATATCGGCCAGCGGATTAAGAAAAGTGATAATCCGATCTTGCTGATTGGCGGTAAAAACGGAAAACCACAAGAGGCCAAGAGCCGCGGCGCCGACGGCCAACACGATCAGTAAATGCTTTTTAGACACTCCGGAAACCGTAATCAGGCCAAGCCAGAGAACCATGATGACCGCGGCGGAACCGAAATCCGGCTGGAGAAGAATAAGCGAAGCTGGCACGATGGCATAGAAAGCGGAGATTAGGATATGGCGCACATGAGCGATCTCAATATGCCGTCGGGAAAAGTATTTGGCCAGAAGCAGAATTAACGACAATTTCATAAAATCAGCCGGCTGGAAGGAAAAGACGCCGAAATCAATCCAGCCGCGGGCTCCCTTGATCGTCTCTCCGAAAAGCAAGAGACCGCCGAGGATAGCGGCAAGAACCAGATAAAATAAAACCAGGAGTCCGCTCCGACGCAAGAAACGGAAATCAATCCGGCCGGCCGCGAAGAAAAGGCCGAAGCCCAAGCCCAGCCAAATCAATTGGCGAGTGAAAAAATAGTTGTCGCCGGTAAACGAGCGCATCGTCAGAAGTCCGGCGCCGGCGAGAGCCGCGAGCGAAATCACCAACAGCCAATCAACCTGTTTAATTAACGAGATTCCCAATCGCCACATGAGGATAAAAATCGATAAAGGCGGGTGCGGTGATGGAAAAGGGCCGCGGCCAGCTAAAACTGATTTCTTTGGTTTCGCCCGGGGCGAGTTCGCTCACCGCCGTTTGACTCGCGGCAAAACCGTTGTGCTCGTCGTCAGACAAAACCACCGCGACCTCAAAATCTCGATAAGACATCAGAGACTGATTAGTCAATTTGGCCTTGAGGAGCGGCACCGGGCCGGGCGTAAATTGACGATCGCTGACGGAGAGATTTGATTTCTCCGCGCTCCGCCGCCAGACGGACGGACTGCTGAAATCAACGAGGACTCGCGCCGGCTGACGCCGGCCGACATTGATATTGGTTTTGAAAATCAGCCATTGCTCGCCGGGCGCCAGGGAGAGCGAACCGCTTATTCGAGTAATAAACAGATTGTCATCGTCAACCACGCGCAAACTATAAGCTAAATCCGTGAGCGCCAGATTGGCATTCGGATTCTCCACCAGGACCGCCGCATCATAGACGCCGGCGCCGAGCGGCAAGATCCGCGACCAGATCATCTGGACCGACCGCGCTTCAAACGGGCAAACCGCGCTGCAACCGCCGCCGCAATCCACGCCGGACTCGTCCTGATTCTGCCGACCATCCTGGCAGTCCGGCCGCGGCCAGTACCAGAAAAGAACCCCGGCCGCGGCGGCCATAAAGAGTAAAATTAGAATAAAGAAAAAAGTGATTTGACGCCGCGCGCTCCACGCTGACATAACACCATTCTATCAAAGACTAGGAGTTGGCGGCTAGCTACTCTCCCCATTGACGAGTACCATCGCCACAACGATGCTTAACTGCCGAGTTCGGAATGGCCCGTCCGACCGAAGCCGGGCGGAAATCGGGTGGACCCATCGCGTTAAGCCACCAACTCGCAATCTTCGATAGTATTTTGTGATTTTCAAATTTCCCAATGGGATTTGGGCGGATTAGGACGTCTCGGCTCAATCCCTTACGGAACTTACACCTAACGCCTATCGACGTGATCATCTCTCACGGGCCCCTTCCGCCTTGCGGCGGAACGATACTTCATCTTGGGGTGGGCTTCCCGCTTAGATGCTTTCAGCGGTTATCCCGTCCCGACTTAGCTACCCGGCAATGCCGCGGGCGCGACAACCGGTACACCAGAGGTCGGTTCATTTCGATCCTCTCGTACTAAAAACGACTCCCCTCAAGTATCAACGCCTGCAGTAGATAGGAGACCAACCTGTCTCACGACGGTTTGAACCCAGCTCACGTAACTTTTTAATTGGCGAACA
>JACOZG010000009.1 GCA_016181465.1 Candidatus Vogelbacteria bacterium | reverse complement strand
TTTGGCGGCAACCTTTCCAAAGGAGCCTTCCAAGATCATGGAAACAAACCCCTTGATCGCCGAAAGCGGCGTTCGCAACTGATGCGAAGCAATCGAAACAAACTCCCGCCGGGCTTTATCCAGGCGCTGTAAATCTTCGTTGGCGGTCTCGAGCGCCAAAGTCAACTTCTGCAGCTCCTCGCGCTGGCGAATCTCTACGAGGACACTTCGAATGAGAAGATACCCAACAAAGGAAACCGCTGCAAAGAGAATCACTTTCGCGACCTGAAACACCCGTGGTGCGGGGATAAAAACATTGAAAAGAAGTACAAAGGAAATCGCAAAGGCAAACACCTCCGTCGCCACCAAGCGGACATTGAAAAGTCCATGCTGCGTCATCGCATAAGCTGTGGGGAGAACCATAAGAAGGGTGAGAATCTGTCCAAACCAGTTGAAACGAAAAATCCCTATCCACGGAAGGATAAGATTCGTGGCCATGGCCAGATTCGCTGCGATAGAATAGCCGATCAACAAAAATACCACCTGCCGTTGGACAAGCGGGGTCCCGCGCAAATAATTCCGGAAAAGACGAAAGAATGCGAAACTAAAGAGACCTATAAAGTAGATCGCGTAGAGTACATAGAGCGGCCCCCACAAAATGACTTTCTCTTCACCGGGGATGATCAAAACATCTCGAATGATCGGCCCTCGCGGAATAACAAGAAGCGCCAAAATGATGCTGCTCGCATACGCGAGAATAACTTTCCTACGCGTCCGTGCATCGCTTGCGGGAAATAAGTAGGTGAAGTGAAGGAACGTACTTGGAATGCCGATCGGGGCGAGATACAGGAGTGTCACTGCAGCCATTTTCGTCTCTTCGCCAGCCGATCGAAACACGACCATCGCCACAAGCCAGGAGAGAATGAAGAAAATGTTAACACTATATAACCGATTAGCAGCGGCAGAACGCCCACTCCAGAAAATGACGATACCGAGAATAAGGTTCGCAACAGCAGTAAGTAGAATAAAGATGTTGATGCTGTCGAACATACGTTCAGTATACCGCAAACAAAAAGAGGGGTTATCGACACGTGTCGATAACCCCTCCTGAGAAGCACACCCGCCGCGGCTTATTAGCCGACGACAAGCTCTAACCGTGGTCGAATCTGCGGAAGCACCTCGCGCCGATGAGCGAGAAAACGCTCAATCTCCTCCTCGTCCATCGGTCGCGTGAAGGAGATAAGCGGTGCCGGCCTGATTCCCGCTCCCTGCGTCATCTCGCCTACCTTCAGTACTTGCGGGACCGATATATCACCGAGGGAGTAGTTTCCTCGCCAGCCGGTCAGGTAGAGAGTGCAGACTTCTGCCAAACAGGTATAAGTGATCTCCGGTCGGGCGAAGTCGAGATCGTAGTGGTAGGTAACCTCGAGTCCTGGGACTTCGGCGAGGACATCCACCACGAGGAGCTGGCCGCACTCGATGGCTGGCCGAAGAACCTCAAGGCTCGTGTTCCTCGGCTTTGAGTCATCGATGATCACCACGGATGACCCAAGATGCTCTGGGGTAATGATGCTCCCTGGAGCGGTCGTCACCGTGATGATCACACTCGCCGTGGGTAACGCCGAGAGATCAGTAGATGTTTTCCCATTACATTCCTTGGCGAGTGACTCGAGGACCCCTTCCTTTTGGGGGAGGTCAATAAGGAGAAGACGTCGCACCCTCCCTTCGTGGGCAAGGAGCCGAGCGACGATTGAGCCGGTGGATCCTGCGGCTCCGACGATCGCCACGACCTCTCGCTTCAGGTTGATGTCGAGCCGTTCTGCGAGCTGGTAGAGATACTCACGGATCATGTAGGCCGTACACGCATGGCCGGTGGTAAGACTCACACCGAGATTCTTCGCCTCTTCAAGCAGTGTAACTCCTTGCCTCGTGAAGGGCGGAAGATATGCGCCGAGTCCTACGATCGTGGCACCCCAGCGTTGCGCAAGTCTCACTTCTCGCCGGACATGTCGGATAGCCTCGGGCCGAGAAATTCGGCCCTTACCCCCTTCTAAGTGCTCGGGGGCAATCGTGATGGTGAGTAACCGCCCTGGTACGGTCATGCCGTGGGGTCGCCGAACCATGAGGCGACCGAGCCGATATGGCGGCAGTCGTTTTACGATCTCTCGTACCCATTCCCGCGGAAGGTACCGAAGAAATGGGAGCGGCGTGAAGATGTGGTACTCGTTCGGTGGATGCACGAGGAAGGCAATCCCGCCTCGCGGCCACCATCGAGGGAGATGGAACATGACGAAGTCAACCGCAATGCAACCGAGGTTCCATGCCGTGAAGAAGAGGTCCCTTAAAAGCTCGAGGAACCGAACCTTCCGCCACGGCACGCGCTGTCGGATCTCCTTTACACCGATCATGGCGCGATCCTCCTCTCTAGTGCCATGGCGGCACACTGGGTGGCTTACGTTTTTACTCTTCGTTTCGTGTTTGTAAACGTGCTAACTGGGGGCATGAAAAAGCCCTCCACCATTATTCTACTCCCTCAAGACTTGACAAGTCAAGAGAAAAACGTGGTTTCTTGACATGTGGGAGTAGTCATAGTACGATTTCGCCAAGCATAGCAACCGCCGAAAGCAGTC
>JACOZG010000008.1 GCA_016181465.1 Candidatus Vogelbacteria bacterium | reverse complement strand
CATTGAAGACGGATTTTGTGATTATTTATGGATAGACAGAACCTTAACAAAGAAAGGCAGGAAAGAGGCGATAATCTCTGGCGTAAATTCGAGAATCATACTAATATCCGGAATCATTTCAAGCGATATTTTCTCGGATGATCTCGATGTCGGAGATTTAATCATGGACAGTTTCTTTTGTTGAGCGTCCGGCCGATCCACCACACCCGCCTGTGATCTGACGATCGCGGGCGGTTTTTTATTTCCATCGTTAGAGATAGTTATACCATTTTCTCACGATCGAGAATCTTTGGTATAATATGATAGCAATAATGAGAAAAAGGGGGAGAAAAATAATCAGCCCCACCAAACAAAAAGTTTTACTCTTGCTGGCCGCCGGTGTGGTCATCGGACTTTCCCGCTCGCCAGCCATACCTCGTCGTGTCTTCCGCGCCCTCAAAAAAGATTGGCGCCAGATTAACAAACAATATCTCTATCGGATCATCAAAGAATTCCACCGGGAACGGTTAGTGGATTACCGCGAGCGAACGGACGGCACTATTGATATTGTGATTACTGAAGTCGGGCGAGAGAAATTATTATCTTTCAAAATCGACTCGCTGGAAATCAAAAGACCACGGCACTGGGACGGTAAGTGGCGGATGGTTTCTTTCGACATACCAGAACGTCATCGATCAGCCCGCGACGCCCTTCGACATAAACTTAAAGAATTAGGATTCAAAGAATTGCATAAATCAACTTTTATTTTCCCCTATCCCAGCGAAGATGAGGTAAACTTTCTTGTGGAATTTTTTGAGGTGCGACGTTTTGTTCGCTATGGTGAAATTAGTAAGTTAACAAACGACGCGGATTTAAGACTGCGCTTCGGACTCTATTGATGAAATCAGTATACCAACTTTTCACGATCGGAAAAAGTTAGAATAAACAAACTAAAGTAAAACAGGGAAGAATTGTTACTGTCTGAATTTTTTCAAACCGAGCCAGATGAGAATGATGAGCGCGGCGGCGAGGATAATCACCCGCAGATAGTCATCCATATCTGACCAGTAACGGACCGAGGCGATGATAAATGACACCACGCCGCCGAAAGAGAGCCCCAAAGAAACAGCGCCGACCGCGCTTAAGAGTCCGGCCGCGAGCGAAACGAGCCCGGCGGCGACCAAAATCACAAAGACATTCCGCCGATAGAGTTTATCGGCGGTCTCAAAATCCTGACGGCATTGAAAATCCAGATCGCAGTACCCGACATAACCGACCGGCTTAGGGACTTGCGGACGCATCACTTCTTCCCCACTCCAGACGCCGCCGCGGGACACGCACTCGGCGGCGGTCTCCGGCGCCGGCTCGCTCGGCGGCGAGACGGGACAAAAATCTTCCCAGCGCGGTTCATCGTAAACAAGCTGAATGGTGTAATTGAAAAACAGGTTGAGCACAATCATGATCGCCAAAACCAAAGCCCATTGCAAAATTTTGTTCATTTTATTTTCGTTTTATCACTTTCTTAACCGCTTCGACAATAGCGCCGATCCCCATGCCATAATGCTCCACGAGTTCGGCCGGCGTGCCGGACTGGCCGAATTGGTCGGCCACGCCGACAAATTCAATCGGCGCCGGCCATTCCGCGGCCAGAAGTTCGGCGATCGCCCCGCCGAGTCCGCCGGCTTTCTGATGTTCCTCCACGGTCACCACGGCGCCGGCTCGTTTGACCTGCTTTAGGATTGTCGGCTCATCAAGCGGTTTAACCGTATGGTTATTGATCACCGCCACTTCAATTTTTTCGTTTAATAATTTTTTGGCGGCCATAAGCGCGTTATAGACCAGTGGGCCGCAGACGATGACAACCGCGTCCGGCGCCACTGGATCAATCAAGGCATTGGCTTGGCCGATGGCAAACGGCGACTCATCAGTCGTGACCACCGGCGTCTTCTCTCGCGCCAAACGCAAATAGGTCGGCCCGCGGCGGCTGGCAAGCGCCACGGTCGCCTTCTTCGCTTCGATAGCGTCAGCCGGTACCACCACCGTCATTCGCGGAATGACCCGCGTGATGGCGATGTCTTCTACAGCCTGATGGGTGCCGCCGTCGGGACCGACCGAGACACCGGCATGCGAACCAATGATTTTTACATCTCGGTCATTGTAGCAAATGGTCGTGCGGATCTGCTCCCAATTTCGACCCGGGCTAAACATGGCGTAAGAAGTAAGGAATGGGATTTTCCCCATCGCCGCGAGACCCGAGGCCACGCCGGCCAGATTTTGCTCGGCCACACCCATTTCAATAAAACGATTCGGGAATTTTTGTTTGAAGAGGTGCATCTGCGTGGACTCGGTCAGGTCGGCGCACAAGCCGACCACGCGCTCGTCTTTTTCCGCCGCAATCACCAACCCCTCGCCAAAGCCCTTCCGAATCGGCACCTGCTCGATGTTCAGATCAAAAAGTTTGGGATTGAGTTTTTGAGTTGAGTTCAGCATTTTTTACTCATGTTCGCTTTGATTATAACACTAGATGTTTAACTACCATACAAATTGTGGTGAGTATCGAGATCAAAAAATTTTACCTTATCGTTATTATCCACAAATATCGCGCGATAATCTCCAGTAACATTAAGGCTTCGTTTCCCTTGATGTTCTCCGG
>JACOZG010000043.1 GCA_016181465.1 Candidatus Vogelbacteria bacterium | reverse complement strand
GAGCCGTTGTTGAATGAGCTCGCGCTCTTCCACAGAAAAATGATTGTAATGCATACCTCTTAATCATACCGAGGTGTTGCACTTACTTGTTGAACTTATTGGCGGACGCAGTTGTGCAACACTCGATTGGACAGAGATAAAAGTAGGCCCAGAGTCAACTGTGCGGAACACGCAAGCTAACTCTGGGCCTGATCATGCCTCGATAAAACATGCACACCGTTGGTGTCACATGCCGGTCACGCCAGTAGCAGCCGGAATTTCTCCAAACCGGATTTACTTAGATCGATACCCAAGTAATTCACAAATCTGGTTCCCCGCTAACCCAACATTTGGACGACCGAGGCACTGCAAACTATTGCATTCTATAAATCGTCCGGACCAACCAATAGCTTAGCAGATTAGGTGTAAAAAGTCAAGTGCGAGGGTTAACGGCTTGGGATAAGATGATTACCGTTATGATTGCGCAACTTAAGGGCCAAGTGGTTGGAAAAAACGAGCGGGCAATCACGGTTGATGTGGGCGGTGTCGGTTATCGCGTTTACAGCACCGCCGAGATTTTAACGAAAATCAAACTCGGCCAAGCGCTCACTCTCCACACCCACCTTGCCGTCCGCGAAGACGCGCTGGAACTTTTCGGCTTTACCACTAAACTGGAGCTTGATTACTTCCATTTGCTCCTCACGGTCCCGGGCATCGGCCCGAAAAGCGCGCTGGCCGTCTTGTCGTTAGCCGCGCCGGAAATACTGCAAAAAGCCATCCGTGCCCAAGATACTGATTATCTAACTCGCGTCTCCGGCCTCGGCCGGAAGAGCGCCGAAAAAATTGTCCTGACCCTCAAAGATAAACTGGCGCCCGGGGACGGCGAGAACAAAGATAGCATCGGCCTCCGGGCCGAAGCCGAGGCCCTCGAGGCGTTGGAGGCGCTCGGCTATTCCGCGGTCGAAGCGCGCGCGGCCCTGAAGCAAACGGGCGAGAGTGAAACCGGCGCCAAGATCAAAGCCGCCCTCAAAACGCTCGCTGGCCGATGAACCGGCTCCGTCTCCTCTACCATTATCTCTGGGCCGCGGCCGCGGCGGTGTGGCACCGTTTCCCGTCACGGCAAATTTTTGTGCTCGGCGTCACCGGCACCAAAGGCAAAACCACAACGATTGAACTCGTCGCCGCCATCCTCGAAGCCGCCGGTTACCGCACGGCGCTCGCTTCAACTTTACGGTTTAAGATCGGCGAGAGGGCCGAACCCAATCGGCTCAAAATGACTATGCCCGGCCGCGGGGCGCTCCAAAAGTTTTTGCGCCAAGCCGTCCGGGCGCGCTGTGATTACGCTCTGATTGAAATGACCTCCGAGGGCGCCAAGCAGTTCCGTCACCGCTTCATCGAGCTTGATGCACTTATCTTTACCAACCTGGCGCCGGAGCACATTGAAGCGCACGGTTCTTACCAAAATTATCTGGCGGCGAAATTGACCATCGCCCGCCAGCTCGAACGCTCGACTAAACCCGATCGAACCATCATCGTCAATGCCGACGACCGCGCCGGGCGGCGCTTCCTCGCGACCAAGGTGCCGCACAAACTGACCTACCGCGCCCGAGACGGCGCTCCCTGGTCAGTCAGCGAAACCGGTTGCCGCTTTACTTTTCGTCAGACCGAAATCAACTCGCCTCTCCCGGGCCGCTTTAACCTTTATAATCTTTTGGCGGCGGCCACTTTTGCCGCCGAGCGAGGCGTCTCGCTCGCCGTCATCAAAAAATCGCTCGAGAGTTTCCGCGGCGTCCGCGGGCGATTGGAGCGGATCGCCGCGCGGACGATTAATTCCCGCTGGCCGGATTTCACCGTGATCGTTGATTACGCCCACACGCCTGATTCGCTAAAACAGGTTTATGAAATTTTTGCCACCCGCCAGAAAATTTCCGTTTTGGGCGCGGCCGGCGGCGGCCGCGACAAATGGAAGCGGCCGGTGATGGGCAAGATCGCCAGTGACCATTGCCGTCAAGTTATTTTAACCAATGAAGATCCGTATGACGAAGAGCCGCAAGCGATCGTCCGAGATTTAGCGCGCGGTTTGGGTCAAGCGCCTTATGAAATAATCATGGATCGGCGCCAAGCCATCCGGCGGGCGCTCGGCGAGGCCAAAGCCGGCGAAGTGGTCATCATCACCGGCAAGGGCACGGATCCATACATTATGGGCCCGCGCGACACGAAAATTCCCTGGGACGACGCCGCGGTCGTCCGCGAGGAACTGAAAAACTGAACTTGGCACATCCTTGCGTCGGTGCGGCATTTTTGATACACTGGGATAATGCCCACAATTAAAGCCAGAATCAATGTAACCGCCGACGGCGTGGTCGAGGAAGCGCTCGCGCGGGCCGCCAAACGCGACCATGTTCCCGTCGCCACTAAGGCGGCGGAGTTATTGCGTCTGGCGCTCGAAATCGAAGAAGACGAAGTCTGGACCGAACTGGCCGCGACCCGCGAGAAAAATGGAAGATTTATCTCCCATCGAACCTTCTGGAAAAAAGCCCTGGCTCGTTGAATACCACGAGCGGGTCCTGCCGGAAGATTTTCCTCCCATTCCAAGAAATTGGCGTCTTAAAATTAAAACCGCGATTGAAAATCGTCTCGCCATGGCGCCCTCGCTCTACGGCAAACCGCTTCGTCGTTCGCTATCGGGACTCGGTAAATTGCGAGTCGGCGATTATCGAGTTATTTTCCGTCTCCGACAGAAAGTTATCCAAATTTTAATCGTCGGCCACCGCCGAGATGTTTATCGGCGGGTTTCATCTCGATTCACACCGTAAATGCCTGAACTGCCGGAAGTGGAGACCCTGCGGCGAGAACTGGAACGCGCGCTGGTTGGCCGTGTGATTAAATCGGTTAAAATTTTCTGGTCTAAAACCGTTCAACCCTTCACACCGACGATTTTTGCTAAACAACTTAAAAACGTTCGGGTTACGAGTATTGAACGAACGGCTAAAATTTTGTTTCTAAATTTATCTAACGGCAAAACTCTAGCCATCCATTTAAAGATGACCGGGCAGTTAGTGTTTCAATCTCAAGGTTCGACCTTGGGGGACTTTAAGGTCGAACCTTTAATTGCCGGCGGGCATCCGGAAGATCCAAAAAAATACACCCGCGCGGTGTTTGAATTTAATGGCCGAGCAAAACTTTATTTCAATGACCTGCGCAAGTTCGGCTGGTTGCGTTTGGTCTCGGCCAAAGATAAACAGATTATGACGGAAAAATACGGACTAGAACCGCTCTCACCGGAATTCACGCTTGCCAATTTCACCCGCGCGCTGACACGTTACCCCAACCGAAAATTAAAACTAACCCTCCTCGACCAAACCTTGATCGCCGGTCTCGGCAACATTTACGCCGATGAAAGCTGTTTTGCCGCGGGCTTGAGGCCGAGGCGGCGCGTTAAAACTCTGACTGATAAAGAAATTAAAAAACTGCATCGGGCGATCAAACAAATCTTAAAATTGGCGCTGGCCAAGGGCGGCACTTCGTCGAGAAATTATGTCCGGAGCGACGGCTCGCCGGGCGATTTCTTCTCTTACCTCAAAGCCTACGGCCGCAGCGGCCAGCCCTGCCGGCGTTGCCTAACACCAATCGCTAAAATCAAACTCGCCGGCCGCGGGGCACATTTCTGTAAAAATTGCCAGCGATAAAAAATTATCAAACGATCATTGACACTAAATGTACAAAAAGTACAATAAGATGATATGGAAGTTATAAGCACCACTGAAGCCCGCAAACGATTGGGTCGGCTGATTGAAGCGGTTGACCGAAACCGACGAGCGATTGGCATTGGCCGGCGAGATAAAATCGAAGCCATAATCATTAAATATCCGGCCCACCTCAATCCGTTGCTTGACCCGTGGACTCAATTCGCAGCCAATGGCGGCAGTTTTGATTTTTTGACGGATGAACCCGAACTCTATTCAGCCAAAGATGTAAAACGTCGCTATGCCAAAACCGGGTGACATCGTTCTTGTCCCCTTCCCTTTCACTGACCTTAGCGGTGACAAAGTGCGACCGGCTCTAATTTTAGCCTCGGTTGGCAGTGACTCTGTTATGGCGATGATTTCTTCAACCCGCCACGATAAAAAATGGCCGAGCGACTACGACATTTTAGACAGCGACGCGGATTTCGCCGCCACGGGTCTGAAAGTAGACTCGCGAATTCACTTGGGCAAACTGGCGACCATTGAAGCAAAAATCATTGTGGGGCAACTGGGTTTCTTAACGCAGAAACATTGCCAACAAATCAACAAAAAATTAGCCAAGCTTTTCGGTTACTGAACTCGCCGGCCGCGGCACGCATTACTGTTCCAAGTGCCAGAGATAGAAAAAGCCGACCACGCCACGTAGCCGGCTTTTTAGCGCGCTCTCGGCACTAAGTTTCAAGGAGATTGATCTGAATGACCCGGCCCAACAGGCGGAAAACGGTTGGCTTATCTTTCTCGGAACAAACGGCCACTAAGAAATGGCGATCGGCGAGAACGGGTACGACCGCGTGAGCGTATTCCCGAAACATTTCCCAGGGGAAACCGGTCTCGCGCACACGTTCAAAGTCTTCTGGCCCCGGCAGTTTAGGAACGAGTTGTTCGAGACTGGTTTCTTTTTTGCCTTGACCGCCGAAGACCTCGGTATTGACCAGAGAACCGATGAGACGATGATTGACCAATGGTTCTCGGTCGCCGACTGGGCGCCAGTAATAATGGGGATTATTTCCTCCCCTTCTGATGATCCATCGCGGTCTCGTCCCTTGGGGTAATTCGTCCTCTCTTTTGAAGAAAACTTTGACCAAGGATTGACGGCATAGGCACTGTCCCCGGTTGCTCACGATCAACTCGTAAGTCAACTTGGCTGTTGTTTGTCGCATTAACCAATCGGCCGTAAGAGCATCTCTTAGACGCCGCGCCGACATCGAGGCACCGATCGTATCCATGATCAACAAACTTACGGGGTGGGACGGGAAAATCGATACCACCTTTGGCCCGAAGGTATCTTCCTTCAACACTGCCTGATCAGACGACAGCACCGACCAAAGCTGAAATATTTGCTCCAGCACTAGGCCGCTCCGCTGTCGTTCGGTTTCAAGCTGATTTTCCAATTCTGCCAGCCGGGCTTTGCCTCGTTCAATCGTTTTCCGCGTTTTCAAATCAGCCAGCCAGTATTTTTTGGTCTCTGGATCGAGCAATGCCTCATAGGCCTCTCGGATCTCGCGGAAGCGAGCAGTAGACTTTTCTCCCCGACGGTCAGGGTGAGCGCTTTTCCCCAAGGCCCGATAGTGCTTTTCCACCAAAGTATTCAGATCGCCCACGGACACTTTCTTGGCAAGGTCCGGAGTAATCCCGAGTACTAGGTAGGGGTTTTTAGCTGTCGTCATCTTCATCAGTGTCATGCCTCCAAGAGAATCTGTGTGTCCGCATTTTCTCATTGCGGTCCTGCCACTGCTTACGGTCAAGCACTGCTTCCACGGCCGTCCCCAGCTCGGTACAGCCAAGTGTCCGTTTGGCGCTTAGGACCATTTTGAGAATCGTATCCTGGTACTCGATGAAGGGAAATACCGGCTGCAGAACTTCCAGAATCTCAATCAGCTGACTGGCCAGATGGACCGGTTCTCCCAAATCCATCTCTGAAAAAACCTCCGCAAAACGGGCAATGGTAATTAAACCAATGGTCGGATTCTTGCCTTTTCCTTGAGTCGTCCAGTGAGCGTTGAACTCTGACCTAACCTGATAGAGTCGGGCCACCTCGCCAGCAGTCAAACCGCGTCTCAACCAATGATCTATTTTGACCAATGAGGCGCCATATTCTAATCTGGCATGCACAATCAGATCGATCTCTTCTTCGGACAAATCATGCTTTTCCACCAGACGAACAGCATAGGCCAGACTCACGCCTAGATTGGTTGGTTCAATAGCCACCGCTTTTCTGATCAAATGAACAATGGCCTGACGTTTGTAACGCGAATCATCGGGCCGGGGAACAATCGCTCCGGTGTTTACCGGAGACCCTTGCGGCTTTGTCATCTCTTATCTCCTTAACAAGGACCAATTAATCGGAGCATTCATTATGCCCCTTCCACTCAGAATATTACCACGACAAAAATATTAAAGCAAGCGGAAAAGGAAAATCCCGAGCGCGACGGCGACATTGAGCGATTCTTTCCGGCCGCCTACTGGCCGGTCGCGGCACGCACTATTGCTCCAAGTGCCAGAAATAGCCGTATGATAAATAGCGTACGATCGTGGTTTATTTATGATACATGAAAAGGGCCCGCTAGGATTTTCCCTAGCGGGCCCGGGGCGGACTACTTCTCGATCACTCGCCGATGACGAGGAAAGATTCACCCGCGGCGAACGACAGATCAGACGGAAACGGAGAATGTTTCAGAAGCCGTACGAGACGACAAGTTTCAGGCACACTAGCCGCTCCGGTGAGAGCGACTACGCCCTGATACCCTCCCTCGGACAGAACCACTCCGGCGGCGAACACCGGACACTCCACAGAAATGTCCTGAACCATGGTTAAGGCAGCGAGCTCACGCGGTTCAGCCAAAGTCCAATGGTAATAGCGGGCCCATCTCCGCAGTTCGTCTAACTTCATGGCTCGATGAAACGAGATGACCTTGCCAGAAACCTCGGTTTGGCCTGACTTGCTGGTCTTAAGATAATTGGCAGGGATAATCGGTTCCCCGAGCTCCAAGGATAATTGAGCCCAGGGGAGATCATAGTCAACCTTGAAGCAATAGCTGACCTGCGAATATACTCCCAGATTGAACGCGTCCAACCACCTCAACCGAAACAACTCTTCCTCCATTTCGTTCGTTACTCGCGTGGCCGTCGGCAAACGCTTCAAGCGAGCGGCGAGAGCCACATCGCTCAACACCCCAGAACTGAAAATGTCCTGGAGATCTTCGAGAGCCACTCCCTGGTCGTTCAACAACCTCAAGACTTGTGCGGCCTGATCAAAGGTTGCCTGCATGGCAATCCTCCTTTCGATCTATGGCACTTCCACGCCCGAGGCACACCCCCAAGCGTCTGGTACCAACTTCGTCCTATCAAAGGACTTCTGTCAATATTATATGCATATTGCTTGAAAAAAGTCAAGCACAAAATTATTAAATGGCTTAAAATAAGGAGAAAAGAAACACCCCGAGCGCGACGGCGACATTGAGCGATTCTTTTCGGCCGCGCATCGGGATCTCGGCGACAAGATCGCAGCGAGTCAAAATTTTCGGCGACAAGCCGCGCACTTCGTTGCCCACGATAATCACCGTCGGCCCGGTTATTTTTACCTTGCGGTAATCAACGGATTTGGGAGAGATCTCCAAAGCTATTAGCTTATAGCCCGCCTTGCCGTCGGACAGGCTTTCAGCTTTTAGTTTAGAAATCAGTTTTGAGATATTTTGGAACTTTGCCCATTTGACAAACTTTTCCGCGCCGAGCGCGGTCTTGATCACCTGGCGATTCGGCCGGCCGAAACGATCGCGCGGCGCCGGCGTGTAGCCAGTTAGATAAATTTTGCTCGCCCCGGCGGCGTCAGCGACCCGAAAGATCGCCCCGACATTTTGACTACTCCGGACATTGTGAAGAATCAAAAAGATTTCTTTTGTCTTAACCATCCATGCTACAATAACAAAATGTTGAGTCTTTTTCCAAACCTCCTGACTTATTGGCTCGTCGCGCCGGTGATTCTCCGGGCGGTGCTCGGCCTAGCTTTTATCCACGAGGCTTATGCCGAACGAAAAACCGAACGGGTCATGTCCCTGCTCAAGGCAGTCGCCGGCGGGCTGTTAGTGATCGGGTTACTGACCCAAGCCGCCGCGCTCGGCGGCGCAATTATCTGCCTCTACGAACTCTGGCGGCTGGGAACAAACGATCGGCGGTTGCTCAAACTCGCCATCGCGGTCTCGCTTCTCTTTCTCGGTCCCGGCTTCTTCGCCCTTGACTGGCCGTTATAATTTAGTGATTATAACCTCACCCGCCCGTAGCTCAGTTGGTAGAGCAGCTGCCTTTTAAGCAGACGGTCGCAGGTCCGACTCCTGCCGGGCGGACTCTTTATATCTCCAAAATCAGCCGCTCCAGACCGAGTTCGAAATCCGTCAGGCCGCGGCGGCTGTCGTGCCAGAGCGCCACCAGCCGCGCCGAAAGTTGTTTCAATTCAGTCAACTTAAAATTCCGGCTGTGCCGACGCGACTGCTGTAAGACAAAGGGCTTGAAGCCGAGCGCGACCGGGTCGGCGGCGGTTTGCACAAGAAGCAAAGTTTTTATTTTCCAAACCAGTTTCCAAAAAATTTCTTCCGGCGCGAGCCCGCGGGCGAGCGCGGTCTGAAACAAAACCCAAGCGCGGCGGCGATCGCGCTCGGCCAAAGCATCTCCCACGGCAAAAAGATTGAAACTAGGAGTGCGTTCGACCGACTTCGATGTCTCGCGGCCAGCTACTTTTTTTACCTCGCCGCCGGCGGTGCTCACCTGTTCTAAAACATCTGGCTCGGGCGCCTCTTCAACCAAAAGATAGAGATTGGACGAGACGCTTAAGTCAGACAAATAACGGGAGAAAAGTTCTCCGGCCGAGGCCCATAAACCGTCCAATACCACGGCGAACTTTTGAGCAAACAAGGTTTGACCGACGCAGACTTCTTCCAACCGTTCCAGCGAATAGTCATCGACCGAAAATCTGAACACCGCGAGCTCGGGAAACTTCTTGAACTCGGCCGCCAAAAGCGCTTCGGCCGCCGCCTGCGCTTTCCTCCGATCTGGGCCATAAATTAAATAGATCATTGCTTGAGCGCGAGACCGACCGGGCAGTGATCCGACCCCTCGACTTCTGACAGAATAAAGCCGTCAGCCGTCAGATCAAGCAGAGACCGGCTGACAAAAAAATAATCAATCCGCCAGCCGATGTCCCGCTCGCGGGCCAAAGAACGGTAACTCCACCACGAGTACTGAACTTTCTTAGGCTGGAGCTCGCGAAAAGTATCCACCAAACCGTGCGCCACGAACCGGCGCGCCCAAGAACGTTCTTCGTCAGTAAAACCCGGCTGGCCGATATTCTCCTTGGGCCGCGCCAAATCTATTTCTTCGCGCGCCACATTGAAATCGCCGCCGGCAATCACTGGTTTCTTGCGCTCCAGCTGTTTAACATAGGCTAAAAAATTCCGGTTAAATTCTTCTTTGAAACTTAAACGAGAGAGGGCGTGGTTGGCGTTGGGAAAATAACAGTTGAGAAAATAATATTTTTCAAACTCCAGAGTCTGAATCCGGCCTTCATTATCTTCGGCGAAAGGAAACCCTTGACTGACTGCGAGCGGCGCTAACTTAGTCAGCACCGCCGTGCCGCTATATCCCGGCCGCTCGGCCGGATGCCAATATTCATGGTAGCCGGCAAAGTCAAATTCCTCTTTATCGCGCGCCTGATCAGTGATTTTAATTTCCTGCAGACCGATAACATCCGGCTGGTACTGCTTAAGGAAAGCGACAAATCCTTTCTTAACCGCCGCCCGCAAGCCATTTACATTCCACGAGATAAAAGTTCTAGTCCTCATGCCTCTCGGCGGGCTTAATCCGCTTCTCGAACAACCACAAGAAAGTGAAAATAAGCAGGGTCAGGACAGTGACGACGATGGCCAGCGCCAAAAGGCCAAAACCGGCGGCGACGCCAATGCCGGCCGCCACCCACAAACCGGCGGCCGTGGTCAAACCGCTGATTTTCGATTCTTTGAAAATAATCAGCCCGGCGCCGAGAAAACCGATCCCCACCACCACCTGGGAGGCGATCCGGAGCGGATCAAGCGTCAAACCCGTCTGACCCAGATAACGCGCGATCACGAGTTCGGAGATCACCACAAAGAGAGCTGAACCCAAAGTTACCAGGGCATAAGTCCTGACGCCGGCATGCTTGCCGGCGACGGTTCGCTCCAAGCCCAAAATCGCGCCGCAGACAGCGGCCAAGACAAGACGAACCAGCATCGGACCCAAAAGGGGAAAATCAGTCATTGGCGACCTCGCCGCAGGCCACATAAACATTCATCTCCACCGCTGATTTATGGACATTGAGGGCAAGCGGCAACTCGCCGGTAATGGCCGCGAGCGACACGGGCAGAGTGGTCTCGGAAACGCCGTTGACCACTGAACTCAAGGTATAAATCGGCTCGCCCAAAACCTCGCAGCTGCCCTTGTGCAGATGGACCGGCTGGGGCCGGTCTGGAGGCATGCCAGACAATGTTATCGCCACCATTACCTGTCCGTCGGCCTCGGTTAATGTCGCCTGACCGCTCTCGCCAGAACTGTTCTGCGCCGCGAGTCTGACCGAGAGCGGCGCCGCGCCGGCTGGCGGAATTGATTCCTGACGAAACACCCGGTAAAGCACGAAAACCGCCACGACGATGATAATCAACCAGATTAATTTCTTCATAATCTTGTCATTGTAGAGATTTCCTTACCACAAAGCAACTTGACCGGTTTGTGGATAAGCCCCGGTCGCCGGCGGCTGGAGCGCCTCGCCGGCCGCCTGCCGGTATTCACAGAACGGGCAATCAGCCGCCCGCTCGGGCGGCCGCGGCGCGAGCAAACACTTTTTAATCTCTATCAATTTCGGCTCAATCCAAGCCGTGTCGCCGCGGCAAGGCAAAATACTGACATCAAACTCCAACTTGCCGTCGAAAGCTTTAGCGTCTTTCCGGCCATTCACATACACGAAGTAACCAAGCGGCGAAACCGGAAAATCATTCTGCTTAAACAACCATTGGTAAACTTCCATCTGTCTCTTGTATTGCGCTCCTAAATTACCGTCTAAGGTCGGGGGGGTCGCTTTCGCCGTCGCCTTATAATCAACCACGATTAACTCATGTTTCAGATTAAGCCACAGATCGTCAACCACACCATAAACATCAAAGTTTGTTTCCGGATGCCGGTAATGAATGCCGCCGCGGCCGAAATCGAGCTCGCGCCAAGCATCCATTTTCTCGTGCTTAAAGGGGACAGCGTCCAGGCCGTATTTCTTCATCAGCGGGTGAGCAATCTGTTTCGCTCGATGAAGATCAAATTCTTTTTTCAAGAGTGTGTCCACCGCCAGATTAAGCGTGAGCGGGTAAGTGTCTGGCCGTTTAACTCCTAGGCCGGCATCAAGATAAAAGCACCGCGGGCAGTTGAAAAAGAGATCAATCTTGCTTCGACTAATTCTAAACGGCACACTCGATTCCGGATCAAACACCTTTCAAATTTACTGCCCGAGGGTGGTAAAGCTCGCGTCGGTCGTCGTCGCCGAGTTGCCGGCGCGATCCGTGGCTTTGATATAGTAATAGTAAGTAGTGCTCGCTTGCAGATTGCCGAGCAATAAGACGTGACTGACAGTCAGAGTAAGATCAAGGCTTACCTTCGTCCCGTTACTCGCGGCAACCGGAGTGGTGGTGGCGAAATAAACTTGCCCGGTTGTCGGCTCATTCGTCTGCCACGCAATCACCGTGCTGGAAACGGTGGTAGAGGTGGCGGCAACGCCAGTGATCACCGGCGCGGTCGTATCTTGCCCGGGCGGGGTGGTGGTGGCGAACCCGAGTTTCCTCAAGATACCGGGCGCCCGCAGAAGCCCGAGCGGAATCTTGCCGGAATGTCCTGCGCCTTCAGTCAATAATTCGTTAATTTTCCACATCGTACGATCGTCAACTTCCCCGGTTTCCGCCAGCCCGGCTTTCTTCTGGAATTTCATCATCGCCCGATGGGTCAAGGCACCGAAATAACCGGTTTGATACCCCTCGGGATAAATTTCCGGATCAGTCGCCAGCAATTCTTGCAGTTTTTTAACTTCTTCGTCGGTCATGCCCCTCATCAGATTTTTGGTCAAGCGGATTTCTGACTTGACCGACGCAGACTGGAGTTTGAGCGTCTCGAGTTTAGCTTGAAGAGTTGCTAATTCCGAACGCAAACGATTGAACAGTTGAATCCGTTCGGCGGCCGGCGGCACAATCGAGGTCGTCTGCCCAAACCCGGCCAACGGCAAAGTAATAATTGCGCCAAAAACTAATCCTAAAATCAAAAGTTTCTTATCCATAATTAATTTATCTTAAGGTCAGACCTTGAGGACAAGGTCTGACCTTGTTAATAATTTACTCATTATACTCCTAACTCGGCCCAGTTCAAGCCAGTGGCCACTTTCACCGAGAGAGGCACGGGCCAGTCAATGACCTGTTCCATCGCTTGTTTTAGAACTGGGATCACTGCGGCAACTTCGGTCTCGGCCACTTCATAAATCAATTCATCATGGACGGTCAAGACGAGATGAGCCGACTGACGCCAGCGGTGTTCTTGGAGTAACGTCTCGGCCCGAATCATCGCCAACTTGATCAGATCCGCCGCCGTGCCCTGAAGCGGCGCATTCAACGCCATCCGTTCGGCCGCCGACCGGATATAGGGCAGAGACGAACCGAGGTCCGGCAAATAACGGCGCCGGCCGAAATGCGTTACGGTGTACCCATTCTTTCTGGCTCCAGATTTGACCCGTTCAAAGTAAGCATGAATTTTAGGAAAAGTGGCGAAGTAACGATCATAGAACTCGGCGGCGGCCTCGCGAGTCGTCCCCAAATTGGCCCGGAGAGCCTGGAGACCCATGCCGTAAATAATCCCGAAGTTAATCACTTTGGCCTGGCGGCGCATCTCTGCTGTCACCTCGCTTGCCGTCACTTCAAAAACCTGGGCGGCCACACCGGTGTGAATGTCAATATTATTTCTAAACAGATTGAGCATGGTCTCGTCGCCGGAGAGAACGGCCAAAACCCGCATCTCAATTTGCGAATAATCCAGGGCGACGAAGGAGTGACCGGGCCGGGCAATGAAGGCGCGCCGGACCAATCGTCCGAGACCGCCGAAGGCGGGAATGTTTTGGAGATTGGGGTCGCGGCTGGACAGCCGGCCCGTGGCGGTGCCAGTTTGATCAAAAGTGGTGTGCAGGGCGCCGGTGGCGTCCGCCAACTGCGGTAAGGCATCAATGTAAGTGGAAAGTAATTTCTGCCGCTCCCGATAGGCCAAAATATCGGCAATGATCGGGTAAGTGTCTTTTAGTTTCTGCAATTCTGATTCCCGAGTTGAATGGGCTCCGCCGGCGGTCTTCCGTAAGCCCTTAAGCGGCAGCTTCAGATCGAAAAAAAGAACTTCGCTGAGTTGTTTGGGAGAATTCAAATTAAAGTCCCGACCGGCGGCGCGATGAACTTTTTTCTCCAGCGCGTTTAGCTCCCGGTGGACCGATCGGGAAAGTTCTTTCAAATATGGCAAATCAAGCAGCAGGCCGCGGGCCTCGGCGGCGGCCAAAATCGGCACAAGCGGTAACTCGATTTCCCGATAAACACGGGTTAAACCCTCCCGCGCCAACGCCTCCTCAAGCCAAGCCCGCGCTTCAGCCGGCTCGGTCTGACCGGCCAGTTGTCTAATTTCTGTCCAGCTTGGACTCGGGCGTTCGGAATTCAACAACCAGACCGCGATCTGCAATTCACGAAGCGCGCGGTCGGTCGGTCTAGATTCAATGTCAAGGTGAGACCTTGCCGCTGGCAAGGTCTCACCTTTGGAATGAAATAAATTATTAAACCGGTCCTTCAACGTCCGAAATTCCAGCTGATCAAACAAGGATTCGGCGGCGGCCAATTTGGTCAAGACGCCCGCGCGCCAGGTGTCCGGCGGCAGAGAAAAATTGATCGGCGCGTCGCGCCGGATCGTCGCCAAAGTTTTAGAAAACAGCGCCTCTTCCTCACCGTCAAGAAGCAGTTTGATCACTCGATCCTTCAGGCCGGCGCGCCGGAAAGCCGGCTGATCCTTTTTCAATTTGCCGTACATCTGTTCCAGCGAACCGAAATTAGTGACGAGCGTCGTCGCCGTCTTCTCGCCGATGCCGGCGATGCCGATGATATTATCCGACGGATCGCCGCGCAATCCCTTCCAATCAGGTAAAAGTTCCGGGCCGAAGCCGAAACGGACGCGCATGGCCGATTCATCATAAAGCACGGTTTCAGTGAGCTTCTTCCTGAAAGTGTAGACTGCCACTCGTTGGCCGCTAACCAACTGCAGAGTATCAAGATCGCCCGAGGCAATGATGATCTTTAAATTTTCAAACTTGGACGCCTGTTCCACAATCGTGCCGATGATGTCGTCGGCCTCAAAACCGGCTTGCTCGTAAATTGGAATATTGAAAGCAATGAAAAATTCCCGCGAGCGCTCAATCTGGCCGACTAACTCTGAATCGGCCGGCTTCCGCCCGGCTTTGTACTGCCGATAAACCGCCTTGCGGAAAGTCGGTTCCGGCCGATCATAACAGGCCGCGAGGTAATCTGGTTTGAGTTCGGCGATGAGCTTAATCAGCATGGCCACCAAACCGTAAAGTCCGCCAGTTGGCTCGCCTGACTGCGTCGTAAAATCCGGCAAGGCGTGGTAAGCCCGATGCAAAATCGCGTGGACATCGAGAAGAACGAGGGTTTTGGTGATTTTTGCGGTTGACATTATCTAAATATCAGCTTGGAAACGATAATCACAATTGGGTTGCTTGACTTTCATAATTACGGGCGTATACTCGATTTACATTCGGGATTGTCCCGCGGCCCCCGCCTTTGGCGGGGGAATATTTATTTGTACAGTGAGTTAAAGCCATTTTTAATTCGGAGGAAATCTTCATCATCGAGTGTCCCCAGTTTTGATGAGAGTCGACGATAGTCAATGGCTCTGGCTTGGTGCAGACAAGCCACCATTTCTTTTTCTTGTTGTCTAAACTTTACATACCAAGTACCAGCTTTGATTTTGGTGGTAGTTGGAACAACAAAATAAAAACCATGCGCCAGTTTTTTAAAAATAATTATCGGCCGAGAAAATAGTTTGTTCTTGCCGTTAATTTCCGAGCCGACATTTTCGCCGACACTAGCCCACCAAATATCTCCCCGTGAGATAAGTGGTGGGCGATGTTCCTGATTGTTCATATTTTCACAGTTTATCACATTTATCACTCATAATACTCCGCGTACCAAATTTGACAGATTTATAACGATATGTAAGCATGATTAACAGTTCGTTGAAAGTTGGCTAATCCGAGCATCTCTGTGTTGGAGATAGAATGGAAAAGCCACAATAGAACAGTGTCTTGAAAGGAGAATCTGTATGGGATGTCCGATCTGCGGAAGAGTCTACTGTGACCACAGCCCTGCCGAGCGAGGCCAATCCTCCGAGGAGATGATGGCCGATTGCTACGGCATGTCCGTAGAGAAGTACAAGAAGGGAACGAACCCTACCACTTCGACCGAGAAGAAATCGACCAAGCGTCCGAAGAAAAGAAAGACGCACACCATCAAGAAGAAGTAGTGTCGTCTAGGCTAGGCGCGCGACCGCGAGGTACGTGCGCTTTTTATTTTTCATCATAAATGATTTTCCGAGAATTTTCGTCAACCACTTCAAATTTAATTTTTAAGGCCGGTGATGATAAGAGGTTGCCCACGCGCTCGGGCCATTCGACCAAAATCAGATTCGCTGGATCAGCCGCGAGCTCATCCCAACCGAGATGAAGCAGATCATCGGCTTTATTCAACCGATAACAATCAATGTGAATTAAATTTCCCCATGGGCAAAAAGGGTCGCCCTTGCCATTTGTCAAGGGCGACCCTTGCCATTTCCCCGAAACCGCATAGGTTTTCATAATCACGAAAGTCGGACTTTGGACCGGCGCACGAATACCAAGCGCCCGCGCCGCGGCTTGAGTAAAAGCAGTTTTCCCAGACCCGAGCTCGCCCAGAAGTCCAATCACGGTCGCTCGGCCTTTAGCCGGCTTTAATTTATCTAAAAACGCTCTGGCGGCTTCTTCAGTTTCCGCTAAACTACGACTCACTATTTCCATTGACCTATTTTAACATGACACAAGGTCCAGAGAAAAAATGTTACCATCTTCTCACGATCGGAAGAAGTTGGTTAGATTTTGCTGTTGTAAAACTGTCTCTTCTTCCTTGACCGTCAAGCGCGAATGTGCAAGAAATGGAGTTGGTGTGAGTGGATAAAACAGGTCTTTTTAGAAAGGAGCACCCGATGGGTCGCCGAGGAGCAGAAGTAAAAAAGAGAATGACGATGGCAAGATTTTGGGTGGCGCTATCCCAACTCAAAGGTGAGGGATGGGAAGCAGTGTTTGACTCTGAAAACAGAATCTTTTTGATTCACCCTATAAGGTATTTATGTTGTGACCCGGTCGGCGCTTTAGCCTTTGAGACACAACTGGGGATTACTAAACGGCCGATTACTATGGGTATTGTAGCGGCTTGCCAAGAACTAAATCTGCCTTTGCGTTTCGGGGCACGGATTAAGAACGCCGCATATTATCAATACTCCCACCCCAGAACCAGACAGAAGATCCTTCGTGCGTTTTGCCTCAAAGAGCCCAGCTAATCATTCCCGCCCATCGACAATGCTCGATCGGGCGGGTTTTTGTGTGAAAAATCTTTAGCGAATGGAGTTATCACCAGCTCGGGATGTCTTTTTCTGACGGCTGTGCTAGGAATAAGTTAATGCCAGTTGACTTTCAAGAAGACAAACAGCGACTGCGGCTTGACGAACTCCGCGCCAAGGAAGCTGAAGCCCTCGCCGAAACCCTAGCGCAAAAATACCAACTTCCTTACATTGATCTCTCCAAACTGCCGATCAACACCGACGCCCTGCGCCTCGTCCCAGAAACCGAAGCCCGCGCCGCCAATTTGGCGGCCTTTAAGGTGACCGGCAAAAATTTATTCGTCGTTGTGCTCTCGCCTAATAACTCCGCCGCGCAAAAAATCATCCGCGAATTAGAGGACAAAAACTTCAAGGTGGCGGTTTATCTTGGTTCAGAAGCCAGTTTGGCGCGCGCCTTCGAGCGCTACCAGGAAATTTCCGAATCCAGCCAAACCGAAGCCGGGATCGTTGATATCGCCAGCGAAGCCATCAACACTTTTATCCAAGAAATCAAAGATCTGGACAGCGTCCGCGCCCGACTCGACGCCGAGACGGCACTGACGCTCAAGGCGGGCGGCGTGACAAACCTGCTCGAGATCATCCTCGCCGGCGCCATCATCGTCCGAGCCTCGGACATCCACCTTGAACCGGAAGAAACGCGCTTGCGCCTGCGCTATCGGCTCGACGGCGTGCTCAACGATTTTGCTTTTTTCGACCGGAAAATCTTCCGGCCCCTGCTCTCGCGCGTCAAACTGGTCTCCGGTCTCAAATTGAACATTAAAACCACGGCCCAGGACGGGCGCTTCTCGATCCGTCTGGGACAAAATGATATTGAGGTCAGGACCGCGATCCTGCCCGGGGCCTATGGCGAATCAATCGTACTCCGGCTCTTGAACCCGGAGACACTGGTGGTGGAATTCACCGATCTCGGCATGGAACAAAAACTTTTTGGCACGCTCAAAGAGCAAATCGCTAAACCGAACGGTCTCATCCTTCTCACCGGACCGACCGGCTCGGGTAAAACTACCACTCTTTACGCCATCCTCCGCGTCTTGAACACCGCCGACACGAAAATCATCACCATTGAAGACCCAATCGAATACCATCTGACGGGGGTTAACCAGACGCAAGTCAACCCGGACAAAAAATACACCTTTCTCGTCGGCCTACGCTCGGCCCTGCGACAGGATCCGGACATCATCATGGTGGGCGAGATCCGGGATGCCGAAACGGCGAAAATCGCGATCAACGCTTCACTCACCGGACACCTCGTGCTTTCTACACTCCACACCAACAACGCCGCCGGCACGATCCCGCGCCTCGTTGACTTGGGGGTGAACCCGAAAATTATCGAGGCGGCCTTAAACATCGCCTTGGCCCAACGGCTGGTGCGGCGCTTATGCCCCGAGTGCCGCGAGAGTTACCAGCCGCGGGACAAAGAACTCGCTTTGATCAGTACCATCCTCGGGGCGCTGGCGAAAAAGCGGCCGGGCTTCGCTCGGGCGTTGCCAGCCGTTCTCTGGCAACCCGCTCCGGCGGGCTGCCCGCACTGCCACGGCACTGGCTTCCGCGGGCGGATCGGCATTTTTGAGGCCGTGGTGATGAACGCGGCGATTGCCGAGCTCTTGCTTAAAAACCCGAGCGAGCGAGAAATCAAACATCTGGCCTCGGCGACCGGACTCCTTGACCTGCGCGAGGATGGATTATTGAAAGTTCTTGACGGCGTTACCGCTCTGGCCGAGCTCGAGCGGGTGGTAGATCTTTACGCCGAGATTCTTTGATAATATAGCAATCGAGGTCATAAACCTCTAAGCAATCCTTGACGCTCAAAAGCCCCAAGTGAGGCGCCGGTCTAAGGATAGACCCAGTGATCCCATCGCCGGAGCGAAAAGAAACCAGAACGTCCTTTAACCAGCACCCGTTTAAACCCAAAAGTTTAGTTGCTTAGAGGTTTATGACCTCGAATACGATCCTAGCATAAAATGAAAAAGAAGTCAAGTAACCAAAACAATCCGGCGACGGAACAACAAGGGAGCGACTGGACTCTTGATCAATCGCTCCGACCAACAGCCTGGGAAGAATATATCGGCCAGGAGAACATCAAACAGAACTTGAAGATTTTACTCCAAGCCGCCCGGGAACGGCAACACCCGCCGGAACACCTCTTGTTTTATGGCCCGCCGGGCCTCGGCAAAACCACCCTCGCCTACTTAATCGCTAAAGAGCTGACGACCCAGATCAAAGTCACTTCTGGCCCGGCGATTGAACGAGTCGGCGATCTAGCTTCCATTCTCACTAACTTGTCGCCGGGCGACATCTTGTTTATTGATGAGATCCACCGGCTGAACAAGTTGATTGAAGAAGTGCTCTACCCGGCGATGGAGTCAGGCAAGCTGAATATCGTCATCGGCAAGGGCCCGGGCGCGCGGGTCATCCAGCTTGACCTGCCGCCTTTTACGCTCATCGCCGCCACCACCCGAATCGCTCTCTTATCCAGTCCCCTACGTTCGCGTTTTTCCGGCGGGACCTTCCGGCTTGACTTTTACAGCGAAGAGGAGATTCAGGAAATCATTAAACGGTCGGCAAAAATTTTGGGCGTCAAGATTGAGCCGCGCGCCGCGCGGACGATTGCCGGACGTAGCCGTTTTACCCCGCGGATCGCCAATCAATTTCTAAAACGAGCGCGGGATCTGGCCCAAATCAAAAAAAAGCTGATTGACGAACTGATCGTTGAGGAAACCCTGAACCTGATCGGGGTGGATCAAATGGGGCTCTCGGCCGCTGACCGGAAGCTCTTGCTGACACTGATTGAAAAGTTCGGCGGCGGGCCGGTCGGGTTGAATACGCTCGCCGCGGCCACGGCCGAAGAAGAAGCCACGATTGCCGAAGTCCACGAGCCCTACCTCATCCAACTCGGCTTTCTCGACCGCACGCCGCGCGGCCGACAAGCCACGCCCAAGGCCTACGCGCACTTAGGTCAGAAACCGCCAGCCAACCGACAAAACAAATTGCTTTAGGCGAGATTTTCCTGGTTGACATTAGAATCCCGTAGTATATACTTGGGTATATGAATACGAAAACTCTGGTTACCGTTAAGGTAGATAAAAAAATCAAGAAGGCCGCTGAGTTCACGGCGCGCCGAGTCGGTCTGCCGCTCGGCACGGTGATCAACGGTTTCCTGCGCAATTTTATCAACGAACAGCGAGTTGAATTTTACGCGCCTCTTGTACCCAACCCCAACACCAGAAAAATCATTGGGGAGGCGAGGCGGGAATTTGCGGCCAGTCGCGCGACCGGACCGTTCCGCAGCGTCAGCGAACTCGTGGCGGCTTTGGAAAAATGAATTATGGCTTGCATTATTCAAGCCGTTTCCGTAAACGCTACAAAAGGTTGCCGCCGTCGCTTCGTCGAAAAGTGGTTGAGTGCTTGCACCTTCTACTGAAAAACGAGTTTAATCCATTGCTTGGCAATCACTCTCTGCATGGCTCTTATGTCGGTTGCCGCAGTGTCAATATCACAGGCGACATTCGACTTATCTATGAGAAATACGTTGACGGCTTACTGAATCTCATCACTCTCGGTACCCATTCCGAATTATACGAGTGAGTGGTTGCCGTTAATTTGACAACCTACCGCGCGTTGTGCTAGCATAACAGCAGTGTTTTTAGACGAGATTGGACCTTGATTTAGTTCCGCTGACAGTGGAACAGGAGGCGTTCAAATGAATGTGTGGATTATGGTTCGTGATAGAGAACGAATCACTCCAAGCGCCATCCCGTACTTCACGACCCGACGCCCCGCCCCGAACCCAATGTGTTCGGGGCTTTTTCTTTGGGCTAGTTACTTTCATCCGGCAGTTTATTTTACACTTTTCGCTTTACGCTTTACACTACTGATTATGGCCGGGCACAATAAATGGACGCAAATTAAGCGGAAGAAGGGAGTGGCGGACGCGGCCAAGAGCCGGCGGTTTTCGCGCTTGGCTAAACAAATTCAATGGGAGGCGAGGAAGGCCGGCGGCGATCACAACACCGCCGGGCTGAAAGCGGCCATCGCCCGGGCGCGGGAAGCAAACATGCCGAGTGACAACATCGAACGGGCGATCAAAGCCGCGACCCTAGCCGGAGCGAATCTCGAAGCCGTGCTTTACGAGGCCTATGGCCCGGGCGGCGCGGCCCTAATCATTGAAGCGATGACCGATAATAAAAACCGCACCGCTCAAGAAATCAAACATCTGCTGGCCGCGCATGGCGCGGCGCTGGCTTCGCCCGGGGCCGCGCTTTGGGCCTTTGAACAAACCCCTGACGGCCTCCGGCCCGGAGCCTCCGGCCCGGCGGGCTACCGGCCCAAAAACCCGCGGCGAGTGACGGGGGAAGAACGGACTCGACTCAACGAGCTCTCGGCCGCGCTGGAAAAACACGAGGATGTCCAAAACCTCTGGCACGATGCGGCGGCCGACCCGACTGATGAAAATTCTGGGCATTGATCCTGGTTATGACCGTTTGGGTCTGGCGCTCATTGAGCGCTCGGCCCAACAGAATTATAAAATTATCTATTCCGCCTGCCTGACCAGCCCGCGGGGCGAGATTTTTGCCGAACGGCTTTATCACCTTGTAACCCAAGTGGCAACGATCATCAAACAACGTCGGCCAGACCTCTTGGCTCTGGAGGAGGTTTTTTTCGCCAGCAATCGGAAAACGGCCATGGCCGTGGCCGAGGTCCGGGGCGCCCTCCTTTACCTCGCGCGCCAACTCAAGGTGTCGGTAATCAATCTGACTCCGCTGGAGGTTAAAATGGCCATGACTGGTTACGGCCAAGCTAGCAAAGAACAAGTCAAATATATGGTTGAACGTTTGCTTGGCTTTAAAAAAAAGCGCAGTTGGGACGACGAGGTGGACGCTCTGGCCATTGCCCTGACCGGCGCGCTTAAGGCCGCGTCATCTTATCCACAACTGCCGCGCGCGACGATTGCAAAAAAATCTCGGTATGCTAAAAAATAGGGGTTTTACCAAAGCCATTAAAAGGTCGGCCCTAATTCAAATAAAATAAATATGGATTTTGACAACGAACTAGACGAGACCCTGGCTGACACCGACGGCGCCGGTGATGAAGAAGAGACCCCGGGTATGGGCGAGAACGCCGCCGACGGAGAGAAAGAAGATGGGGAAGACGAGGAGGATTTAGCGGAAGACGAGGAGGTATAGATCAAGAAAATCCGGATGGTTTTACTTCACCCGTAGCCGCAGAAATCGCCGTTTGCCAATTTGGCAAACGGCTGATTTTTTGAGACGGTAATGCGGATCAACGAGCCGCTCGCCGTCAAGTTCGACGGCGCCGGCGGCGACCAATCGCCGCCAGTCGCTTTTGGACTTGACCAATCCGGCGGTCTGTAAAATTTCAAACAGCGAGGCGCCAACCGCGGCCGACACCTCGCTTACGGCCTCGGGTTGGCCTTGCTGAAAAGCGGCAATGAAATGTTTTTCGGCCGCGACGGCGCTTTCAGCATCCCAATACAAATTAACCACCGCGCGGGCCAAACGCATCTTGAGATCGCGTGGGTTAGCCGAGCCGCGGGCCAGGGCCGCGGCCAACTCGGCGCAGGCGGCGTCTGGCAAATCAGTCGCCAGTTCAGCCACCGGCATGATCGTCTCATCCGGCAAAGCCATCACTCGACCGTACATCTGGTCCGGTTGGTCATCCAGATTTACCAAACCGCCTTCGCTTTTGTTCATCAGTTTGCGACCGGTTTTCGGATTAACCAAAAGTTTGGTGGTGAACAGCAATTTCTCTCGGCCGAGATAACTCTTCAGCAAATCGCGACCAACGAGCATATTGAAAGTTTGATCACTGCCGCCGATCTCGGCGTCAACCTTAAGCGCCACCGAATCATAGCCTTGGAGTAGCGGGTAAACGAGCTCGGTCAGCCAAATCGGTTTCTGGACCCGCAGACGCTCCTGAAACATCGCCCGTTCCAAAATTTGCTCGACGGTAAAGTGCCCGGCGAGAGTCAGAAAATCTGCCAGCCGGAGCTTGGCCAGCCAGCGAGAATTAAATTTGATTTGCGCCGCGGTCTGACCGCTAAAGCGGAGGATTTTCCCGGCCTGCTGTTTAAAAGTTTTTAGGTTGGCCTTGATCGCCACCGGAGTGAGCGGCTGGCGAGCGGCCAGACGATCGGTCGGGTCGCCAATCCTGGCGGTAAAATCGCCCAGGAGTAAATAAACCCGGTGCCCCAATTCTTGAAAGCGCCGCAGGAGGAGCAAATTAGTGGCGTGGCCGAGATGGAGATGGGGCCCGGTCGGGTCAATGCCGAGATAAACCGACAACCGACGGCCGCTTTTCAATGTTTGGAGCACCGCGGCCTCGCCGGGGTAAACCCGCTCCACGGCGCGGGTCAGCAACTTTCTGATTTCGTCCATCGTCGCCATTCACTTAATCTAACATGGCTAACGCTCGCCGGCCAGACATGCTAGGATGAAAACCATGCTGAAAAAGTTATTGCTCGTCATCTCAACCATCGGCTTCTTTGGCGCCGGCGCCGGCAATCCGTAAACGGCCGTGCATTAGCCTAAACTCGAGGTCAATTATAGTAAAAAATCTGCTCAAATTCCATCTTAAAAAGAAATCAGGGTTACCCACGTTGTGGATAACCCTGAAATTTTTTGCCGCGAAATCAAGAATCAAAAGATTCAAGATTTCAAACGCCGAGGATCACTGCTACGGAACGAACCCAGAGGCAGACCCGCAGCCGTCGCCGGCAACCGAGACGACGCACGCGCCGAACCCGACCTCGCCGTCGTCGAAGTAAAAGAACGGGGCGCTGCCGAAGCGAGCAGCGGAAACCGGATCGTCGAACTCGTCACCGGCGCAGTCCATGTCCAGTTCCTCCCAGCGGACGAGCCGTTCGGGATGAGTCAGGACGATGGATCCGACCGCGAGACTTCCGAGACCGAACTCGTTGGCCACGAAGACCGCACGAGCCCGACGGACGGACTTGCCACGGTGACGTATTCCGATCTGGGCGGCGACGATCAGAATGTCGCTCGCTTCTTGCGTCTCAGCGATGAGATCCAGCGCGTGCGCCGTGCGAGCGTGAACTCGCAACTGCGCCGGCACGATCTGTCCCTCACGGTAGTTGTAGAACGACCGGGAGACCGCGACCTTGGCGTGGACGAGCTGGACCGCCTGACAGTACTTCTCGGCCGGATCGGTCACTTCGGGGAAGTGCTTCTTGGCCAGCGCGGCGACCGACGGAATGGCGAACCATCCTTCGGCTCCCTCGGGAAGTGCAGGCAAGTTCTTGACGAACTCGAGAGCCTGACTCGGATCGAGATCGAAGATCTTGGCGATGGCCTTGATCTGATCCGCGATCGGCTTCGGCCCCTTGTACTCCTTCGGGTACGTGTAGGTGGAACGGACTTCCTCGTTGGCGTACTGGTTGGGCGTGGTCAGATCGGCGATGAGCTTCGCGATCCCGTCCTGCAGTTCACCGCCGCGCTCGTTGAGCCGCTGTGCGCGCGCGTCATCGAGCTTGGACCGGTTGTAGGCGGCCTCGAAAAGGCCAACTGCGTGGAGACCTTTCGGGTCTCGGCTGGTGATCAATGTCTGTGACATCGTCATCCTCCTTCTTTCTTAAGTACCGGAGACGCTCCGGCGGGCGGCTCGTCTTAACTTGAGACAAGCGGTCAAAGACCAGACTGCCTGTATTATATGCACAGAGTGGCCAAAAAGTCAAGGAGATGCTAGGATAAACGCCATGCTGAAAAAGTTATTGCTCGTCATCTTAACCATCGGCTTCTTTAGCGCCGGCGGCGGCGCGCTCTGGCTGGTGAATTTAAAATTGCCGGATTTTCAGGCGCTCGAAGAACGGCTGGTAACCGAATCAACCAAAATTTACGATCGGACCGGAAAAATTCTGCTCTACAACGTGGAAGAAAACATCCGGCGCCGGCTGGTGCCGTCCGAGGACATCTCCAAACATTTGAAAAACGCCACGGTCGCCATTGAGGATGACGAGTTTTACGAGCATCGCGGGGTCAAACTCGGTGCGATGTTCCGCGCCTTTTTTGTCAATCTCGGCGCCGGCGCCGTCAAACAAGGCGGCTCGACCATTACCCAACAATTGATCAAAAATTCGCTCCTGACTCAAGACCGCAAACTGACGCGCAAAATCAAAGAGATTGTTCTGGCGCTTAAACTGGAACGGATTATGAGCAAGGAAGAAATTCTGGTCTGGTACTTGAATGAGGCCCCCTACGGCGGTCGCCTCTACGGCGTCGAGGAGGCGAGCCAGACCTTTTTCAACCATTCGGCGCGCGAGGTGACGCTGGCCGAGGCGGCCTACCTCGCGGCCATGCCCAAAGCCCCCACCTATTATTCTCCCTACGGCAACCACCGAGCCGAACTGGAGACGCGTAAAAATTTGGTGCTTAAACGGATGCTTGGACTTGGTTTCATCGGCCAAGATGAGTTCGACGCGGCTATGACCGAGACGATCGTCTTCCAACCTCTGGTTTCCGCCGGCATCAAGGCGCCCCATTTCGTTATGTGGGTGCTTGATTATTTGGAAGAAAAATACGGCCGGCTGGCGATCAGAACGCGCGGTCTCAAGGTCATCACCAGTTTAGATTGGGAGGCCCAGCAATTGGCTGAAGACGCCATTAACGCTTACGCCGAGACCAACGAGAAAAATTTCAACGCCACGAACGCCGGCCTGGCGGCGCTTGATCCGAAAACCGGCGAGGTCCTGGCGATGGTGGGATCGCGTGATTATTTTAACCAGGAAAAGGAGGGGAATTTTAACATCACCCTCGCCCACCGCCAGCCGGGTTCGGCTTTTAAGCCCTTTGTCTATGCCACCGCTTTCAACAAGGGCTACACGCCCGAGACGATGTTGTTTGATCTGCCGACGCAATTTGATGTTAACTGTCCCGCTGACCCCGGCCGTTGCTACACCCCGACGAACTACGATGACCGTTACCGCGGTCCGGTGTCGCTCCGTCAAGCTCTGGCCGGGTCAATCAATATCCCCTCAATTAAGGTGCTTTATCTGGCTGGGCTGGCCGATTCTCTGGAAACGGCGCGGCGGATGGGCATTAGCAGTTTGGGCGACTCGAACCGTTACGGGCTGACCCTGGTGCTTGGCGGCGGCGAAGTCTCGCTCCTCGAACTGACCAGCGCCTATGGTGTCTTTGCCAACGACGGTATCCGAAACCCGCCAGTGAAAATTTTGAAAATTGAAGACCGACAGGGACAAATCATTGAGCAATCTACACTTGGCGGCCAGCGGGTGCTGGCCGCCAACACCGCTCGGTTAATCTCCGACATTCTGGCTGACGATGAGGCGCGGGCGCCGATTTTTGGACGAAATTCGCTGCTCAACTTCCCCGGCCGGACGGTGGCGGTAAAAACCGGCACCACCAACGACTACCGCGACGCCTGGATTGTCGGCTACTCGCCGAATCTGGTCGCCGGCGCCTGGGTCGGCAACAACAATAATGCCCCGATGGAAAAAAAGGTGGCTGGTCTGATTGTCGCGCCGCTCTGGCGACGTTTCTTCGCCAGCGCCCTGGATCGGCTTCCGAACGAAAAATTTATCGCTCCGGCGCCAACCGCGAGCGAACTGCCGCCGGTCTTTCGCGGTTTTTCGGACGGCGGAAAAAGTTATTTTATTGATAAAATTTCCGGCAAATTGGCCACCGAGTTTACGCCGCCCAACCTCAAGCAAGAACGAGTGGTCAAACAGTTCCATTCCATTCTTTATTGGCTCAATCGGTTCAATGATCCGCAATTCCCGCTCTGGGAAGAACCGATCCGGCAATGGGTGGCGCAAAACGGGCGAGCGGAGGAAACTGAAGCGGTGATTCCCCAAGCCGCCGACGATGTCCATCGGCCGGAATTCGCGCCCCGAGTCGCGATCGTTTTGGCCAACCCGCAAATGAATTACCGCGCCGAGGATAGGATAATGGTCAATTTAGACATTCAAACGACTCGTTTCCCGGTGGCGCGAGCGGATTTCTTTTTGAACAACAATTTTCTCGGCTCGCGGCGCGAGCCGCCGTTCACTTTTACTTTTTCCGCTGACGAAGCCGGGGAATTTAGCAAAGAAATCAACGAAGTGAAAGCGGTCGTCTACGACAGCGTGGAAAATCAGGGTTCGGCCAGCGCCTCGATCAGGATTGTTGAGTAAATAAATTATGAATCAACTTGCTAATAAGTTTGCCATCGCTCTTTTTTATAAGAGTTTGGAAACAGATTGATTTGAGCAAAGATGATTTCGAAATTATAGATGTGAGAAAAACGGGCGATGGTTTTCGTAAGAAAATTTGCAATGTCTGTCATAAACTTAAAAAAACTACGAACTTTGCTAAAAACCAGAATGCAAAAAATAATAGGTCGGTAAGGCGGCCATCATGTAAAGATTGTCGAATAAAAATGGGGGGGGGTTGGAGTGTCTAGAGAAGACAAGCTCGCTTGGCTCAAGAAAAAACCGGCAAACGAGCCATTTGAATGCCCAATTTGTAAAAAGAAAACCATTGCTGGCGTAACAAGTAAAGTGGTTTTAGAACATGACCATCATACCGGAAAGACTGGTGGTTGGATTTGTGATAGTTGCAACACGGGACTAGGACGGTTTAAGGATGATGTAGAGTTATTGAAAAGCGCGATAGAATTCCTAAAGAAAAACTATTAAAGATTGAAATACTGCAACCTTTTCTTTGTAAGCTCCACGTATTCTTTCGATATATCACACCCAATATAGTGGCGTTTATTTATCGTTGCCATTTTACAAGTTGTCCCAGAACCACACATTGGATCAAAAACGACGTCTCCTGTTTTGGTCCATGAAAGGATATGATCTTCTGCTAATTTTTCTGGAAAAATCGCGGTGTGCTGAAAAGCAATTTTATCGCTAGTTGAGCCACCAAACCCTACGGCATATTCCCATATATTTGTCATGGTTTTTTCGGGCTTTAGTTCGCCTAATGTCTTCTTGTTTATTCCATCCGCCTTTTTATTGAAAGGCAGCATCTCCTGTCCCTGTCGAGCTGTCTTGGTTTTTAGCGGATTAAATGTTTTAGGAGAACCTTTACTAAAAACAAACATGAACTCATAACAATTTGTATAGGCGTTTGACCTCATAAAAGGAGTATTCTTCTTTCTATAAATCATAACGTCATGAACGTTGAATCCAATTCCTTGAAAAAATAATGCTTGTTTAAAACTTGTGAGACTTCTATTTCCTTTCTGAATTTTGTCTCCAACAACCCAAACAACAATGCCGCCTTTTTTCATCACCCTAAATAAACCATTGGCAATGCCCCCAAAGTCAAAACTGTAACCATTATAATTTCTTAATTCATCATAAGGAGGCGATGTTACCACAAGATCTATTGAGTTGGGTGGAAATGTTTTCATTACATCCACCGCATTACCACATATAATATCATTTAGCGGTAATTTTCTATGCTCCTCTGTTTCTTTGTATTGTAGAAGTTTAATCGTCGAGGTGCCTTCTTCACGAATAACATCAAGCACTATTCCTTGTATAGAAATATCTCGGCCATTTCTGAAAATAAGCGGTTCCATTTTTTTATTGGCCGGTTGCAGACGGATACGCCCCCTTTCTTTATAGAATTTTTTTAAGGTTGCTTCGTGGTTATCTATAAGAGCCACGACTTTCTGTCCATTCTCGGCGGTTTCTTGTTGACGCACTAAAACCACGTCGCCATCATTTATATTTTCATCAATCATACTGCTGCCGACTACACGAAGGGCATAAACCTCTGACGAGGAAGGGATTTTGCTTTTAGGCACAGCGATCACTTCTTTATTCTGGATTGCTTCAATCGGTTGTCCGGCGGCGATAGTTCCCAAAAGCTGGATTTTTACCAGAGGTTCTTTTGAGGAAATACTGATTGAGCGTGCCTGGTTATCTATTTTACCTAAATAATTTCCGGCTTTGAGTTTTGAAATATGAAAATGAACAGTTGAAACAGAGGCGAGTTTAAGTCGCTTTCTAATTTCTTCAAACGAGGGCGCGTAGCCTTTTTTGTTTGAGTAGTTTTCTATGAGATCCAAGACTTCCTTTTGGCGTTTTGTCATCATAATAACTTGATCTGTTTTCTATCTCTATGAATAGATTATA
>JACOZG010000042.1 GCA_016181465.1 Candidatus Vogelbacteria bacterium | reverse complement strand
CCACTCCGGCGCTAACTACTCAAGTAATCTCGTAGCATCAATTTTAGTGTACTTTTACCTTTGCTCGTTTTCAAGTATTTTTCCCGTCGAGTAGCATCGCTTTTCAATAAAAAGGTTTCGTAGAATATCAATTTTACTGGTCGTTTGTGGTTCGTCGATACCACCCCACCATTTTTATGCTCATTAAATCGACGTCTCAAGTCATCTGTCATACCTGTGTAAAATTGGTCGTTACTCATTTTGAGGATATAGACGTAGTGCATAATTTTTAATCTGTTGCGTCCCGTGCACCATGTAAGGTGCACGGCCATGTACCCGACGTGGTACATGGTGCCATTTCACCACTCCGGCCAATGTCAAGGGTCGCCCTTGACATGCGATCCGCCCACAAGGATTCGAACCTTGGACCGTCTGCTTAAGAGGCAGCTGCTCTACCAACTGAGCTATGGGCGGGAATGCCGAGAGCGGGGGTCGAACCCGCACGGAGTATGACCTCCACAGGATTTTAAGTCCTGCGTGTCTACCAATTCCACCACCTCGGCCAAGGCGCCGGTGGGACTCGAACCCACGTGTTGCGGTTTTGCAGACCGCTGCGTTACCCCTTCGCCACGGCGCCGTTATCTCTCCAAGAGAATGTCCAGATACGGTATGGTTTTTAAATCGAGCTGAGACCGAAGGAAAAGTTGGAGCGGCCGGCGGAGCCGCCGTGCCTCGCTCATTCCTTTCGCCGCGGCCGAATCCGGAAAGATAGTCACATAGATTTTCGCTCGGCGGCCGGCCGCGTCAAGCGTCGTTCGATGGACCGTCAGAATGAACTCGGCCGCGATCTCCCGTTCCAGGAACTCGGCCGCGAGCCGTTTAATCAGGGAAGCCAAACGTCTGTCTCGCCCGGGCCGCATGTCTTGAATCGTAACTCACTTCTTCTCGATTTGGAAGATCTCCACAAGATCGCCCGGGGCCAGAAGATGGCGGGATTTTACCAGCGCTCCGAACTGTTTGCCTTTTTCCACCTGGCCAACCTGGCTTTGCTGCTGACGGAGTTCCAGGATTTCGCCGGCGCCCAAGAGCGCCTCGCGTCTTTTGATTCTGATTGGTCGGCCGGCCGCGATGCGGCCGTCAAGCACCAGCCCGCCGACGATCTGTTTGTTTTTCGTTTGACTGAAGAGTTTAATGATCTTGGCCAGGCCGAGGACGGTTTCGATCTCGACGACAGCGCGACGTTTGGTCAGTTCCGCTTCCAGCCACTCGCTTAGCTTGTAGATAATGTCAAAGGCGGCCCGAGTGGTTTGCTGTTTGGCCGCCAAATTATTGGCCGCCTTTTCTGTTTTGACATTGAAGCCGACAATGATCGCATCGCGCGCGGCGCTGGTCAGCTTGACATCATTTTCCGTGATCGCGCCGACTCCGGCGGCCAGAATCTTAATCTTAACGCCCGGAACAACCAGTTTTTGGATTTCTTTTTTCACCGCTTCGAGACTGCCGCGCGTGTCGGCTTTGATGATGAGCGGCGCTATGGTCTCGTTTGAATCTCCCGTCGTCTCTTCCGCCGGGAGTTTTCGGGGGGAGTCTGGCCGGACTGGTAACTTGACCTTGATTTTGTCTTTAGAGGCGCGCCAACGCGCGCCAGCCGCTGGCACGGCGCGCCAACCGTAGACTAGCGCCGGCCGGCCGGCCGCGAGTTCAGCGACATCTCGGCCGAGAAAATCTTCCAACTTGCGGACGCGGAAGCATTCGTTGTTCCCGGTCAGATAGTCGCCGCGGCGGAGGGTGCCGGCGCGGATGATGGCGGCCGCGGCGATGCCTTTTTTCGAATCAACGCGCGCTTCGAGGATGAAACCCTCGGTCTCATCTTTCTGGGCCTTTTTTAATTCTGTAACTTCGGCCACAAGCAGGAGGAGATCAAGCAGATCAGATATGCCGGCGCCGGTTTTAGCCGAAATCGCCGCCCAGGGCACTGATCCGCCGAAACCTTCCAGCAGGATGCTGTTCTCTAATAATTGCTGTTTGACTCGTTCCGGATTGGCGCCGGGCTTGTCAATTTTACTTATCGCTATCACGTATGGCAGATGATTTTTCTCAATCTCGTTTTTGGCTTCAAGCGTTTGCGTTTTGACGCCGTCTTCAGCCGAAACCGCCAGAATCGCGATGTCGGCGGCGGCGATGCCGTGTTCACGCATGCTGGAAAACGCTTCATGACCCGGGGTGTCGATGAAGGTGATATTTTTGCCATGATGATTGACCTCGTAGGCGCTCACTTTTTGGGTGATGCCGCCGGCCTCACCCTCCGCGATCTTTGTCTTTCTGATATAGTCTAGGAGAGTGGATTTGCCGTGATCAATATGACCCAGCACCACGATTATCGGCGGTCGTTCCATGACGGAAATTATACCTTATTTTATAAAAAATGAAAAGGATTTATTTAGATACGGCCGCTGGGTTTAATAACCCTTCCAGTATTCATGTTGAAGGAGTGGCGGCGGCGAAAGCTCTCGATTCGGCTCGGGCTCTGACGGCGGCGATTTTAGGCACCCGAGCCGAGGAGATAATTTTTACCAGTGGCGGCACCGAATCGAACAATCTGGCGATTTTCGGTCTGGTTAGAACATTCGGGAAGGGACACATTATAACCACTGCGATCGAGCATGCTTCAGTGCTCGAACCCTGCCGATCGCTTGAACGTGAGGGCTGGGCCGTTACTTATTTGCCGGTCAAGCCGGACGGTTTGACGGATCCGGCAGTCTTTGCCAGGGCGCTTCGGCCAGACACGGTTTTGGTGTCAATCGCTTATGCCAATAACGAGATCGGCGTGATCCAACCGCTCCGCGAATTGGCCCGGGTGGTCCGCAAGTTCCGAAATGTTAAACACCGAAATGTGCAACATCGGATGTCTAACAAAATGTGCGACATCCGATGTCTAACACCAATTTTCCACACCGACGCTTGCCAAGCGCCGCGCTTTTTGGACTGCCGCGTGCCTGCGCTCGGCGTTGACATGATGACTTTAAATAGCGGAAAGATTTACGGGCCGAAGGGCGTCGGTTGTCTGTATGTTAGACAGGGGATTAAATTGTCGCCGCTCCTTCTCGGTGGCGGTCAAGAACGAGGGCTCCGGAGCGGCACGGAAAATGTGCCGGGGATTGTCGGTTTGGCTGCGGCGCTTCGGCTCGGCGCCAAGTTGAGAGAAAAAGAATCAGTTCGGCTCGCTAAATTACGGGATTATTTTATCGAAAAATTATTAGCCTTGCCCGGTGTTGTTTTGAACGGCTCGGCTGAATCACGTCTGCCGAATAATATCAATGTCAGTTTTGTCGGGGCCGACAGCGAGTATTTGGTTTTAGCTTTAGACGCGGCCGGCGTGGCTTGTTCTTCCGGCAGCGCCTGCTCCACGCATCTTCAGGACTCATCTTATGTGATTCAAGCACTCGGCGGAAATCAGGAACGGGCGAGGAGCGCGGTTCGTTTCACCCTCGGCCGCGATACCACGAAGCGCGATCTGGATTATGTTCTCAAAATCCTGCCCGGCATTTTGTCCCGTTCCCGAGTTGAGTTATAATGGATGATTATGCATACCTTACCCGCATTGCCGTATTCTTATGATGCCCTGGAGCCGTATATTGACGAGCAGACGATGCGGTTGCATCATACCAAGCACCATCAAGGTTATGTTGATAAATTGAACGCGGCGTTGGAGCAGTATCCTGATCTGGCCAAAAAGCCGGTGGAGGAATTATTGCGGCATTTGAACGCCGTGCCCGAGGCGATCCGAACGGCCGTCCGGAATCACGGCGGCGGGCACTGGAATCACACTTTTTTCTGGCAGGTTTTGGGCCAAGGTTTGACCTTGGGGGAAAAAGATCGAACCTTAAAATTAATCCTAGAAAAAAATTTTGAGAGTGTTGAAAAATTCCAAACCCAATTCAAAGAGGCGGCGCTGGGACGGTTTGGTTCGGGTTGGGTCTGGCTGGTAAAAAAGCGGGACGGCGCGCTCGCGATCACCAGCACGGCTAACCAGGACACGCCGTTTGACCAGGGCGCGCCGATCCTCGGTCTTGATGTCTGGGAACACGCTTACTATTTGAAATATCAAAACCGGCGGGCGGATTACATTGAAGCTTTCTTTGAAGTTATCAATTGGCAGGCAGTTGACAGGCAAATGACCCATGTTGTAGTATAAAAAATCAATGGAGGAACTAAATAAAAATCAAATTGTTTTACTGACCCTGCTCGTCAGTTTCGTCACTTCGATTGCCACCGGCATCGTGACCGTGACCTTGATGGATCAGGCGCCGCCAGCCGTCACCCAAACGATCAACCGGATCGTCGAACGGACCGTCGAAAAGGTGGTGCCCAAAGAAACCCAGGTTTCGACGGTGATCAAAGAGGTGCCGGTGATCGTAACCGAAGAAGAATTGATCGTCAAAGCGACCAATCAAGGAACTAAGGCCATGGCGCGGATTGCGGAAGCCGGGGAAAAAGGCAAGTTTCTTGGTTCTGGTTTCTTGATCACGGGCGGGAGAATCTTAACTTCTAGCATGATCTTTGGGGCCGAGGCCACCTCCACTGGTGTTCTGGAAGCGATTCTAGCTGATGGTGAGCGCCGGCCGCTGGAAAGATTAACGCCGCTCGATGGCTCGCCGCTTTTGGTTTTCCGTCTGGCGGAAAAAGATGTAAAACCGGATTGGCCAGTGCTCGAGTTAAGTGCCGGCACCTCGGTGATCGGCCAGACCGTGATCGCTTTGGGCGCCAGCGACAGCACTGGCTTGAGCGTCGCCGTGGGGATCATTTCCAGTTTCCTGTCTAGCGGCACGACGACCGCGCCGATGATCATGACTAATGCGGCGAGCCCGGACAATGTCGGCGGGCCGTTGCTTAATATCAAAGGTGAAGTGGTCGGGGTTAATCACACCCAAGGACTAGCCATCCCGATGGAGACCATTGCCGCGCTGATCAAGACCGCCGCCGCCCATTAAATTTAATTTTTTCTAAATTACCATGCCCCCGTTTCAAAATTTCACCGCTAAAGCCAAAGAAGTGATTCGGAAGACCCAGGAATTGGCGATTGAACGCGGCCAGAATCAGGTCAACCCCCTGCATCTTTTGGCGGCCTTACTGCTTCAAGAAGACTCGGTTTTCGCTGCCCTGCTCGACAAAATAGAGGTGGACACGATTATGCTCACCGATTATGTTATTGATCACCTTGAGGGCAGCGATTCCTCGACCGTGCTCTCGCCGGCCTACCAGCTTTATTTGACGCCTGATCTGGTGCGGGTGCTCGATACGGCCGGCAAAATCGCGGTTAATCTCCAAGATGAGTTTGTCTCAATTGAGCATCTAGTTTTGGCGCTTCTCGAAACGTCGAATCAAGCCCACGAGATCCTGCAACGTTTCCGAGTCACGAAGGATCGGGTGTTGCGGGTGCTCCAGGAATTGCGTTCGGGCAAGATTCGCGACATCAGCGAACCGCGCAAACTGCGGGCGATCGAACGTTACACCAAGAATCTAACGGAGCTGGCGCGCCAGGACAAATTGGATCCGGTGATCGGCCGCGAAGAAGAGATTCAGCGGATTATGGAAATTATTTCCCGCCGGACTAAAAACAATCCGGTTCTCATCGGCGAGGCCGGCACCGGCAAAACCGCCATTGCCGAGGGGCTGGCGATCCGCATCGCCAAGGGCGATGTGCCGGAGTCCCTGCGGGATAAAGAAATCGTCTCGCTTGACCTTGGGTTGCTTCTCGCCGGCACCAAGTACCGCGGCGAATTTGAGGAACGGTTAAAAAATATTATTAAGGAAATCGAACGCTCGGAAGGACGGGTCATTATCTTTATGGATGAACTGCACACCATTATCGGCGCCGGCGCCGCCGAGGGGGCGATTGACGCTTCGAATATGCTGAAGCCGGCCCTGGCGCGCGGCGAGATCAGGATGATCGGCGCCACCACGATCAAAGAGTATCAGAAGTACATTGAGAAAGATCAGGCCTTTACGCGCCGGTTCCAGCCCGTCTATGTGGAGGAGCCTAATCTTGAAGATGCGATCGCTATTTTGCGCGGGCTGAAGGAAAAGTACGAACTCCATCACGGTATTCATATTACTGACAACGCGATCGTGGCGGCGGTTAATCTTTCCAGCCGTTACATCACTGATCGTTTTCTGCCGGATAAGGCCATTGATCTCGTTGACGAGGCGGCCTCGGCGATGCGCCTCCAGCTGGAAAACAAGCCGCCGTCGCTGGAGGAAGCTCATGTCAAAATTATGCGTCTGGAAGTGGAGAAAGAAGCGCTCAATCAGGAGCTCAAGCTGAAAGAGGACAAAGAGATTCGGGCGCGTCTCAAACAGATTGACAAGCAGGTCGGTGATTTGAAAGAGCAAACCGGCGATTTGGAATTGCGTTGGAAGAATGAAAAACAGGCCATCAGCGAAATCAAGGCGCTCAAGGCCGAATTGGAGTCCTTGCGTTTGGAAGCCGAGCAAGCCGAAATGAAGACGGATCTCGCGCGGGCCGCCGAGATCCGTTACAGCAAAATCCCGGAAGCCCAGCGCCGGCTCGGGCAGAAAGACCAGCGGTTGAAAAAATTGCAGAGTTCGCGCCGGATTCTCAAGGAAGAAATCACCGAGGAGGATATTGCGGCGGTGGTCGCGCGCTGGACTCACATTCCGGTTATGCGAATGCTGGAGGAAGAGGCGGTTAAGCTTCAGCGGATGGCCGAGGTGATGCGCGAGCGTGTTCGGGGGCAAGACGAGGCGATCGTTAAGATCGCCGAGGCCGTCAAGCGCTCGCGGGCCGGCATCTCGGATCCCGACCGCCCGATCGGCTCCTTCATTTTTTTGGGCCCGACCGGAGTCGGCAAGACTGAATTGGCCAAAACCTTAGCCCACTTTATGTTTAACGACGAAAAAGCGCTGATCCGGATTGATATGTCGGAATTTATGGAAAAGTACTCGGTCTCGAAGCTGATCGGCGCGCCGCCGGGCTACATCGGTTACGAAGAAGGCGGGTCATTGACCGAGACGGTGCGGCATCGGCCGTATTCGGTGCTCCTCTTTGACGAGATTGAGAAAGCCCACCCCGAGGTCTTCAATCTGCTTTTGCAAGTGCTCGACAACGGCCGTTTGACCGATTCCAAGGGCCGGATCGCCAATTTTAAAAATACCATCATTATCCTCACTTCCAATTTAGGCAGCGAATACATCAATCGGCTTGAGCACAAGATTGGTTTTTCTCAAGTTAAAGATCAGGAAGCCAGGACTGATTTTGAGGAGATTAAAAGCAAGATTATGGAGAGTTTGAAAAATTATTTCCGGCCGGAATTTTTAAATCGGCTGGATGACATCATCATTTTCAATCCTTTGTCGCGGGAGACCATCCGCGAGATCGTGGAGATTCAACTGCGGCAGGTGAAGGAGCGGTTAACGATTAAGCGCATTGAACTTGAGCTGGCGCCTCGAGTGCTTGATTATTTGGCCCAGAACGGTTTTAGTTCCGAATACGGCGTCCGGCCCCTGAAACGTCTGATCCAGAATAAAATTTTGAATCCAGTGGCCGAGTTCATCATCAGCCGCAAACTGGATCAGGGCGGCGTCGTGGCCGTCGAAATTAAAAACGGCCAGCCGGCGATCGAACTGAAGAAAGTTAATAAACGCGAGCGCCGGCTGCGTCCTGAAGTTTTGGCTCACACCGAGCCCGCCCTGCCTACCGGCAGGCAGGCCCTCTCGACCAAATAACCTTTTTGGCTTATGATATTTTCAGCGGCGTCGGTGGCGGAGTGGTCAATCGCAACAGACTGTAAATCTGTCGCCCTTTGGGCTCCGGAGGTTCGAATCCTCCCCGACGCATTATGAGCAAACGCGGTTTTACCTTGATTGAATTACTGGTTGTTATCGCCATCATCTCGCTTCTGTCCAGCATTGTTTTGGCGTCGTTAGGCGAGGCGCGGGCGAAAGCCCGCGACAGTAAACGGGTGCAGGATTTGATTCAACTAAGAAATGCTTTGGAACAATACGCTTTAGATCACAACGGTTTATATCCAGCTGGACCAGGAGCTTCTACTTACCCGAATTCTTGGTGTTGGGAATGCAACGATGATTTTATATATGATGGAACCAAATTATCGGTGCCACTTTTATCTTATTTGAACCCCAGACCGTCAGATCCTTTAGTGCCGGCTGGTGGTCGTTTTAATTCTGGAGGTCCAGGTTATGATTTCCGTGGTTATTATTATTCAGTTGCCGACGATTTGCGGGATTATAAAATATCATTAGTAGGTACGATAGAGGGGATTTCCCCCGGAGTAGATGCCCAAGGATGGCAATTACCTGCTACTGTACCTACCCTTTGGGATCCTTATTTTTTCAGTGGTGGTGATTCTACTTCTCCTGGTGTGATCCAGAATTCCATTTCCATTTCTTCCCTAGACAGTTGGCGTTCATGGAGAATTGGTTGCATCGTACGGAATTCATCAGTAACAAGTTGTCCCTAATCATGCAATTGGCCCCTGGCAAGGGTTCCACTGGCAAGGCTTCGTTGGCAAGGTTTAACCTTGACATAACGATTAGCGCCAATTAACCTGCAATTTAACCTGCAAGGTTTAACCTTGACATAACGATTAGCGCCAGGCAGGAAAATATGCTATGATAGAAAGATGAAATTTCGTCAGACGCTTTTTTGGGATGTGGATCCTAAAACCATTGATGTCAAACGGCATGCCCGCTATATTATCGAGCGGATTCTTGAGCTGGGCGAGCCAAAGGAGGTTGGTTGGCTTTTTAGGCAGTATCCGAAAAAGGAAATTAAAAGGGTGATGACTCTCCCGCGTAGTCAAGTGAGCGCTAAATCCAAATCGTTATGGTCGCTCTTGCTAACATAAAGTCTTCATTTTTGGAAGAATTGCATCTTGATGCGTTGCCCCGTGCGGCGAAAGGAGCATTTGCGCGTTGCACTTCCTTGACCTTTTTTTCATCCGGTGGATGGTATCTGGCTGGCGGCACGGCGCTGGCGCTTCAGACCGGACATCGTCAATCGGTTGATCTTGATTTTTTCACTGTTGAAAAGACTTTTGATGAGAAAAAGGTGGCCGAGCAGATAAACCAAGAAGAAATGAGTTGGAAGACCACTTCACTTAGTCGAGGTACAATTTATGGAGAATTTAAGGGGGCGAAAATGAGTTTAATCGCGTACCCTTTTTTCCAGCCAGCAAAACCAATGCGTCAAGCGGGGACGGTATCACTTCTTGCTTTGGCTGATATCGCGGCGATGAAAATAGTGGCGATCAGTCAGCGAGGGCGCAAACGCGATTTTGTTGATCTGTATTGGCTTTGCCAACATGTTCAGCCACTCCTAGAAAGTATTAATGGAGCGCAAGATCAATATACTGTGCGTCAGAATCCAAGCCACCTGATTAAAAGTCTGATTTATTTCGCCGATGCCGAAGATGATCCGATGCCCGAGATATTTTTTCAGGCCACTTGGGCCGAGGTGAAAAAATTTTTTCGAACTGAAATAAAGAAAATAGCGATTGATCTTTTGGGACTCAACTAACCTCGGCGATTTGCCTTTTTAACACCGTTTCTTTATACTATTTTAATCTTTGCGTTTTAAATTTTAAGCTAATTCATCGTGTCCCAAGATCAATTAATTAAACTGGCCTGCCAGGACTGCGGTCGGGTCAATTACTGGAGCCGCAAAAATAAAAAGCTCGTCGAGCGGAAAATCGAGCTGAAGAAGCATTGCCGTTGGTGTCGGAAGCACACCCGGCACCAAGAGTCGAAGAAATAGGGGTGGCAACACTCGGTGTCGCACAAGTATGTGCGACACCGAGTGTTTAACAAAAGCGGGTCCACCCCGACTCGAACGGGGAACGACGCTTTTGGAGAGCGCTGTTTTACCGTTGAAACTATGGACCCCTAAGTTCCATTTTAACCTATTTTCGCAGAAAGTCACGTGTCAATCGCTCGGCTTCCAAATTATTTTCTACCCAGTGAATGTCTCGATCGCGGCGGAACCAAGTCATCTGCCGTTTAGCGTAGTGCCAAATCGCTGTTTGCAGTTGGCGGATCATTTCCTGTTTTGTCAGGAGTCCCCGCAGGTAGCGGCTCGCATAGCGATAATCCAAGCCGAAATTATCCAGTCGTTGCCAAGATAATCCTTGTTGGCGCAATTTTTTGACTTCGGCGATCAAGCCCCGTCTTACTCTCTCATGCAAACGCTTTTTGATTTGCTCTTTTAGTTTTTCGCCCGGCATTTTCAGCCCGATTTTTAAACAATCTAAAGGGCGACCCTTTATGAGGTTCCAAGGGTCGCCCTTGACATTATGGCCGAGTGCCGCGGCTACCTCGATCGCCCGGATCAGACGGCGTCTGTTGTGCCGATCAATTTTTTTGGCCCTAGCCGAATCAAGGATTTCTAACTTTTCAAAAAGTTTTTCCCCGTCTAATTTTTCCAACCGCGCCCGGAGCTGACGGTCGGGCGGCACCGGCGGAATTGCCATTTGGCCGAAGACGGCGTCAAGATAAAAGCCGGTGCCGCCGCAGAAAATCGGGAGCCGACCGCGGCGCGCAATGTCTCTCGTCGCTTGCTCGGCCAACTTTTTATACCGCGCGACCGTGAAAGTTCTTTTGGGACTGGCGACATCCAGAAGATGGTGCGGAATACCTTGGTGTAGATAGCTTTTAGCTTTTAGCTTTGAGCTTTTAGTTTCGTCTCGTTTGACCTTCCCACTTCCCACATCTAAACTTCTATACACTTGCCGCGAATCGGCCGAGATCACCTCGCCGTTGAATTGGCGCGCCAGCCGGACGGCGAGCGCCGACTTGCCGCTAGCCGTCGGCCCGACCACAACAATGATTTTCGGTGTCATATATGGTCCTGAATTTTTAAGCCGCTAATCATCTGGCCATTTTTATAAATTTTATGTTGGCCACGACAGGCCAGTCCGACGGTGCCGAGACCAATTATTTCAGCTTTATCTTGATGCCAAAACAGGGCCGTGTGTTCGTCAATCGTTATGACTAATTTTCCCCGATGGGTCTTCAAGACTTTCTGTCGCCAGATTTCTTCGGTGTCGTCAGCGTTCCAGTGGGGGACGACTATTGCATTGTTGTTTATAAGACCAAGCGCCAGCTCCAAATCGGCCTCACCGCGGCCGTAAGAATTAGGTGCGAGCATTCTTGGCATAATCGTTATTGCCCCCGCGCTGCAACCGCACCAGGTTATCTCTCTCCTTCGCCATTTTGCTTTGATGTTTTCCAGAAGCTCGGGCCGGTTTTTAAAATAAGTCATAAGTTTTGTCGGTTGTCCGCCACCTACGTAAAGTACCCTGATACCCTGCGGCAGTACCGCGGCTTTTTTATCTAACAACAGGACACGGGTCTTATAGAGGCGGTATCTCTCAACCGCCCGCTCGGTTTGTTTTTCCGGGAATTTTGAAGCGTCGGGAATCAACAATATTTTTCCGCCGGCAAACTCGCTTATTATTTTGTCCACCCCGTCATCTTTGGTGAATTCCCAGCCGCCGTGCAAAACCAGTCGTGGCGCGTCATTTCTTGGAGTCATCTTTCTCATTTTTGCCCTCGACAAGAGTCGAACTTGTATCTCGGGCTTCGGAGGCCCGCGTTCTATCCATTGAACTACGAGGACTGATTGCTATACTATCATAAATATGTCCCGGTTTATCGCCGATTTGGAAATTCATTCTAAGTACGCTCGCGCCGTCAGTCCCCAGATGCTCCTGCCCAATCTCGCGCTTTGGGCGGCAAAAAAGGGGATTGGTGTTTTATCCACCGGTGATGTCACCCACCCTTTGTGGTTCGTCGAGATCAGTGAAAAATTAGAACCGGCCGAACCCGGCCTGTTTCGTCTGAAAAAACAGCATTGTTTGCCTGGATCATTTGACTCTCTGGCCCCGCGCTTTCTGCTTGGCGGCGAAGTCAGCTGTGTTTACAAAAAAGGCGGCAAGGTTCGGCGCGTTCACCATTTAATCTACGCGCCGACGTTGGACGCCGTCCGGAAAATTAATACTCGTCTCGCCGCGATCGGCAACATTCATTCTGACGGTCGGCCGATTTTGGGTTTGGATTCCAAAGAGTTGCTGAAAATTATCCTTGATGTTTCAACTGACTCGGTGCTGATTCCGGCCCATGTCTGGACGCCGTGGTTTGGCTTGTTCGGTTCAATGTCTGGTTTCAATTCGCTGGCAGAATGTTTTGACGAATTAACGCCGCAAATTTTCGCGGTGGAAACCGGTCTCTCGTCTGATCCGCCGATGAATTGGCGGGTGCCGTTTCTTGACGATCGGGCGATTATTTCCGGCTCGGACTCGCATTCGCTGACGCGGTTAGGGCGAGAAGCCACGATCTTTGATTTTGATACCGACCTTAATTACGTTGGAATTTTCGAGTCGTTAAGGACTCGCGATAAGAGATTTATCGGCACAATAGAGTTTTTTCCCGAAGAGGGCAAGTATCATTATGACGGTCATCGGCTCTGCCAAATATCTTTTGGGCCAGAAGAGACGAAAAAATATTCCGGTCGGTGCCCGGTTTGCGGCAAGCCGTTGACAATCGGGGTGATGAATCGGGTGGCCGAGCTCGCGACGTCGGATCGGCCAGTGGGCTGGAACCCGGCCTGGGCTAAAACCTTTTACCGTTTTGTCACCCTGGATGAATTAATCGGCGAGGCGCTTGATCTCGGCAAACAGTCCAAGGCGGTCTGGAAAGAATATGAAGCGGCGATCCAAAAATTCGGTTCGGAATTTGCGATTTTGCTTGATGCCAGCGAGGGTGATTTGCGCTCTGGCCTGCCGCCGGCCGTGGCCGAGGCCGTCTGCCGGATGCGGCGCGGCGAGGTAACAATCACCCCCGGCTACGACGGCGAATACGGCGTGATTAAAATCTTCAAGGACGAAGCCGACCGCGCTAACGCGGCATCCGCCAACCAGTCCAGTTTGTTTTGACAGCCGTTCCCAGCGGGTTATAATTGAAACATAATGCCATTCATTAAAAATAATATCGCGGTTATCCTTGCTTTCACGATTCCGATTTTGCTCGTGATCGGTATCGCGTTGAGCGTTTATTGGCCATCGTTTCTTTCAACCGATTACGACTTTGTCTATGCCACTTGCGACAACAATGGAGTGAACCGTTATGGAAACAGTTTTACTTATCCCCGCGACTGCAACAGTTATCTTAACCGTCTTTACAAGGTGGAAAACGGAAAGTTGACGGCCCAGTTGTCTGCCGATGAGAGTTATGTCACACATTTGTTTTTGCACGATTCCCAAAAGAACGAAGGGCGGGAGATCGCGTTGGCCGAAGCTCAGGCGTTGAAGTTAAACGGACTGATTACTTCGCCGGATGGTGTGTCGGTGGAAAACGTTTATGGTCGCGATGTTGACTTTTTCCCTTTTTTCGGCGGTTCGTCACGGTCCGGATATTACTTAACTAAAGGTAATAAAAGACAAAAGCTTAATTTAGTCGGTGAAGACGAACGGAATTATTATTACCGCGATAATTTTAAGTTTATCGGCTGGGTGATCCCGCCGCCTAAACCTAGATAAATAAACATGAACAACGAAGAACTTTTACAAATATTATCGGTTAAAGTGGGGGCCGGCGAGATCAGCCGAGAAGAGATTATGAGTCGTTTGTCCGATCGAGGTTCGATCCCGCCGCGGCGGGATCGAACCTCTCATTTTTCGCTGACGAAAATATTTTATGTGTTGGGTGCTTTAGTGGCGCTCGTCGGAATAATTTTTTTCATCAGGCAGATTTGGGACGACATCGGGTCTGGCGGGCGGATTTTTGTCACCCTCGGTCTCGGCCTAATCTTGGCCCTCATTGGCTCGGTTTTACTCAAGACCAAGCCCGACCGATGGCTGGGACAAGTTTTCCATACTATGGCCGGCTTCTTGATTCCTGGTGGGGCCATGGTTGCGCTCAATGAAATAATCGGTTTGGCTTATCTGGATTCACTTTGGCCGGTCACAATCATCAGCGGCGCCGTTTTTCTGTTTTATCTACTGCTCACCGTCTCCCACCGTAATGAAGTGCTGACTTTCTTTGCTGCGGCTAACGGGACGGCCTTTGTGTATTTACTGGTTGAGTCTATGATTGATGGCCCATTTTATCGGCACGACGATATTTACGCCTATCTGACGATGATTATCGGGTTAAGTTATCTTCTCCTAGCGCATTCTTTCCGCGACAGTTGGAATAAGCATTTAGTCGGCGTTTTCAATTTTCTCGGCGCGGCCGGTTTTCTCGGCGCGGCGTTCTCCCGCGTGTTCGACTCCGTGCCGTGGCAGTGGCTCTTTTTCGCGCTCGCGGTCGGCGGCTTGTTGCTCGCGGTTTACATAAAAAGCCGAAGCGTTTTGGCGGTCAGCGTTCTTTTTCTAATTGCGCATTTTATCTACATCACCAAAGAATACTTCGCCGATTCCATCAGCTGGCCGATCTTGCTGGTTATTCTCGGCTTTTTGTTCATCGGCCTCGGTTATATTTCCATCACGATCAATAAAAAATATCTTAGTCCATAAGCGGCAAATGCTCGCTCTTTACAATGAGAAAAAAGGCGCCGTACCCGTAGGTCGGGGGCGCCTGGAATTGCAGAGCGTCTTATGGTCACGCTCATACCAATTCCATCCTAATAATTTTGGCAGATGATTTGAGTAGATACTGATATCCATACAATTCTTCTTTCTGTTTATGATACCGACTTTATTTTGAGGCAGCATCAGTTGGAGAGAGCTGATTATATGTTTAGAAAGCAATGGATATTTTTTATCGCAACTTATTCTGAGTCTGGGCGCGCGTTTATTGGGATTTGAAAGATTACCATCACCAAGCGCAACTCCAATAATGTAAGCTTGAAGTTTTCTATTCGGATTAAGCGGCAGTTCTCGGCGATAAGACATTTTGCCTCCTAAGATCTTTCAATTTCCAGTTTAATGTAAAGTAAACAACGAATCAATACATATCGCCATAAGCGATCAAAATATGATAATATAGAACTATGCCCGACATTCTTAATTCCATTTTCTGGATTGAAGTGGATAAAATTAAGCCCAACCCGCTCCAGCCGCGGCGTGAATTTGGTGAAGATCGCTTGCGCGATCTGGCCGAGTCCATCCGCCAATACGGCGTGTTGCAACCCTTAGTAGTAACTAAACGGGAGATTGAACGGGAGGACGGCAGTCTTTACTCCGAGTACGAATTGATTGCCGGTGAGCGGCGCTGGCGCGCCGCCTCGCTCGCCGGCGTCAGGCAGGTCCCGTGCGTTATCCGGGCCGGTCAGGACGACGATCGGCTGAAACTCGAACTGGCGATTATCGAGAACCTCCAGCGCGAGGATCTAAATCCGGTTGACCGTGCCCGGGCCTTTGATCGGCTGATTAACGAATTCAATCTCAAACATATCGAGGTGGCGGGGAAAATCGGCAAGAGCCGCGAGTATGTGTCGAATAGTTTGCGCATTTTGTCTCTGGCCGAAGAATTTTTGAACGCCATAGTTGCCGGCCAGATCAATGAAGGCCATACTCGGCCGCTCCTCATGCTCTCGGGCAAACCAGTGGAGCAAAAAGCTCTGTTTGACGAGATCGTGGCGCGGCGGCTGACCACGCGCGAGGCCGAAGCCATCGCGCGCCGGATTGCCATCGAACGGGCGCGGAAAAAAGGTCCGGTTGATCCAGCGCTTGTTGCCCTTGAGCAGCGGCTGTCGGAGCGGCTCGGCACGCGCGTCCAGATCGAACGGAAAGAGGTGGGCGGAAAAGTAACGATCAACTATCTGTCCAATGAAGACTTGCAGAATATTTTATCGGTTTTGACCGCTGAACCGGTGGTTTCAGAACCAGAACTAGAGTCAGAACCAGAAACCGAGACAGAAGATCTCTATAATATTAAAAATTTTTCTATCTAGGCGATTTGTGAGGTTGGTGGTTGGGGCAGGTTTTATCACTGCATCGGTCCGGGATCGTTTTTGTTCCTGCCATCATTAAAGCGCCGCACTGGGGGCAAAGGTCGCCGGTGGGCCTGGCTTTAATTGCATTTTTGCAAGCCGGATAATTGGAACAGCTGTAGAACATTCCGTAACGCCCCCTTTTTTCAATCATTGAGCCGACATTGCAGATTGGGCATTTCACTTTCGTGTCATTTGTCTGCGCTTGTGAATTGGTATCGCGTTTTACATACTTACATTTCGGATAATTGGAGCAGGCGATGAAGCGGCCGAAGCGGCCGTCACGTTCAACCAGTTTCCCGTCGGCGCACTCCGGGCATTTCTCTCCTGTTTCTTTTGGTCCCGTCGTCGCTTCGCCCGTTGTGTTTCGCGCCCCGGCGCACTCGGGGAAACGAGCACAGCTTAGGAATTTTCCCGCCCGGCCCAATTTCCAAACCATCTCATTATTGCAAATCGGGCACCTCATTTCCGGCGGGCCTTCGCCCAAATTATTGATTTTGGGCAAAGTCTTTTTAGCTAGGACCGCTTGATGGAAAGGTCCGTAAAAATGTTTAAGCGACTTAACATACTCTAGCTGGCCGGCGGCAATCTCGTCGAGCTCGTCTTCCATTTTGGCAGTGAAGGAGTCGCTGATATAATCGCGAAAATGGGCAGTTAGAAAATCACTAACCACTTCGCCGGTCTCGGTCGGTTGAAGCGCGCGATTAATTTTCTTGACATAACCGCGATCGAGAATCGTTTTAATAATTGAGGCGTAAGTGCTCGGCCGGCCGATGCCTCGTTTTTCCAGTTCTTTGATCAGGCCGGCTTCAGTGTAGTGATTGGGCGGAGCGGTTTCTTTTCGTTCGCTGGTTATTTTCTGCAAGGCCAATGATTCGCCCTCGTCCACTTTTGGCAATTCAATTTCCTCGCTCCGAGCCGCCGGGTCGGCCGCTAGCCAGCCATCAAAGGTCAGACGCTGGCCGTGCGCGGCAAACGATGGTACGGTTTCATCACTGGCGCCGGCGACAATTTTGGTCTGAATCACTTCGGCGTCGGCCATCTGCGACGTCAAGGCCCGACGCCAAATCAATTCGTAGAGTTTTTTTTCGCCGCCCGCCGATCCGGCTTTGGTCTGACGAATATCCGTCGGCCGGATCGCCTCATGCGCTTCTTGGGCCGCCTTGCTCGTTGTTTTGTAGACGCGCGGCGCGGCCGCGTGCGTCGGCCCGAAAAGTTCGCGCGCCAGAGCCGTCATGGCCGCCGCCGCCGCGGCGTTCAAATTCGTGCTGTCGGTCCTCATGTAAGTGATCTGGCCGGCTTCGTAGAGTCGCTGGGCCTGGCGCATCGTCAGCGCCGGCGAGAAGCCGAGCCGCGAGGACGCCGCTTGCTGGAGGGTGGAAGTGGTGAATGGCGGCCGCGGTCGGCGGGATATTTTTGTTTCTTGAACAGTGGCCGTTCGCCAAGAGCTGGCTCGGCCGGCCTGGACAATTTTTTCCGCCGCCGCTTCGGTGTTCGGTTCCACCGTGGCGGTAAAGGTGATGATCTTCCCCTTGACGGTTTTAAATTCGGCCGTAATCACCCAATATGGCTGGGGGTGAAAAGCGCGGATCGCTTTTTCCCGTTCCACCAATAGCCGCAGAGCCGGCGACTGGACGCGGCCGGCCGAAAGCCCATAGCGGAGTTTCTGCCAGATGAGGCCAGACAGGTCGTAGCCAAAGAGCCGATCGAGCACCCGCCGCGCCTCTTGGGCGCGGCGGAGATTGTCGTCAATGGTCCGCGCGCGCGCCAGGGCCTCTTTAATTGCCTCTTTAGTTATTTCGTGGAAAACAATTCTCTTGACCTTAGATGTGGGAAGTCGGAAGTGGGAGGTGGGAGAACCGATGGTTTCGGCGATGTGCCAAGCGATGGCTTCACCTTCTCGATCCGGATCAGTGGCCAGGACGATCTCTTTAACTTTTTTTGCCGCTTGGCGCAGATTTTCCACCACTGACTCTTTGCCTTTGACGATTTCGTAATGGGGGACGAAGCCTCCGGCAATATCAATTGCATTGCGGTCTGATTTGGGGAGATCGCGGATGTGTCCGACCGAGGCCAGCACGCGATATTCGTGATTTAAATATTTTGCTATTGTTTTGGCTTTGGCCGGAGACTCGACGATCAATAATTTTTCGGCGGCGCGGGGCATTGGCATCTATTAGTACTACGGCTGGAATTTTTTTGCAAATCAGGCGCTCAAATAAATCTCGCCGAGCGACTCCTTAATTAGTCCTTTAATCTCTAACAAGGCGAGGAGCGAATTGGCGTCTGCCGGCGCGAGCGAGAGCCGTCTGATCAGTTCATCGCGGGGCAGGGGCTCCACGGTCAAGAGTTCAACCGCCCGTTCCTCACTTTCGGTGAGCGGCGCGGTTTGACGTTTGCCAGCCGGCGAAATTTCCGGTTCAAAGCCGAGCGCGAGGAGCAACTCCTCACTGGCCGTGATCGGTGTGGCGCCTTGGCGGATTAGCTGATTGGTGCCGAAAGCGGTCGGTGCGAAAATGGAACCGGGGATCGCCAAGACGTCGCGGTTATAATCAAGGGCAAGTCGAGCGGTAATCAGGGTGCCGGATTTGGCGCCGGCTTCGACCACGAGCACAGCTTTGGCCAAGCCAGCCATCAGCCGATTGCGGCGGGGGAAGGTGTGGACGCCAGCCGGCGCCAGCGGTTCAAGTTCAGACAGCAGCGCGCCGCCGGCTTCGATGATCTGATCGGCCAAGCGGCGATTGGAGGGCGGGTGGAGCACCGCGCGATCTAGACCCGAACCGGGGACCGCAATGGTGGACAGGCCAGCCGCCAGCGCCGCGCGATGAGCAATGGTGTCGAGGCCGATGGCCAGGCCAGAGACCACGGCGATAGGATAGTCGGTTAGCCCGGAAATCAATTTCTCGGCGGCTTCTTGACCGTAGCGGCTGTAGCGCCGGGACCCAACTACTGTTAGGTAGGTGTAATTTTTATCCGGCAGTGTCCCTTCAAGATACAGCGCCTCGGGCGGATCGTTGATTTCTTTGAGCGCCGGCGGAAACCGTTCGGGTGAGAGTTTAATGATCTTCTCCATTTGACAATTGTAGCACAGAAGATTTTTTATTGCTCGTATATTAAATAACTCACGATCGTTTGTTATTTATGATAAGATATTTAGATCGGTATGACCACTGAAAGAAGAACAAAAGTTAAACAGGCAGTTTTGGCGACTGTGGGAGTGGCTGGCGTTTTGATGTTAACGGCGGTAGCGCCTAACTGTGTGCAATTGTTGAGATATGTAATTAAATCACCCGGTCAACGGGCAACACGTCTTTATTACATTAAATCCGTCGTCGGACGAATGGCTGATGCTGGTTTAGTTAGTTTTGGTAAAAACCATAAAGGTCAAAGTACTATTCGATTAACGGACAAAGGCAGGAAAGAGTTGAAACGTTATGATATTGGTACAAAAGTCATTTCTAAACCTCGGCATTGGGATGGCAAATACCGTTTGATCATTTTCGACATTAAGGAATGGAAACGGAATGTGCGTGATGAATTGCGTAATTGGTTAAAGCAACTGGGCTTCTTGCTCTTACAACGTAGCGTCTGGGTTTGTCCTTACGAGTGCCGCGAGGTAATCATTTTACTCAAAGCCCACTTTAAGATCGGCCGGGAGGTGCTTTATATCACGGCTGAAGAGATTGAGAACGATCGCTGGCTACGGCAAGAGTTTGGCTTGGGTTAATTTTACTATATGTTAAATAAGTTACGATCGTGGACTATTTATCATACGGTATATTTTACAATCAATAAAGAAAAGAAGCCGTCACGATCGTGACGACTTGGCGAAAAGAATTACCTCGCACTTATGGGATAACCAGCGTAGAAACGCGGCCAGTAAAGGCGCCGACATACGCGACAATCAGATACGATGTACAATTACTCATCCAAGAACTTGGTTGTTGACCCCACTGGTGATCGATAGTGGCAAACAGCACGGCGACCAGAAAACAGATTATAGCTACAAACCAAGCCCTTTTGTTTGTCCTGCTCATCTCGTTTCTCCTGCAAGACCTTTTTAGACCAACAACACTGTTGGT
>JACOZG010000041.1 GCA_016181465.1 Candidatus Vogelbacteria bacterium | reverse complement strand
CCCTCCAGCGCACCTTCGGCGAAACGTTGGATAAGCGGCTCGCCGAATTTAGTCATTTCGATTTCGGCGACAAGACCGTCGATCAGCGATTTGATTTTTTCCGGGGTTCTGATCACTTGGGGATGGCAGTCGTAGAGATCGAGAGAAACCACCATCCCCCAACATTGGTGTTCGTCGTACTCCTCGCGTAAACTGGACATGAGTTTATTATAGAAGCACTGTCGGCAAGCGCAATACTGTGAATAACTTTTGGCGGCTGGCGATCGGGTTTAGCGGCGGCATTCTCGTCCGGTCGTTGGTCAATCTCGGCGACGGTTTTTGGCTCTGGCTGGGGTTTTTGGCCCTGGCCGCTTTCGGCCAGGCTGGTTTGGTCGAGCCGAGCCGGCGCCGTTTCTGGCTGGCGGCGGCCGGTTTGTTTCTTGCCGCCGCGCTCGGGGTGATCCGGTTTGAGCTTAAAGACCAATCCGCGTTCGCGACCGCGGTGCGTCAGGCAACGGCCAGCGAGGAACGAATACTGTTAACCGGCACCGTGGCGGCCGAGCCGGCGGCGCGAGATCAAAACCGTCAGCTCGTTTTTCGACCTGACAGTTGGCCGATTAAAATTTTATTGATTACGCCGTCTTATCCCGAACGGGCTTACGGCGATCGTCTTGAAATCACGGGGAAGTTGACGCCGGCGCGGGATTTTGTTTCCGCTAGCGGTAACCTGGTGCATTACCGGGATTATTTGGCGGTCAATGAAATCTACTTTCAGCTGTTCGAACCAGAGGTGGTGTTCATCGGCCAGGGCGGTTCAAACTTGAAAAGGGCCTTATTCCGATTCAAGCAGGCGCTCCTTCAGAAATTGGCTCTGGCTTTGCCCGAGCCAGAATCGTCGCTTCTCGGCGGGCTCGTCTTTGGCGGCCGGCAGTCGCTGGGTAGCGAGTGGAACGAACGGTTTCGCCAGGTCGGACTCTCGCACATCGTTGTCCTGTCTGGTTTTAATCTGGCGGTGATTGCGGCGGTAATTTTGCGGCTTTTGCGCCCCTTGCCGCGCCGCCTCGGCCTGCCGTTGGCGGGTTTGGCCATCATTCTATTTACGATTATGACTGGTGCTGAACCGGCGACCGTGCGCGCGGCGGTGATGGCGCTCATTGCGCTTCTCGCGGTCGCGACCGGCCGGCCGTACGCCGCCGGCCGGGCGCTCGTCTTGGCCGGCGTTTTGATGGTCGCCGTCAACCCCAAGGTGCTTGTTTTTGATTTGGGTTTCCAGCTCTCGTTTCTGGCAACCGCCGGTCTCATCTATCTGACGCCGCGCTTGGAGAAGAAATTGACTTTTCTAACTGAACGGTTTGGTGTCCGGGCGCTGGCCGCCACGACCCTGGCGGCGCAATTGGCGGTTCTGCCCTGGCTGATTCTCAAGACCGGCCAAGTGCCCTGGCTCGCTTTGCCGGTCAATCTGGTCGTTTTGCCGGTGGTGCCCTACGCGATGCTCGCTGGATTTTTGACCATGGCGCTCGGTTTTCTCCCCGGGGCGCTCGCAGGATTGGCTTGGCCCGCCTCGACCGGCGCCTGGCTCCTCGCCAAATATATCCTCACCATCGCCGCTTGGGGCTCTAGACTTTTCTAACCCCCCCGCTATACTAGTGGCAGTTTTGGTCCTCATTATTATCAGTTAATTTTTTAGACGAAACATGAATACAACAGCGAAAGTAATTTCAGGTCTAGTGGTGGTGATTTTAGTGATTTGGGGTTTGACTTCCTGGTCGGGCAAACCAGCCGAGGCCCCGGCGCCAGCCGGCGGCGGGACAAGCGAACCGATCAAGATTGGGTTTATTGGTCCGCTTACTGGCGATGCGGCCAACATCGGTCAGAATGCCAAGGCCGCGGTGGAAATTGCCGTAGCCGAAGTTAATGCCGCGGGGGGTGTGGGTGGCCGCCCGCTCGCCGTGATTTATGAAGACGGACAGTGCACTGGCACCGAAGCGGCGAATGCAGCTAATAAATTAATCAATATTGATAAAGTTCCGGTAATCCTCGGCGGGGCGTGTTCAGGAGAAACTTCCTCTTTTACCGGTCTGGCCGAGCAAACGCAGACCACGGTTTTGAGTTATTGTTCATCGGCACCGTCAATTACCAATGCTGGTGATTACATCTTCCGCGATTATCCGTCTGATACTTTCCAGGGAGCGTTTGCCGCTCAATATATAAAGGAAGGTTTGAAAAAATCCAAAGTCGCCGTGCTTTACGTTAAGTCCGACTGGGGTACGGGCATTAAAGATGTGTTTGTGCAAGAATTTAAGAAACTCGGCGGCGCGGTTTTGGCCGAGGAAGGGTACGAGCAAACCGCGCGTGATCTGCGGACTAATTTAACCAAGATCAAATCGGCTAAACCCGAACTTCTGTATTTCCTCGGCTACACCGAAGCTAGTATTCCGGGATTGAAGCAGGCCGCAGAATTAAAATTAAATCTTCCAATTTTCGGCGGCGATGCTTGGGATGATTCCAAAATTTGGACGGAAACGGTAAGTGCCGGTGAGGGGGCGATGTATTCGGTAGTTTCAGCCGCCCCCTCGGAGAGTTTTAAGACGAGTATGCGGGTCAAGATTGGCAATGATGAAATCGCCGTCTGCACACCTACGGCTTATGACGGTTTGAAGATTTTGGCTCAAGTGTTGACCAAGGTCGGCCCTAACGGCTCTGCCATCAAGAATGAACTCTATCAAACCGTTTACCGCGGCGGTATTTCTTCTAGCGAAATAAGGTTTGATCAAAATGGCGATTTAGTCGGGGCTAATTATATTGTCAAAGTCGTTAAAAACGGCAAAGCCGAAGAATTGAAATAGCCAATGGGCATTGTCCCGCAATTAGTCGCGAACAGCGTCATTGCCGGCGTCTGGGATTTATGTTAGTGTGGCGATTATGAATTACCGATCCTATATTGAAATCAATCCAAAAAAGCTGGTTGGTAAACCGGTTATTAAAGGTACCCGCATTGCTGTAGAGTTGGTCCTTCGGCTCTTAGCTCAAGGGGCGACGATAGAAGAAATTCTCCGCACCTATCCTCACCTGACTAAAGTCCAGATTCAGGCTTGTTTGGCTTACGCGACTGAAGTAATCGGCGGCGAGAATGTGGTACCCCTGACTGGCCGCGCCGCGGTTATGGCATGAGGTTTTTGGCGGATGAAAATATCGGTTTAAGAACAGTCAACTATTTGAGACGCCGTCATCATGATGTGCGTTCGGTTTTGGAAGAAGCGTCTTTGCGCGGTGCTAACGATGTCGTTTTGTTACATTTAGCCAATCGCGAGAAAAGAATCGTTATCACTCTTGATAAGGATTTCGGCGCGTTGGTGTTTCGCCATTCTAAAAAGTCAAACGGTGTGATCTTGCTTCGTCTACAAAATGAACGAGAGAATAATGTGATTATCGTACTCGATAATTTATTGAGAACAAGACCGAAACTCGCAGGTCGGTTTACGATGGTCTCTGAAGATAAAATAAAAACACGAGAAATGTAACATGGACATTGTCCCGCAATTAGTCGCGAACAGCGTCATTGCCGGCGCGTTGTATGCGCTCCTCGCGCTCGGCTTCAACTTCCTTTACCGGACGGTTAAATTTTTTGATTTAAGCTACGGCGCGATTGCCGCCACCGGCGGTTACACGGTTTTTGCCTTATCAAAATTAGCCGGATTAAGTATCTGGCTGGCCGCGCCGGCTGGCGTCCTGGCCGGCGCGCTCTTGGCCTGGTTGATCAATTTGACGATTTACCGGCCGCTCCGGGCGCGCCGCGCCTCCAACCTGGTTCTGCTCGTGGCGGCGCTTGGCGTGATGACGATTTTGCAGGCGGCGCTGGCCATTATTTTTTCCAGTCAATTCCAAACGCTTTCGGCTAGTCTCTCGACCGTGGTGGAGATCGCCGGCGGCGTCTACACCGTCACCCAGCTTGTTATTCTGGCCGCGGCGCTCCTTACGTTCGTGGCGCTTCACCTGCTTAAACGAACGCGGCTCGGCAAATCAATCGAGGCCGTGGCTGATGACGTCGAGGTGGCGCGCATCACCGGTTTGAAGGTTGAGCGGATTACGAGCGCGGTGGTTCTGACCGCCGGGGCCATCGCCGGCTTGGCCGGCATTCTCGTCGGTTTTGACACCGGGCTTGAGCCGACAATGGGTTTGGCCCTGCTCTTGAAGGCCGTGATCGCGGCCATTGTCGGCGGCCTTGGCACCGCTTTCGGCGCTCTGTTCGGCGGCTTCCTGCTCGGCGCGGTGGAGAACTTCGGCATCTGGCAGTTCTCGGGCGAGTGGAAAGACGCGATCGCCTTTATGCTCCTTATTGTTTTTCTCGTTTTCCGACCGCAAGGATTGGTCAGAAGGTAATTATGGAATACTTAATCCATCTAGGCATTCTCGTTGGCATTTACGGCATCCTCGGTTTGTCGCTTAATCTGCTCGTCGGTTTTACCGGTTTGCTTTCCGTCACTCACGCCGCTTTTTACGGTCTCGGCGCCTACGGCGCGGCCCTGCTTATGGTGGAAGCGGGTTGGAGTTTTTGGCTGGCTTGGCCGGCGGCGCTGCTCTTGGCGATGCTCGCGAGTGTCTTGATCGGTCTGGTCTTGAGCCGCTTCCGCGCCGACTATTATGTGCTGGCTTCATTCGGCTTTAATGTAATTGTTTTCAGTTTGTTTCTCAATCTTCAATCCGTGACGCGCGGCCCGCTGGGTATCTCGGGGATTCCGCGGCCGGTCGCCTCTAATTTATCTTTCTTACTTTTGACCTTGGCCTTTGGCTTTTTAACTTATCTTTTCTGCCGTTGGCTCACGCGCTCGTCTTTTGGCCGGGTGTTGAAAGCCATCCGCGATGACGAGGGAGCCATCCAGGTCTTTGGTTATCGCGCGGCGCACTACAAACTGCTGATTTTTGTGACGGCGGCCGGCTTGGCGGCGCTCGCCGGCGCGCTTTACGCGAGCTACATCACTTTTATCGATCCTTCCACTTTTAATCTGTCCGAGTCCATTTTTATTTTAGCGATCATTATTCTCGGCGGCTTGGCTAACTTGCGTGGGTCACTCGCGGGCGCCGTGTGCTTGGTTCTTTTGCCCGAGATTTTGCGCTTTGTCGGTTTTCCGTCCGAAGTGGCCGCCCAAATGCGCCAGTTGGTTTACGGCTTGTTGTTAGTTGTTTTGATGCTCCACCGGCCGCAAGGTTTGGTCGGGGAGTATAAATTGTGATAGGATATATATTATGACCACTCAAGTTGTTTTCAAAATTGACCCAAAGATTAAGGCGCGAGCGATGAAGCGCGCCGAGCGCGAGGGCGTGCCTTTTGCCTCGGTTCTTAAACTGGCAACCAAGGCCTTTGCCGAGGGCCGATTCTCCGTGGACATCGCGCCCGCCGAACGTTTCAACGTCAAAACCGCGCGGGAGCTCCGGGCCGCTCTGCGTGATGTTGAGCAGGGCAAGAATCTCATTTCATTCAAGAATACTGAAGAAATGGACAACTATCTTTTGTCACTTTAACGATTGATTATGGAAGTAAAGCTTCACCGGAAGTTTCTTAAGAATTTCAAAAAACTGACGAAAAAAATCCGAGTCCGGTTTGTTGAACGGAAAAATCTTTTTATCAACGAGCCGTTCCACCCGCTTCTTAATAATCACTCGGTTGATAGGGTTTTTCCCGGTTGTCGCAGTATCAATGTCACCGGCGATTATCGGGCAATCTTCAGGCAAGAGAACGACCGGGTTGTTTTTCTGCTGATCGGAACACACGGCGAACTTTAGAGATAAAGAGGGATGGTTAGAATAAGGCCATGAACAACAAAATTATCGTTTGGGCAGTCGTTATTTTGGTTATTCTTGGCGGCGTTTGGTGGCGGTCGCGGGGTCCAGCCGTGCCGGCGGAAAACGAGCCAATCAAGATTGGTGCCGTTTTATCGCTGACCGGCCCGGCGGCGCCGCATGGCGAGAACGAGAAAATGGGAATTGATTTGGCCGTTAGAGAAATCAACAATGCTGGTGGTGTGCTGGGTAGGCCGCTCAAAATAATTTACGAAGATGATCAGACTAACCCGGTTCAAACAGTAAACTCGGTAACTAAATTGATCACTATTGATAAGGCAGAAGTCATTATTGGTGGCACTTGGGATTTCTTAATCAATGCCGCCGCGCCGGTGATAGAAAAAGAGAAAAAGGTTCTTATCACCCCTTCTGCTTTACCGGATACTATTGAAAAGCCGAACGATTATATTTTTTCAGTTCATTCACCGGTGGCCGTTCATGCGCCGGCAGTGGAAAAATTTCTGTCTCAATTTAACGATGGTCGCATAGTAACCATTGTCCAAGATAATCCCTGGGGCTTGGCCCATCAAAAAGTTTTCAAACAAGCGGTGGAAAAAACTGGTAATTTGCTCATAAAAGAAATTGTTTTACCGAAAGCGGACAACAACGATATCCAAGGAGAACTGACTAGAGTTAAATTGCTTAATCCGGATGCCATACTGGTAGCGTCCAATTTTTCTGATGTCACCAATTTATTAAAAAGAAGAATCGAGCTGAAGTTGCCGGCCAAGGTGCTCATCGAGCAAAAGGTTATTGAAATGTACAATAATGGCCAATTGAGCGCCGATATGTTAAATGGTGTCGTTACCTTTCGTTTTGCTGACCCCGACCTCTCTTTCACTAGAAATTTTCAAGATTTCTACGGACGTTTCCCTGGACAGTATTCGGATACGGCTTACGACGCGGTTTATTTGATAAAGAAATCTATCGAATATTCTGATCGAATAGAAGCCGGATCAATTCAGTCGGGATTAAAGAAAATTACCGACCATCAAGGAGCTTCTGGGTGGATTGATTTTTCTGTCAATAATTATCCAGAAAACAAATCATCGATCCTCGAAGTTCTCAAAGGTAGTAAATTTATCGAGTATCAATAACTTATGCCTACCATCGCCACTAAAAATTTGAGCAAGCATTTTGAGAGGTAGCGGCTGGCTTGTCAACGGAATAACCCTATGGTAAGATTTAAATGATGATTAATTGGATGCAATATTTGAGTTGGTCGTCACCAATCGGGTTGGGTATTTTCATTCTCTGTCTGGGATTGGCCGTTTACTTTTTGAGTCAAAGCAAGAAGTAGGCGGGTTTGTCCGCCTGGCCGAGTGATGGTATAGTAAGGGGATGGTAAAAAGAAATTTCAAAATTGTTATTGAACAGGGCGCGGATGGTTACTTTATTGCTTCCGTGCCGGCTTTGCCCGGTTGTTATACTCAAGCGAAAGAACTTGGTACTCTTAGGAAACGAGTGCGAGAAGCCATTGCTTTGTGTTTGGAGGTGGCCAAAGAAGATGCCGTCTATCGCCGTCGCATTCGAGGGTTGGAAGTTGTTGAACCGGTTTTTATTGGTCTGGACACCGTGGAGGTATGACCCATCTGGGGAGTATCCGAGCGAGAGAGATTATTCGAGTATTGCACAAACTTCAATTTTATTCAGTCCGGCAAAAGGGTTCTCATCTTTTCTTTCGTCATGATGACGGTCGGACGACGCTTGTTCCCGTTCATCCAAGTGAGGAGATTAGCACTGGATTATTGCGTCAGATTTTAGGGCAAATTAAAATCTCGCCGGAGGAATTTTCTAAATTAAGAAATGAGTGAAGTGAGGCGGGGCGATTTTTTGTTGTTCGGCACCCACGGCGAGCTTTATTAAACATTATGCGCAAACGTTTCAAACTTAAAAGACGAAGTTGTGCTCTGTGCAAACCGTACAAAATGGGCTGGAGCCAAAGATGGAATAACCGTGAGCTTTCGCGTTTGAGAGAATTTGAAAAACAGATCCGCGACGGCCAATTCGTAAAATTAGACGAATAAATGCCCATCATCACCACCAAAAATCTCTCCAAGCATTTTGACGGCGTGGCGGCGGTGGCGAAGTTATCGCTTGAGTTTCGGCCGGGTCAAATCACCGGACTCATCGGACCGAACGGCTCGGGCAAGTCTACCTTGATCAATCTTTTGACCGGCGTTCTGCCGTGGGATGAAGGGGTGGTAAAAATTGGTGAAGATACAACCCTGTCGGCCCTTAAATCCTATGTCGCGGCTGATTACGGTTTAACGCGGACTTTTCAGGAAGTGCGGTTGTTTGAACAATTGTCGGTACTCGACAATATTCTGTTAATGTTGACCGAGCGCGGGGTTTGGCCGGCGCTGTTCGAGCGGCATCAATCATTTCATTTGGCCGAGGCCGAACGGATGCTCGGCCGCGTCGGCCTTTGGGAGAAGCGGCAGGCCTTGGCCAACGCGCTGTCTTACGGCCAGCGCAAACTCCTGGAGATTGCTCGGGCGCTGGCGACGAAAGCTGAAGTTTATTTTTTCGACGAACCGTTTGCCGGCCTGTTCCCGGAGATGGCCAAGACCGTGGCGAAAATTCTCCGGGAGTTGCGCCAGGCCGGTAAGACCGTGATTTTGGTCGAACACAATATGAATTTGATTCGCGACTTGTCTGACCGAGTGATAGTACTGGACTCGGGCGAGCTCTTGGCCGAAGGCCAGCCGGAAAAAGTATTGGCGAGGCGAGAAGTGGTGGACGCGTATCTTGGGGAATGAAAGAAGTTTTGCTTCAACTGAAAGACGCTCTTGTCAATTTTGGCGGGGTTCGAGCGCTTGACGACGTCTCGGCCGAGATTGATGAGGGAGAGATCGTGGCAATGTTGGGACCGAACGGCGCCGGCAAGTCCACAGTGCTGAAGAGTATCTTCGGTCTTGTGCCGCTTACCCGCGGCGAAATCCGCTGGCACGGCGAGCTTATCCAACCGCGGCCCGAAGAAATGGCGCGGCGGGGAATTGCTTTTGTGCCGCAGGGCCGGCGAGTGTTTGCGCACCTTTCGGTGCTCGAGAATCTTGAAGTTGGCGGGTTTGTCGTCCGCGACCGCCGGATTATTAAAGAGCGAATTGGCGAGGTGCTGGAATTTTTCCCTCTTTTACGGGCTCGTCTCGCGGCCAAGGCTGGCTTGCTGTCTGGCGGCGGTCAGCAGATGCTGGCCATCGCCCGCGGCTTGATGCCTGATCCAAAAGTTCTGTTGCTCGACGAGCCGTCGCTTGGCCTCGCGCCGCTTCTGGTGAAAGAAATATTTAAACTCATTCGCGAAATTAATGAGCGCCGGCGGACGGCAATCATCGTGGTGGAGCACAATATCAAATCACTGCTTGAGGTCGCCCATCGGGCGTATGTGCTGGAACAGGGGCGAGTAACCTTTGCCGGCCGGGCGGCGGATCTGCTCCGCGGTCCGACTCTGGAGCGGGTGCTCATGGGCGCGGCCATTGCCGCTTGATCGGTCCTTGGAATTTCGTCAGAAAAGTGCTAGTAACTGTGAATAACGAAATGCCTAAATCTCTCACATTTGCTAAAATAACTATATGTTTATACCTTGGTGGGCGATAATTCTAGGCGTAGTTATTATTGTTGGAATATCAGCCAGCGGTAAAATCAGATTAGAAAGAGAAATAGCAGAGTTAGAAGAAAGAATAGAAGAACTAGAAAATGAGCTAGGAGATAAAGATCGGGAAGAAAATTATGACATGTAAGAAGAATATCTGGCGATCGTAATTAATTAAAACCATCTTTGCATTTAAAAAGTTATCGGGGTAGTATATTATTATATGAATAAAAAACTTGTAACCTTTATTGCCACTCGTCATAAAAATAAACCCATACGGGTCAATTTTTATACTAGAACCGGGAAAAAGATAAAATTTACCGCTACAGAAAAAGTGCCGATAAGAACTCATAGATGATATACAAGTGCGGACGCTCGTAGTAAGTAAGAAAATATATTCGAGAGTCCCAAATAATTTTGTTTTTGTGGCGATTAAAGAATTACACGGCGATACTGATATTGAGGTTGTCAAAACTAAACTCATAGAACAAGCAGTGACCCTTTATCAGACATCGATAAAATCATCCAGATAAATAATCAACCGATAAAAATCTTTGTCCAACGAATAAATCAAGCGAAAAAAGCAAATGTCCCACGTTCACGAAACGCCCGAACCTAAATTTAAGCCGCGGCCCGGGCAGGTTGATTATACAAATATCCGTTACGCGCCGGTAATCAATTGCGTTGTTAAGCATGGGGGACGGATTCTACTTGTCCAGAGGAGTCAGAAAATGCCCTTGTATCCGGGTTTCTGGAATGGTATCTCCGGTTTTCTTGATGACGGAAGAAGTATTGAGGAAAAAGTGACAGACGAATTGCGAGAAGAATTAGGGATTAAAGCCGGCGACATCATCGCGATTCATCGCGGCCCGGTCTTTGATCAAGAGGCAGAAGAATACGGCAAGACTTGGATTGTTCACCCGATCCTGGTTGAGGTCAAGACCGATAAAATCAAGTTGGATTGGGAGGCGCAAAATTATCAATGGCTAAAAGTCAAAGACGCCAAAACTTTTGATTTGCTTCCTGGATTTGCTAAAGTTTTGGCGGCTCTTTTTTAAATCATTACGTACAGCTGATTAAATGAAATTTTGGTTTAAGAACTGGCCGGCGGCCGCGGCCATCGTTTTGCTGATAGGGAATGTCTTTGTTTGGCAGACGATCGACGGCGCCGAGCGCGGAGTGCTGACAGCGGCTTTTCTCGATGTCGGGCAGGGCGATGCCATTTATATTGAGGCGCCGAACGGCAACCAGGTATTGATTGACGCCGGTTCGGGCCGGCAGGTCTTGCGGGCGCTCGGCCAAGTGATGCCGTTCTCTGATCGTTCCATTGATTTGATGATTGCGACTCATCCGGACGCCGATCACATCGGCGGCTTCCCGGCAGTGCTGGAACGTTTCGTTGTTGGCGCGGTAATGGAGCCCGGCGTCTCGTCTGACACGGCGATTTACCGAGCTTTCCGCGCCGCGGTGGCGGCCGAAGGCGCGAAGGTAATTGCCGCTCGCCGGGGAATGGCAATCGTTTTGGGCCGCGGCGCGGTGTTGGAAATTTTGTTTCCCGATCGCGATCCGTCCGGCTGGGAAACGAACACCGCCTCGATCGTGGCGCGGCTGACTTACGGCGAGAACGAATTTTTGCTCACCGGCGACACGCCGATCAAAATTGAAAAATATTTATTGGCGTTTGACCGCCGCGCGCTCGCGTCTGATGTCCTGAAAGCCGGCCATCACGGTTCCGACACTTCGAGCGACCCGTCGTTTCTCGCCGCCGTCCGGCCGGCTTATGCCGTGATTTCCGCCGGTCAGAATAACCGTTACGGCCACCCGCGGGAAACCGTGCTGGAGTCGTTGCGACGAATCGGCGCCGAGATCCTTCGGACCGACGAATCAGGCACGATTATTTTTGAAAGCGATGGAATTATGCTAAACTGGAAAGGGTAAGTTGATCTTTGTTGGTCTTTGACTTTTTAGTCAAGAAAGGAGAAGGGGGTTATGGCTGACCGGAACGGTCGCGGCGTCTTTTTTGACTTGGACGGAGTGGTTTTGGACAGCATTGGGGCGATTTGGCGGACAACGCGCGAGGTCTTGTTTGCGGTTGGCGTACCTGAAGCGCGTTTGCCCGATGTCGAATGTTTTTTGACGACCTTTGCCATGCCGTGCGCTAGTTTTTATCGCGCTTACGGCGTAACCTCGTCGCCGGCTGAACTGGATGACCTCTTTTTCCGGATCATTCCCTGCTATGAGGAAGTGGTTGAACCGTATTGGGGGATTAGACCGACGGTCGAGCGTTTGAGGACTTTCGGTTTTAGAACCGCTATTGTGAGTTCTGGCCGTCCGGAACGGATCGAGGCAAAATTGTCGAAATTCGATCTTCGGGGACTTTTCGATGCTGTCTACGCCGGCGCCGCGATCAAAACCGAATCGCTCCGCGCCGCCAGCGCCGATTTTGGCCTGCCGCCCGAGCGCGCCTGTTTTGTCGGCGACCTCTCGTCAGACATGCGCGACGCTCGCGCCGCCGGTATTCTCCCGATCGGTTTTGCCGCTGATTACCCGTTCATGCCACCGGTATTGGTCACGGCCGGCGCCGTGGCCTGGGTGCACGAGCTTGAGGATTTACCGTCAGTTATTACCGGTCTTCTGTCGCAGTGTTGAATTCGAGTCCCTCGCTTAAAGTGGGGGACTTTTCTTTGTGAGATATTTCCCTCTTTTAAGGCAACGGGTGCAAATTTTAGTTCGTTGGCCGCTTGGCAGACTGGCCCACTGAAGATTGGGCTGTCGCCGTCTCAAGCCAGTGGGGTTGAATTTAGTCGCCCGGACGCGGTTAGAATACCCGCCGCCGACCAGACTCCCTTTGCCGCAGAAGTAACAGGTTTTCATTTTATTTATCGGTTTTATGCTACCATCAATTTTTGAGATTTACACTTGACTTTTTATAGCGCTTATGCTAACCTAAAAGTAGCGACTAAAATCTGGTTCTTGTGGGTAGTGAGTACTTTGAAATTTGCGAAACGGTAGTCATAGCCACGAGGTACTAAACCATTGGTATTTCATGGCTATGACTACCAATGTGGTTAGTCCTCTGGCGAAATAATAGTGGCAAAACCGAAAGGAGAAAACGCCATGGATAAGGCCAAACATGGATGGTACTGTCATGCAAGGATGGATTGATAATCCCAAAGGACTCCAAGAGTTCCTTCGGGACCTGTGTCCGCCAGAAGAGGAGAGTAGCCAGAAGGCGGTCGAGAAGTCCACCGTCCGCCCCGCCTACAAACTGGTCGTCAATTACGACCAGACCCTCGCCGAGATGATCGCCGCCGGACGATATGACTCGGTGAACTCCAGCATCACCGCCGAACACTTCCCGGTCACCGGCCGCGGTCAACAGGCAGTCGAGGTGGAACTTTTCCACTTTGGTCGGGTGATGTCCTCGGAACAGGTTATGGCCGAACTCGACCGAGTCGGTTACCGCCCGACGAGGATTGAGGAACTCTTGGCGCTTGGCGCCGCGCGCCCCGACCTCCAGAGACAATTTCCGATAATTGCCCTTGGTTCACCGTGGCGGAACCTGCACGGCTACCGGCGCGTCACGTATCTCGGCGAGTGGCACGTCAAGCGCAAGCTCAGCCTCCACTGGTTTGGGAGTGACTGGTGGTAAAATTATGTTTGGTCAGGCAATATCGGGTCGCGGGTACGCTTGCGACCGCCGAACCAAGCGACAACAAGATCCGGAATAGACACGGGTAAGCTTGCGTCTAGTGCGATCTGTTGTGGTTTTAAAAATGAAGATACTTGGTGCAGGATATTGGTGGATTTTAGATCCCAAATTAGATTCAACCCCAAGATTGTCATCAGGCCTTCAAGGGGTGGTGGCGCGGATGATATCTTGCACATTGGTTCACCGTGGCGAAACCTGAACGGCAACCGGAACGTCACGTATCTCGACAAGTGGAACGACAAGCGCAAGCTCAACCTCAACTGGTTTGAGAGTGACTGGAATGAGCATTATCGCTTCCTCGCTGTCCGAAATTCTCTTCATTTCTCCGCCTCTCATCGGGCGGAGTTTTCTTTTTGGACTTTCTTCAACCAGCCGCCTAATTGCCGGCCGACCTCGTTCAATTCTTCAGACAAACTCGTGTATTTTTTGTCATCTAACACCCCTGTTTCCCAAGCGACTCGCAACATAAATTTGAGCGTGTCCATTTTTTGCGAGGCGGATTCTAGCGGTGACATTTTTTCGTTAGTTTGCAGGGTGTTGAAGACCAATTCGATTACTTCTATAAACAGCCGATCAATCTTTATCCCCAAACTGTAACGAGGAACTTTCGGAATGTGAACTTGAAATCCATGCCATAATTTATACGCCGTCACCAACCGTTCAATAATCGGCAAATTTTTCCTGCGGGGGGGGCGCTCCATGGTAAATTCTGATTATGAAACGGCAACTGCCTCATCGCTATGAAGATATCATATCGTTAGACAATCTGCTCGGCGCTTGGCGGGAATTTATCCGAGGCAAGCGGCATAAACTCGACGTTCAGGCGTTTGCTTTTCGTTTGATGGATAACATCCTCGCACTGCAGCGCGATTTGCAAGCTGGAAATTACCGCCACGGCCCCTACCGGCATTTCCGTCTCCACGATCCAAAACCACGCGATATCCACAAAGCCACTGTACGCGATCGTCTTCTCCATCACGCCATCCACCGCATTCTTTACTGGTTCTACCACCCCCTTTTCATCACCGATTCCTATTCCTGTCGCTTAGGCAAAGGCACGCACCGTGCCCTTAACCGTTTTCGCGCTTTGGCTTACCGAGTTAGTTATAATCATACCCACACTTGTTGGGTTCTGAAGTGCGACATCAAGAAGTTCTTTGCCAGCATTGACCACGAGATTCTCTTAGTCATCTTGCGCGAACGAATACCGGACGAAAAAATCACTTGGTTACTCCGACAAGTAATACCTCGCAACTGCTCGTCAACCTCTACCTGAACGAATTTGATCAGTTTGTTAAACATCAGCTGAAAGTCAAACATTATCTTCGCTACGCCGATGATTTTGTTCTATTATCGCCCGATCGAGATCAGCTGATTGAGTCACTATCATATATGGGAGTATTTTTACATGAGCAGTTGAGACTGGTTCTTCATCCCGACAAGGTTTCTATAAAAACTTTGGCTTCGGGCGTGGATTACTTGGGCTGGGTGCATTTTCCGGATCATCGGGTGTTGAGAACGACTACAAGGCGGCGGACGCTCAAAAGGTTGGAAGTCACTGATTATGCTCCGGCGGTCGTGGCATCGTATTCAGGATTATTGAAGCACGGTAATGCTTTCAAGTTGCGTCAATCGATTTTAAACTTTTGAACGTCAGTTTGGTCATCAAGTCTCATCGTGATATCATCAATTGGCCAACATCGTCATGGAAATTATTTTTCCCATTCTGATTTTATTGATGTCGGTAGTCTTGCACGAAGTGTCGCACGGCTATGCCGCTTATTACCTCGGCGATCCGACAGCCAAACTCGCCGGCCGGCTGACCTTAAATCCGATTAAGCATCTTGATCCGGTCGGTTCGGTGTTGATTCCGCTTCTCACTTACACCACAGGCGGTTTCATCTTCGGCTGGGCCAAGCCCGTGCCCTACAATCCGTACAATCTTCGTTCCCGTTACGGCGGGGCTTATGTCGCCTCGGCCGGGCCGCTCTCGAATCTAGTCGTCGCGGCGGTTTTCGCCGGTTTGATTAGATTTAGCGCCGTTCTCGGTTTGCCGCCGACATTTATTGAACTCTCGGCCTTGGTCGTTCTGCTCAATCTAATCCTGGCCGTTTTTAACCTCATTCCAGTGCCGCCTCTGGACGGCTCAAAAATCCTTTTTTCCCTTCTGCCCTATCGCTATCACTGGCTTGAGGACTGGCTTAATCGCTATCAGCTGATTTTATTGCTCATCCTCTTGTTTTTTCTTTGGCGCCTGATTTTGCCGGCCGCTCTCTTTTTGTTTCGGACCTTCACCGGTTTGGCGATTTAGTCCTCGGTTTTTACTTTGAAGGTGAATTGTGCTAACCTAAAGATATGAGAAAAATTACTTTCCCTGATTTAAGTGTTACCATTCAGATTTTTCGTGAAGGCCAAACTTATGTTGCACATAATCCCGAACTTAATGTCTCAAGTTGCGGTGATACTCTTGACCAAGCCAAGTCTAATTTGAAAGATGCCCTGGTCGGGTTTTTGAAGTCGGCTCAAAAGTTAGGCACGCTTGAAGGAATTTTGGAAGAAGCCGGGTACGTCCGTAATGATAAAAGATGGGTTGAGCCGCAACTTGTTTTAACCGGACGTTTGTCTCTAGTCAGTTAGAATGTAGAATGTCTAAACTCTCGCCGGTGGATTACCGGAAGTTGATGAAAGTTTTTGAGAAAATCTGAAAACCGCTAGTATTTCTCGCTTAGAGTATTTTCGCCTGTTAAAAAGTTAGTAGTCCTTGCATTTTTGCGGTCAACATATTAAAGTGTAATCTTTATTGGTTAAATTTATGCCGACGGTTAATCAATTGATTAGGCGCGGACGAATTCAGTCGCGGCGGAAGTCGCGCTCGGTGGCTTTGGCGCGCGGTTTTAGCAACTTGAAAAACCGTCCTTTCTTCTATCCCTCGCCTTTCAAACGGGGCGTCTGCGTGCAAGTCAAAACCACGACGCCGAAAAAGCCCAACTCGGCGATCCGTAAAATCGCTCGGGTGCGGCTGACCAACGGTCTCGAGGTGACGGCTTACATCCCCGGCATCGGCCACAATCTTCAGGAGCATTCGGTGGTGATGATTCGCGGCGGTCGGGTTAAAGACTTGCCCGGGGTCCGTTACCATATTATCCGCGGCAAGTTTGACGCCGCCGGGGTGGATAATCGCCGCCAGGGCCGAAGCTTGTACGGGGCGAAGAAGCCGAAAGGCCAATAAGCGATGAGGCGAAAAATTAAAATCAACCGTCAGATTCAACCGGATCTCGTTTTCCGTTCACTCAAAGTCGCCAAGTTTATAAATCATGTGATGCGGCGAGGCAAAAAGTCGGTCGCCCGGCGCGCGGTTTATGATTCTTTCGCCGCGATCAAGGAGAAAACGAAAAGCGAGCCGCTCGAAGTTTTTGAAACCGCGCTGAAAAATGTCGGTCCGCACACCGAGCTCAAGTCGCGCCGTGTCGGCGGCGCCAATTACCAAATTCCGCATGAGGTCAATTCCCGCCGGCGCTTGACGCTGGCGATGCGCTGGATTTTGGAAGCCGCCCGCTCAAAGAGCGGCCGGCCGATGTCGGCGAGGTTAGCCGACGAACTTGTCGCCGCCAGTCAGAACCAGGGCGAGGCGATTAAAAAAAGAGAGAATGTTCATAAGATGGCCGAAGCCAATCGGGCCTTTGCTCACTTTGCGCGACCCGCCGCCGGCGGGATGCGCTCCGTCTCGGCCAGCGCGCCGCGACCAGTTCGTTAGTCCTTTCGCATGGAGCCGCACCACGACACCTTGGATCAGGTCAGAAATGTCGGCATCATTGCCCACATTGACGCCGGGAAAACCACGACTTCCGAACGGGTGCTTTTCTATACCGGTTTGAGTCATAAGATCGGCGAGGTCCACGAGGGCGACACAGTGATGGATTGGATGGAACAGGAACGGGAACGCGGTATTACCATCACCGCCGCGGCCACGACGGCTTTTTGGACGCCCACTGACGTAGCTGGCGGCAAGGTCAAACCTTTTTCAGATGCTCAAGGTTTAACCTTGCCATCAACAGTAAAATTGAACATCATTGACACGCCCGGGCACATTGATTTTACGATTGAAGTCAAACGTTCGCTCCGAGTGCTCGACGGCGCGGTGGTGGTGTTTGACGGCGTGGCCGGCGTCGAGCCGCAATCCGAGACCAACTGGCGCTACGCCGATGATTACCGCGTGCCGCGGATCTGTTTTGTCAACAAACTTGATCGGCTGGGAGCGTCGTTTGAACGTTCTTATAAATCAATTCTGGAACGGCTGTCGCAGAAGGCGGTGAAGCTCCAAATTCCGGACGGACACGAGGAGCATTTCCGCGGTCTGGTGGATCTCCTGACGATGGAGTACATCACTTTCGAGGGCGAGAACGGGGAAAAAGTCGTCCGTTCGGCCATACCTGAAAATTTGCGCGCCGCGGCCCTGGCCGAACGGGCGGCCGCGATTGAGAAGATCGTTGAGTTTGATGACGAGGCCACCCGCGATTATCTCGAAGGCAAAGAAATCAATCTGGCTCGTTTACGCCAACTCATCCGCCGCGGCACGATCGCCAATAAAATTTTCCCGGTGCTCGCCGGCTCGGCTTTGAAAAATAAAGGCGTGCAATTGGTGCTCGACGCCGTGGCCTACTATCTGCCGTCGCCTTCGGATATTCCGCCGGGCCAAGCCGTGAATCAGGAAACCGGCGAGACCGTGAAAATCGAAGCCCGCGCCGATCTCCCCCTGACAGCGCTCGCTTTCAAGACCGCGAGCGACCCTTTTGTCGGATCCTTAACTTACTTTCGCGTCTACTCGGGGCGTTTGAGCGCCGGGTCCTATGTGCTGAATTCGAGGACCGGCAATCAAGAACGGATTAGCCGTCTGGTCCAGATGCACGCCAACGAGCGCCGCGAGATCAAGGAGATCAGCGCCGGCAATATCGCCGCGACGGTGGGGCTGAAAGACACGCAAACCGGCGATACTTTATGCGCTTTGGATTTTCCGGTTTTGCTGGAGGGAATCGAGGCGCCCGAACCGGTCATCTCGCTCCGGATCGAGCCGAAGACTAAGGCCGATCAGGAGAAGATGGGTCTGGCGCTGAAAAAACTCTCCATTGAAGACCCGACCTTCCGCGTTAAAGGCGATCAGGAAACCGGCGAGACGATAATCTCGGGCATGGGCGAGCTCCATCTGGAGATTATCGTTGACCGGCTGAAGCGGGAATTCTCGGTCGCGGCCAATGTCGGCCGGCCGCAGGTGGCGTATAAAGAGACGATTACCGCGCCAGCCGAGGCCGAAGGTAAGTACATCAAACAGTCCGGCGGCCGCGGCCAGTACGGTCATGTCCGTCTCCGGGTTAAACCGCTCGCGCCGATCGTCCCGGGCGCCAAAGTGAAAAAGAACATCTCGCGCGAAAGCCATTTTGAATTTATAAATGCCATCAAGGGCGGGGTCGTGCCGCAAGAATATGTGCCGGCGGTGGAAAAAGGCGTGCGCGAGGGGATGGAGCGCGGCGTCGTCGCCGGTTTTCCCTTGGTGGATATTTCCTGCGAACTCTACGATGGCTCGTACCACGAAGTAGACTCGTCAGAAATGGCGTTTAAGATCGCGGCCTCAATGGCGCTGCAAGAAGCGGCGCGTCGGGCCAAACCGGCGCTCTTGGAGCCGGTGATGAAGGTGGAAGTGATCGTGCCGGAAAAGTTTATGGGCGACATCACCGGCAGTTTATCCGGCAAGCGCGGCCAGATTGAAAGTATTGATGACCGGGGATTGGCCAAGGCCGTGCGCGCTCGGGTGCCGCTGGCCGAGATGTTCGGTTACTCGACCGCTCTCCGTTCGATGACCGAGGGTCGCGGCACCTTTACGATGGAATTTGATAAATACGAAATCATCCCGGCCAATGTGGCGGAAAAGATCATTGAAGCACGGAAGTAGTTTTTTTGTTGGAGTTTTTATCGCGCTTTGATACTATTAATGCATGCTGATTCATAAGTGTGATAAATGCAGAAAAGTTATCCGCGACGAGAATAAGAAAGTCAACGTTGTTATTGGTTTTTGGGGCGCTAATGTACTTTTGTGTGATGTGTGTGGAAAGCCCATTACTTCTTTTCTTAAAAAGAACCGCTTAATTAGTGAGAAAAAGACTAAAATTAAAAAAGCATAGTTGCGCCTTGTGCAAGCCACACAAAATGCGCGGTGCCAATAGATGGGATGTACGTGATTTATCACGACTCAAAGAATTTGAAACTCTACGGCGTCTTTCGGTCCATCAATTAATTTAATCTCACAATGTTTTATTGGTCTTTTGCCATAATAAACAATCGGTTAGCGGAATTTCACTTTGAGGCTAAGAAAAATAAAATGGTAATAATGGGTCATTGTTATGTAGATAAATCAGAATATAAAACCAAAAAAGAACAAAAATGGATTATCGACGATACTACGAAATACCAGTTCGCATATCGAAACAAAAAGTACAGACGGATACGCGAGCTTGCTGCTGAAGGTAAAGGGTGATACAATAAAAATTAAAAAATATTTATGAAATTCCATTATGATAAAAAAATAGACGCTCTATATCTTCGTTTCAACGAAGAGCGTTATTTTGAGAGCGATGAAGTGTCGCCCGGGATTATTCTTGACTACGGACAAAAGGGTAAAATTATTGGGTTGGAAGTTTTGGACGCCTCGAAACATTTTCCGTGGCAATTTGGCTTGAAATTAAAGAAGAAACAACTGCCGGTGATGCTTAATTTCCAAGCGGTGACGGCCTCGTCGATAAGTAACTGATATGTTAAACACCAAACGCGGTTTCGGGGGAGTCGGGATTATCATTATCATTTTACTCGCGGTCGGCGTCGGCGGTTATTTGTTGAGCAAAAAATCTATATCGCCACCGGCCCCCACTCCTGCCACTGGTAGCGACAATTCTTTTACCACTTTGCCACCGCCGACTCCATCCGCGGCGATACCGCTAACTAACAGCGCCGCTCCTTCTCCGGAGACAAAATTAAGTAAAATTACGAGTGCTGTCACTGTTGGCCACAAAGAGGACGATGACTCTTTTTATCCGAAATGCGATTACATTATTAAACTTTATGGTCAGGTAAATAAAGTTAAAGAGTTAAACGTCTTTGACACCAAACTACAAATAAAGCTTTTGGAAAGATATGAGAACGACCCAAACTTTCGTCGGGAACTCTGTACCAAAGACAGGAAATTTTGTGAAACTAAAGATGATTGGTCGCTTTTAGAAATCAACGGTAGTAAATTGCAATTTGCCGTAGAAGAGATCAAGGCCCTACAGTTTGATAACGGGTTGAAGATATATTTCACCGCCCAAGATAACGATCCTGATATTTGCATCGCTAAATTTCAGTAGTAATCAACTTTGCCACTGGCAAGGCGTCGCCTTAACATCACGCCTTGGCATCAGTAAATAGTTAAACTTACAACTAAATGCGGTCGCTGATAACTGTAAGTTCGTTACAAGTTACTGGTGGCCAAACTCTCAACACTTGGTGTTGATATGGCAAAAGTGATCAAATTTTCGGTTTATAAAATAACTTTTACGGCGAGGATGATAACGAGGAACGCTTGAAGGGTAAGGCCGGGGAGGGGTCGGAGTTCCCGCGCCTGGTCGGCGTGGATCCATTGGTGGAAGCGCTGAAGCGCGGTTAGCCAGGGCCAGCGGAGGTCGTTGAGCGGATTATTCTCGTCTTTCCGGCAATAGTATGGGTGGCGAGAATCATCGTTTATTATGGTAACATGAGTAACGCTGTCTATGACTAATGATAGAAGTCAGCGTGGGTTTGTCGGGTTATTGGGTTTGCTCATCACGGCGGCGGTGATCGCGTTTCTGGCGGTTAAAATTTTGGCTCAACTTTATCCGCCATCGGCTGATCAGGGTCTCCCCGGTCAAGCCCGTTCCATCATTGACTCGGCCGAAGACGCCAAGCGGGCGATTGAAGAGAGGAACTTAGGGATTTGACTATTTATTTGGTAGGATATAGGATAATCTTAATTATTAGTTTAATTCAAAACAATCATGGCAGAAAAATTTGATCGTTCCAAACCCCATATCAATGTCGGCACTATTGGGCATGTGGACCACGGCAAGACAACCTTAACCGCCGCGATCCTCCATGTTCTTAATTTAGCGGGCAAGAAAGTGAAATTGAAGAAAGTCGAAGACATTGACAACGCGCCCGAGGAGCGGGAGCGCGGCATCACCATTGCCTTGTCGCACAACGAGTACGAAACCGACACCCGCCATTACGCTCACATTGACGCGCCGGGCCACGCCGATTACATCAAAAATATGATCACCGGCGCCGCTCAAATGGATGGGGCAATTATTGTGGTGGCGGCCACCGACGGGGTGATGCCCCAGACCCGCGAGCACATTTTGCTGGCCCGGCAGGTCGGCGTGCCGAAAATCGTCGTTTTTCTGAACAAGGTTGACGCGGTAGATGACCCGGAGCTTATTGATTTGGTGGAAACGGAAGTGCGCGAGCTTTTGTCCAAATACGAGTACGATGGCGCCGGAGCGCCGGTCATTCGCGGTTCTGGTTTGAAGGCGCTGGAGGCGAAAAGCGTGGACGACGAGTGGGCGAAGAAGATTCTGGAATTGACCAATGCTCTTGACACTTACATCCCGACGCCCACGCGCGAGGTGGATAAACCGTTTCTCATGCCAATTGAAGACATTTTCTCGATTGAGGGCCGCGGCACCGTGGTCACCGGCCGCATTGAGCGGGGCAAGGTCAAGGTTGGCGAAGAAGTGGAGATTGTCGGCATCCACCCGACGGCCAAAACTACGGTGACCGGCATCGAAATGTTCAATAAGGCGCTCGACGAAGGCATCGCCGGCGACAATGCGGGCGTGCTCCTGCGCGGCACCAAGAAAGAAGATGTGACGCGCGGTCAGGTGCTGGCCAAGCCCGCGAGTGTCACTCCCCATACTGAATTTGAGTCCGAGGTCTACATTTTGAAGAAAGAAGAAGGGGGTCGGCATACGGCTTTCGTCACCGGTTACAAACCGCAATTTTACATTCGGACCACCGATGTGACCGGCGAAGTGACTCTGCCCGAGAGCGTTAAAATGGTTATGCCCGGCGACACCGTAACCTTTAAGGTCAAACTAGTGGCGCCGGTGGCCCTCGAGGCTAAACAACGTTTTGCTATTCGCGAGGGCGGCAAGACCGTCGGCGCCGGCGTGGTGGCCAAGGTCATCGCTTAAATTATAATGGCCAAACCGTCGTCCGCGACCGACAAAATCAAGGGCCGCGTCAAGAAAACCGAGGTCGAGAATATTCAAAAGATCCGGATTCGAGTCTCGGCCTACGAGCATAAAATTCTTGACGCTTCGGTCAAGCAAATTGTGGACACCGCCCGGCGCTATGACGGCCAGGTGGAAGGTCCGATCCCGCTGCCGACCGAGATTAAAAAGTATACGGTCAATCGCAGCTCTTTTGTCCATAAGAACGCCCGCGAGCAGTTTGAGATGCGGATCCATAAACGGCTGATTGACATTGCCAATCCATCGGGGAAAATAATCGAACAATTAACCAGTTTAACTCTGCCTTCCGGAGTCAATATTGACGTTAAGATGATGTAGACAACATGAAAGTCGTGGCTAAAAAAGAGTCAATGACTCAGATATTTGACGACAGCGGCGTCGTTCATCCGGTCACGGTGGTGTCCGGCGAGGCCGGGGATTTAGCCGTCGGCGACCTTGTCTCTGTCAGCGGTTTGACGAAGGGCAAGGGCTTCCAGGGCGTGGTCAAACGGCACGGTTTCCACGGCGGGCCGCGGACCCACGGGCAGAAACACTCGGAGCGCGAACCCGGTTCCATCGGCGGGGGCTTGCGCACTCGCGTGCCCAAGGGGATGCGGATGGCTGGCCGGATGGGCGGCCGGCGGGCGACCGTTCGTCATCTTAAAGTGGTGGCTGTGAATAGGGAAGCCGGTCAATTTTTGATTAGCGGCGCCGTGCCCGGCCGGCGGGGCACCAGGCTGGAAATTAAGAAGCTAAAAGTTTAAAGCGTAAAATGCAAAACATACAACTCAAAATTAAAAATATTTTGAATTTTAAACTGTTGTTTTACACTTTTCGCTTTGCATTTTAAGTTTAATTATGGAAGCCAAAATTTACAATCAAGACGGTAAACCTGAAGGCACGATTGATCTGTCGGAGTCTTTTTTTAACCGGCCGTGGAACGGCGATCTGGTGCATCAGGTGGTGATCGGCCTGCAGGCTAATGCCCGTTCCGGCCGCGCCCAAACCAAGGATCGCGGCGAGGTCAGAGGCGGCGGCAAGAAACCGTGGCGGCAGAAAGGGACCGGCCGGGCACGGCACGGTTCCATTCGTTCGCCCCTCTGGCGGGGCGGCGGCGTCACCCACGGGCCGCGCGCCGAACGTCTCTATCGCCAGAAGATCAACAAGAAGATGAAGCGCCAAGCGCTCGCCGTTGTTTTGTCGGCCAAACTGCGCGCCGGCGGCATCTTGTTTTTGAAAGATTTGCAATTAGAAGCGGTCAAGACCCAAAAAGCTCAAGCGGTAATCAATGCTCTGTCGCGCGTCAAGGGTTTTAATCAGTTAAATTATCGTCAGGGCAAACGCGCGCTGATCGCGATACCGGAGAGAAATCAGAATTTACAGCGCAGTTTTCGCAATCTGCCGGCGGTCGCCGTGGAAGAAGCGAGAAATCTTAATCCGCTGGGGCTCTTGCGCTACCGCTATCTGGTGGTCGTTGATCCAGTCCGCAGTCTGGAAACGTTTTATGGCCGAAAATAAAAATAATCTTGGCTGGCGGCCGCATCTAACCGAAAAGACGCAGGCGCGCCAGAATGCGCCGCGCCCCGTTTTTACTTTTACGGCGCCGGCGGCGGCCAACAAGACCGAGATTAAGAAAGCGATCGGCAAAAATTATCAGGTCAAGCCGATCAAGGTGCGGGTCATCAATGTGCCGTCTAAACGATTGATCTACCGCGGCCGGCCGGCCAAGAAACCCGGTTACAAAAAAGTTCTGGTCTACTTGAGTCCGGGCGAGAAAATTGACTGGAAATAAACAGATGAAAACATATCAGCCATTCACGCCCAGTCGTCGCCAGACCATCGGCATAAATTACCGCGAGCGGCTGACCGCGAGCGAACCGCTGAAGTCTTTGACCCGCGGGGGCAAGCGCGCGGTCGGCCGATCGAGCGCCGGTCGGATCAGCGTTCGGCATAAGGGCGGCGGTCATAAACGACTCTACCGCTTAGTGGATTTTAAGTACGACAAGGTCGGCGTGCCGGCGCGCGTGGAAACAATTGAGTATGATCCCAATCGCACCGGCTTTATCGGTTTGGCGCTCTACCAGGACGGCGAGCGCCGGTACTTACTTTTGCCGAAAGCCCTGAAGGTCGGCGACGAAGTCATAACGGCCCAAACCGCGCCGCTCTCGCCGGGCAACCGTTTGCCGCTTAAGAAAATTCCGGTCGGCGCTTTTGTCTATAATATTGAAATCGCGCCGCAGGGCGGGGCTCGACTCGTGCGCTCGGCCGGCAGTTTTGCCCAAGTTTTATCAAATGATGCCGGTTACACCACTGTCCGTTTGCCCTCGAGTGAGCTCCGCCGGATCAATGAAAATGCTTGGGCTTCCATCGGCGCGGTCTCCAACGAGGAGCAGAAATTAGTTAGCATCGGCAAGGCCGGGCGCTCGCGCTGGCTCGGCATCCGGCCGACGGTGCGCGGCACGGCGATGAATCCGGTGGATCACCCGTACGGCGGCGGCGAGGGCCGGCAAGGCCGGGGCACGCGCCGTCCCAAAACTCTTTGGGGTAAGGTCACGGGCGGTCGCAAAACCCGCCGGGCCAAGAAGTACTCCAATGTTTTTATTGTCTCGCGCCGGAAGAAAAAGTAATACTTGATGTTGGTGTCGCTTTGTGTTAGGATGACGATTATGAAAATTTTAATTATTCCCAGATCTCTGACCCAAAAAGGCGAACTGGTCGTCATTCCTCGGAGTGATTATAAACGACTTTTGGTTAAATCATTAAGACTAAAAAAACATAGAATATGACTATCGCTACTTACAACAAATTAAAAACCGAGATAAAAAGGGAGTTAATTGAAGAATTCATTACCCCAATTTTGTCGGAGATTAAAGATCCAGAAGGATCCTACAAAGTCGAGTTTGTAAATAGTGTCTTGAGAATCGCTAACGAAAAAACTATTTATCGTTACCATCCAAAAGAATTTTTAAGGATACTCCAATCCTAAATGTCCTCTCTGATTTTCGGTCAGTCATTTATCCGCTCGGCTAAACTGCTCGATAAAAATCTTCAATCTCGTCTCCGCCGTAGTTTGGACTTGTTGGCCAAAGAACCATTCTCGTCACTTTTGCATACCAAACCTTTAACCGGTGAGTTGAAAAGTTTTTACTCTTTTCGTTTAGGGCGGGATTATCGAGTGATTTTTAAGTTTCTTTCGGCAGAAACAATTCATCTACTCAAAGTTGGTCATCGTAAGAATATTTACCGCTAAGATTCTCTCTTGCGGCTGTTGATAACTCAAGTGATTTTTTTTTCGTTTATGGGACAATAAGTGAAGCATAAAGCGCGAAGCGCAAAATTATCAGTTAAAAACCAGAATAATACTATGAAAATCAACAGATTTTTGACGATTGGCGTTTTGGCATTGATTTTATTAATGCCGCCAGTTTTAACTAAGGCTCAAACGCCGCTCAATACAGTCGGCACCCTTCAGATTCAAACTTTACAGTTGCAGGAGCAATTGATAGAAATGTTTCGGGGCCGCCCGCCGAAGCCGGTGCGGCGCCCTTGCGGCCTGAGGTCCGGCTACCACCCGATTACTGGGCTGCCTTGTCCGAACTTTGGCACGAGCACCGCGGCTGTCGCTCCTTCCATTTTCGTCATTTCACCGGAGGCGGAAGTGTTGGAGCTTGATTGCGGTGTCAATGATTGTCCCAACATAATGAATCAGCTGTTCGTTCTGGTGAACGCTTTGCAACAACAGCAGTTAGCCGCCCAACGGTTGCCGGCGCCGGCTATCACTCCGTCACTTGTGCTTCCTCCATCGTCTTCTCCCTCCACCCCCGCTATCACCGTCGTGTCCCCGAACGGGGGAGAGAGTTGGCAGATTGGTCGCACTTATCCTATTAAATGGAAAACTTCTGATAAGTATGCATCTTCTAATGTACAGATTGGTTTGAAGGGTAGTCCTCCTTCTACTGAGGGGCCAGAGGTAACCCTAGTATTTACTATGCCTAATACCGGTGAATATCTATGGACGATCCCCAGTACCTTGTCCAATTGGGTAGGGCGTGATGTTTTTATAGTGGTATATATACACGGAGCGGGTATTGCTGATACTAGTGACAAAGCGTTCCGTATTGCAGTTGATTCAGTACCTAACCTTCCCCCTTCAATCTCTGGCGTCTCCGGGCCGACGGTGCTCAATGTCGGGCAGAGCGGCACTTGGAGCGTGACAGCGTCTGATCCCGAGAATGGGCCGCTGTCTTACTCGGTGGTCTGGGGCGATGAAGGCGGCACAACGGCCGGTTCACCCACAGTCCAGCAAATCCAGCAAACCGCCACCTTCACTCACACCTATTCCCAAGCCGGCACTTATTACCCGACTTTCACCGTTACCGACAACGCCGGCCAACCGGCTAAGACGAGCTTGAGCGTGGTGGTTACTGGAACCGGTTTAGCGCAATTAAAAGTCCTTTGGCCGAACGGTGATGAGACATTAAATACTGGTCAAGAATATAAGATTCAATGGGTACCACATACAGATATCCCCACTCAAGCCGGCAAGGTTGATATTTGGCTTCTTGATCACCCAACTCGTTTAGGCAGAGTAATTTTCTCTGGCATACCAAATGATGGAACTGAGTATTGGTTTGCAAAACCTCTCGATTCTTTAATTGATCCAAGGACAGGAAATAAAATTACTCCCTCCGGTAATTATGTGATTTTTATCAATTGTTCAGATAACAGTTGTATTGTTGATGATAGTGATCGACCATTTAAAATCGGAGGTTCAATTCCTACCCCCATCCCCACCATCATCTCTTCTTATCCGCCAGATGGGGCGATTGATGCGGCTGAAGCTACATTACTTAGTGCTGTGCGAGGTGAATTGCCGTGGGGTTCTGTTGGGTTAACTTTCTCTGGCTTACTTCCTACCTCGGGTTCTCTCCTTGATTATTTCTCAATTTCTAGTTCAAACGCGGCAGGGGCTCCAGCCGTTTCTCAAGTTCGTTGGGCCAATGCAAATAACTATGCTGTTTCTTTCTCTCGCCAAATTCTCCCCGGCGAACGGATTCGCATCACCCACAAACCGAGTAACACAAGTATCTGCCTCGGCTTCTTGCCCGGGGATGTGGATCAGGATGGTTGGGCGTTGGCTAGAGACATCGGTCTCCTAAATGCCTGGGTCGGCACAGCCGCTGGCGCCAGTCAGCCGCTCTACAAGACCGACATCAACCGCGATGGCGTCTTCAACGCGGCTGATGTGACCCGCGCCGGCGAGATTCTCTCCGCGCCGGACGCCATCCGTTCTCTGCCGGCTTGCCCCCAGCCTTTGGCGGGGCAAGCCGGCGCCCAGAGCCAGTTGGCCAACGCGCTCTCGGCTTTAAGCTCTTTACTCCAAACCCTCCAACAGTCCCTCGGGCGGTAAGTGAAAGCGTAAAACGTAAAACGAAAAACTTAAAGCATACAGCTTAAAACTCTTAGTTGTTGTTTTCAATTCTAAGTTTTTAACTTTGCCTTTTTCTGTACCTAAGTTGCTCAAATAAACAAAGTTTGCTAGGATTTATTCCTGCTGCTTATGACACGATCGCTTAAAAAAGGTCCTTATCTGGACCCAAAATTGCTGAAGAAAATTTCCGGTAAAAAACCGGAGCAAGCCGGTGTGATTAAAACTTGGGCGCGCCGGAGCCAAATTAGTCCGGAGATGGTCGGTTTTACCTTTGCCGTGCACAACGGCCGGACGCACCTTGAAGTGCTGGTCAGCGAGGAGATGGTCGGTCATCGCTTGGGCGAATTTTCGCCAACGCGAAAATTCGTCCGTCATGGCGGCAAGATGCAGAAAGAAGAAGAGCAGAAGCGGAAAGAGGCTGAAATCGCGTCCGCACAAGCGGCTAAAGAGCGGGCCGCCGCGGCGGAAATTAAACATGAAAGCCCAACTAAATAATTACCGTCAATCGCCGCGCAAGGTCCGTTTGCTGGCTGATTTGGTCCGCGGCCAGACCGTTGGCGAGGCCTTGAAGCGGCTTAAATTTTTACCCAAGCGAGCGGCTTCGCCGCTTGCCAAACTCATCCGGTCGGCCAGCGCTAATTACGGCGCCGGCCCCGTCGATAATTTCGTCGTCGCGCCAGCCGTCTCTCGGTCGAACTGGAAGCGCAAAGTTGAAAGTGAAAAATGAAAAACATACAATTCAAAGTTAAAAATATTCTCAGTTTTGCATTGTTGTTTTGCGTTTTGCATTTTACATTTTAAGTTGCTACCATGTCTCACTCCGTTCATCCCTATGCGCATCGGCTCGGCTTAATCCGCGATTGGCAGTCGCGCTGGTTTGGTCGGCGCGGCGCCTACCGCGAGTACCTGCGGAGTGATATTTTAATCCGCGAATTTCTGGAGAAGCGGCTCCGGGGCCTTTCGGTGGACAAGGTGGAAATTGAACGGGGTACCAATTTTTACCGCGTGACGGTTAAAACCGCCCGGCCCGGGCTCGTCATCGGCCGTTCTGGCGAAGGCGCGACCAAACTCCGGAACGAGATTTTGGCGCTCCTCGCTAAGCACCAGCTCGCCCGGCCGAAAGAATTCAAATTGGATATAGAAGAAGTCCGTCAGCCCGAGTCGCATGCCGCGATTGCCGCCGGCCTCGTGGTCGAAGGACTGGAGAAACGTCTGTCTTTCAAACGGGTGCTGAAGCAGGCGATTGAAAAAGTGATGGCCAACAAGCAAGTTCAAGGCGTGAAAGTGGTGGTCGCCGGCCGTTTGGGCGGGACGGACATTGCCCGAACCGAGTCGATGAAAAAGGGCCGCCTGCCGCTCCAGACTCTCCGGGCCGACATTGATTTTGCTCGGGCACGCGCGCTCCTGTCTTACGGCGTGATCGGCGTCAAAGTTTGGATTTATCGGGGAGAGATTTTCACCTAAAATGCTGTATCCCAAAAAAGTAAAATTTCGAAAATGGCACACGATGCGCCGCAATCCCAACCGGCCCCGCGTCGAGTCGCGGGGCTTGAAAGTGGTTTTTGGTTCGCATGGGTTGAAGGCCGCGGGCGCCGGCCGGGTGCGTTCGGAGCAAATCGAGGCGGCGCGGCGCGTGATCAGCCGCGAGACGCAGAAAGGCGGCAAGTTCTGGATTCGGATTTTTCCCGACAAACCGTTTACCGCCAAGCCGGCCGAGGTCGGCATGGGCAAGGGCAAGGGCGATCCGGCCGGCTACGAATTCATTGTCTGGCCCGGCCGGGTGCTGTTTGAAGTTGACGGTTTGGCGGCGGCATCAGCCGCGGCTGTTTTGCGTCAGGCCGGGTCGAAATTACCCTTGAAAACTAAAGTGGTTGAACGACAATGAAAACTAAGCCGAAAATTTTGGCCGGCATCGTGGTCTCCGACCGCTTGCCAAAAACTGTGGTGGTGGAAATCAGACGACTGGTCAAACATCCGAAGTACGGCAAATATATCCGCCGTTCCAAACGGTATCTGGCGCATGACGAGATCGGTCATAAGGTCGGCGATCGCGTTAAGATTAAGGAGACGCGGCCGATGTCGCGGCGAAAGCATTTTGCAGTAATCTGACTCCGTTATTATGATCCAGCCGCGTTCCATTGTTAAGATTGTCGATAACACCGGCGCCAAGATCGGACGGATTTTTAAAGTGCTCGGCGGCTCGCGCCGCCGCTACGCCAAGATCGGCGATCTAGTCGTGCTTTCAATTCAGACCGCCGAGCCCAAAAAAGCGATCAAGAAAAAAGAGGTCGTGCGGGCGGTGGTTGTGCGTCAATCCCAGCCGTTCCGCCGCCGCGACGGGTCCTATCTCCGTTTTGACGATAACGCCGTCGTGCTCTTGGATAAAGAAAAGCTCGAACCCCTGGGCGGACGGATTTTTGGGCCGATCCCGCGCGAGTTGGTCGAGCGGGGTTATGCCAAAATTGGTTCAATGGCGCCGGAAATTGTCTAAGAAATGCAAAACTCAAAGCGTAAAATGCAAAATATACAACTCAAAATTAAAAATTTTAAATTTTGCGCTGTTATTTTTCGTTTTTAGTTTTACACTTTACGTTTATGAAAATGAAACTGAAAAAAGGTGACACCGTGATTGTGCTGGCAGGCAAGGATCGCAACCGCGAGGGCAAAATCCTGCGCGTTTTCCCCGCCCGAACGAGCCGGGCTTCGTTCGGATCGGGCGGGCCCCGGGAGAATAAAGTGGTAGTTGAAGGTCTTAATCTGTTCAAACGACGCCTTCGGCCCAAGAAGGCCGGAGAAAAGGGTCAGGTCGTGGCTGTGGCTTACCCGCTCCCGGCGGCCAAAGTGATGATTAAATGCGCCCGTTGCGGGCGCGGGGTCCGGGTCGGCTCCCGGCGGGAAGGATTAAATAAAATCAGGATTTGCCGTAAATGCGGTTCCAATCTATGATTCCGATTAAAGAAAAATACGAGCAGGTCCTGCCCCAATTGCTGAAAATATTGGGTTTGAAGAATCGTTTCGCCGCGCCGCGGTTAGTCAAAGTCGTGGTGGCGACCGGTACCGGCAAGCGCCGCGACAAAAAACAACTGGAGCTCGCCGCCGACCGGCTGGCGAAAATCACCGGTCAGAAACCGGCTTGGCGCGGCGCGAAGCGAGCCATCGCTTCGTTCAAGGTGCGTTTGCATGAGCCGATCGGTTTGCTTGTTACTCTGCGCGGCAAGCGGCTAGAACGTTTCTTGGATAAATTTTTAAATGTCGCTGTGCCGCGGATGAGGGACTTCCGCGGCTTTGAGGAATCAATGGTGGACGACACCGGTAATCTTAATATTGGGATTCGCGAGCACACCATTTTTCCGGAAACCGCGGACGAGGATTTGAAAGATGTTTTCGGTTTGGCCGTAACCATCGTGACGACCGCGGGGACGCGCGACCGCGGCCTCGCCCTCTTCCGCGCCCTCGACTTCCCGTTCCGGAAACTTTAAGATCACAAATTGTGACCCGGTTTGATATCATAAATAAGCCACGATCGTGCGCTATTTGTGATACGGGGATACTTGTCACCGGTCCGTACCCATGCTAGTAATAGGAAGGATTTGGATCTCTAACAAGTTAAAAAAGGAGAAGAATGTTATGATTTTTTTTTAAGTCTCGAAAATTGACACCTAATCGGGTATTCCGCCGCCTAGTCGAGACGCTGGGTAGCGACGATCCGGTGACGGAGATGAAAGCAATCGTGCGCGCGTCTGAAAAGAAACCGTACTACGACGATCTGCTCGGAAAAGCCCAGGTGTTGTTGCTTGCAAGAAGGATTTTCAACGAACGAACAAAAGAAAAAATTGGCGGAGTTTAAGTAGTGTCAAAGTTAAACCTTGCCGAACGGTCAACTAACTCATAGCGATTTTTCCAAAGACCCGTTTTGCCTTGGCGAGCGGGTCTCCTTTTTCTTGACAGCCGAGGTGGTATTTATTTGTGCGACATTTTGTGCGACATCGGATGTCTAACATTTATTTACGGTTTGCAGCGTTTTGAGTTGGTGGTATTATTTAGGGTATGCTCACTAACCAAGATATAGCCAAACTAACTTCTGTTTTGGTCACCAAGCAAGAGTTCCAACTCTTGGATGCGAAAGTCGATTCTATGCGCGAGACACTCAATAGTTTACTCACGGCGATTGATGGTTTAACCAAAGTAATTGATAATCTTCGTGTTGAATACGCGGCTGTGACCTCTCAGTTAAATCGCCACGAGAGGTGGATTCAACAAATTGCCCAAAAGGCAAAAATAAAATTGGAAGCGGCAATTTGACACCCCGCGGGGAATCCTGCTAGCATAGGGCTCAAGATGGCCAAAAAATCAGTCATCGCGAGAGCCAAACGAACCCCGAAGTTCAGCACCCGTCTGGTGCGGCGCTGTTTCCGTTGCGGCCGGAAGCGGAGCTTTATGCGCGATTTTGGTCTGTGTCGGATCTGTTTTCGCGAGTACGGCAACGAGGGGATGATTCCCGGGGTCAAAAAATCTTCATGGTAACTGATCCGGTTGCCGATTTTATCACTCGTTTACGCAACGGCTCGGCCGCCGGCCGGGCGACGGTGACGGTTGATTTTTCCAATTTAACCATGGCGATCGCGGAGAAGCTCGCGGCCGCCGGCTTATTGAAGGCCGCGGTTAAGAAGGGCAAGAAAACGAGAAAATTTATTGAAGTCGAGCTGGCGTATCAAGACGGCCGGCCGAGAATCACCAACGTCAAACGGCTCTCCAAATCATCGCGCCGCGTTTACTTGGGCTGGCGGGCGATCCGTCCGGTGCGGCAAGGGCACGGCCAGCTGATCATTTCCACGGCTCGCGGCGTTTTGACCGGTGCTGAAGCGCGGCGGCTCAAGGTCGGCGGCGAACCGCTGTTTACCATCTGGTGAGGAAATTTAAAGTGAAAAGCTGAAAATGCAAAACATACAACTCAAAATTAAAAATATTTTGAACTTTGGACTATTGTCTTACGCTTTTCGTTTTGCTTTTTAAGTTATTAACATGTCGCGCATCGGCAGACAAACAATCGTTATCCCGACCGACGTCACAGTGACGGCCGCGGCCGGTCAGGTTTTGGTCAAGGGGCCCAAGGGCAGTCTCAAACGGCCGTGGCCGGCGGCGCTCGCCCTCGCTATTACCGCGAGCGAAGTTAAAGTGAGTTTGCGGGACGCTAGCCGGGCGTCCGAACAGAGCGCGCTCTGGGGCACTTATGCCGCGCATTTGAAAAATATGATCCGCGGCGTGACCGAGGGGTTTGGAAAAAGTTTGCTCGTCGAAGGCATTGGTTACAAGGCGGTCGTTAGTTCTGACACAATCATTCTCAACGCCGGTTTTTCGCATCCGGTCGTCCGGCCTATTCCTCGAGAGCTTAAAGTAACGGTGGAGAAAAATCTGATCAACATCAGCGGTTTTGACCGGGAACTCGTCGGTCAGTTTGCCGCCGTCATTCGCGCCATCCGCCCGCCGGATCCGTACAAAGGGAAAGGCATCCGTTATGCCGATGAGGTGGTGATCAGAAAGCAAGGCAAAAAGGCCGTAACCGCTTGAATTATTTTATGTCCAATTTCAAATCCCATACTAAATCAGATCGATTTCGATTTCGCCGCCGCCGGGTGCGCGGCAAAATTTCCGGCACTGCCGCCAGGCCGCGGCTTTCGGTTTTTCGTTCTCATCGGCAGATTTATGTTCAATTAATAGATGATGCCGCGGGTCGGACCTTCTTAGGTTTCAACGATAAAAACATTAAAATTAAATCCAGGGTCAGCCGGGCTAAAGAGCTAGGGCTTGAATTGGCCAAGCGGGCCGTAGCCAAAAAGATCAAGCAAGTCGTGTTTGATCGGGGCGGTTACCGTTATACCGGTCGCGTCCGGGCGCTGGCCGAGGGGGCGCGCGAGGGCGGATTAATCTTTTGATCATGACTGAAATTTTTGGCCGGACAAAAACAGCTAAGACCAAGACGGCTCCGTCAGAGTTTGACCATAAGATGATCAGCCTTCGGCGGGTGACGCGAGTGGTTAAGGGCGGTCGCCGTTTCAGTTTTTCGGCCTTGGTGGCGGCTGGCGACAAACGGGGCCGAATCGGCTTGGGACTCGGCAAGGCCGGCGACATTTCCGAGGCGATCGAGAAGGGTTTCCGTCAGGCCAAGAAGCGGATGCTCACTTTGCCGTTAACGGCTGATCATTCTATTCCTCACGAAGTCATGGCTAAATTTGGAAGTTCTCGAGTCGTCATCCGCCCGGCCCCGGAGCGCGGCATCGTCGCTGGCTCGGCCGTGCGCGTGCTTCTCGCCCTCGCCGGGGTCCGGGGCGTCAGCGCCAAGGTCATTTCCCCGAGTAAAAATAAAATTAATATCGCCCGCGCCGCCCTGGCCGCTTTGGGTTCTCTAACTTCCCACTTCCCAACCCTAACATGCAATTACATCAGCTGAAAAGACAAAATCGTCATCACCGTAGGAAAATCGTCGGCCGCGGCGGCAAACGGGGCACCACCTCGGGCCGCGGCACCAAAGGCCAGAAGGCGCGGGCCGGCCATCGGATCCGGCCGGAAAGCCGCGATCTGATCAAAAAATTGCCCAAGCGCCGCGGCTACCGTTTTCCCGGCCGCCAGACGCCGCCGCAGCTGGTCAAGCTCGCTGTCCTCGGACGATATTTCGCCGCCGGCGAAGTCGTGTCGCCCAAGACCCTGGCGGACAAGGGTTTGATCCGCGATGCCCGCGCTCCGGTGAAAATTCTGGCCGATGGAAAATTATCGGTCATACTGACGGTCGAACGGTGCCGTTTGTCGGTCGCGGCGCGCCAGGCGATCATCGCCGCCGGCGGACTGGTAAAATAAATTATGCTTGCCGCTTTCTGGACTAAATTAAAATTGGCGGTGTCGGACGCGCCGCTCCGCCGCCGGCTCGTTTTTGTCGGCGCGGCGCTCTTCCTGTTTCGTCTCGGCGCCAGCATCCCGATTCCCGGGGTCAATGTGGCGGCTCTGGAACGTTTCTTCGCCGACAATCAATTTTTCAATCTGCTCAATCTTTTTTCCGGCGGCGGTTTGTCTAACCTCTCGATCGTGATGCTCGGCGTCGGTCCCTATATCACCGCCACGATCATTATGCAGCTTCTGACCATAATGTTTCCGTCGCTGAAAGAACTCTATCATGAGTCGGGCGAGGTCGGCCGGCGGCAATTCGCCCAGTACGCCCGGATGCTCACCGTGCCTCTGGCGCTCCTTCAAGGTTTTGGCCTCTTGGCGCTCCTCGGCCGGCAGGGCATTTTGGCCGAGCTGACTTTTTTCGACAAATTGGTCAGCGTGATCGTGGTTACCGCCGGTTCCCTGCTTTTGATGTGGCTTGGCGAATTGATCAATGAATATGGCATCGGCAACGGCACCTCGCTCATTATTTTCGCCGGCATCGTGGCGGGTATTCCTTCGGCCATTAGTCAGGTCATCGTCAATTTTGAACTGGCCTCGGTGCCGCTTTATCTCGGATACCTCGCGGCCGCCGCCGTGATCGTCGCCGGCGTGGTGGTGATGACCGAGGCCGAGCGGCCGGTGGCGATCACTTATGCCAAGCGAGTGCGGGGCATGCGCGTTTACGGCGGCGTCTCCACCTATCTGCCGATCCGTTTGAATCAGGCCGGCGTGATGCCGATCATTTTTGCCCTGTCGCTCCTTCTATTTCCGCAGATGATCGTCAATTTCTTTGCTCAAGCGTCAAACGCAACGGTGCGAGCCGTGGCTGATGTCGTTCTTTCTTTGCTGAACAACACTTGGTTTTACGCCATTGTTTACTTTGCCTTAGTCTTTCTCTTCACTTATTTCTATTCGGCGATCACTTTTGATCCGACCGCCATCGCCGAAAATTTGCAGAAAAGCGGCGCCTTTATTCCGGGGATCAGGCCCGGCCGGCCCACGGCCGAGCATTTGGCGAAAACCGTCACTCGCCTGACTTTCGTCGGCGCGCTGTTTCTTGGCGCGGTGGCGATGCTGCCGCTTCTGATGCGGGCGATCACCGGCCTCACGGCGCTCGCGATCGGCGGCACGGCCCTGCTCATTGTCGTGTCCGTGGCGCTGGAATTCACCAAACAAGTGGATAGTCAGATCAGCATGCGGGAGTATTGATTGTGGGAGTTTTGTGCTAGAATGTCTTAAATCGGATCGAAAACCCCTCTTATCAGCTTAATTTAAGCCATTAAATTATTATGTTCAAACGAATTTTAGTTGTTTTGCTGGTTCTCGGCACTTTACTGCCGCTTACTTCCTCGGCCCAGTCGGCCGATGAGATTGCGCGGCTGATCGCCGAGCTCCAGCGCCAGATCGGCCGGGAACAGCTGGTTCTTCTCTTAGGGCTACTTATTATGGTGAGACTGTGGCCGCGGCGGTTTCGGTCTTCCAGTTGAAGTACAAAAATGAGATTCTCGCGCCGCTCGGACTCACCAACCCGACCGGCTATGTCGGCCCGGCCACACGCAAGAAACTCAATCAGCTTTACGGGTGCAATAGGATGCCGCCAATCCCCGGCAATCTTCCACCCACAATCTCCGGCGTTTCCGGTCCGACGACACTTAATGTCGGCCAAGCGGGAACTTGGACCGTGCAGGCGAGTGATCCGGAGAACGGCCCGCTCTCATACTCGGTGATTTGGGGTGACGAGGTTACAGTCGCACCTATGGCCGGTTCGCCCGCGGCATCGGCGGTTCAGCAGACCGCGACCTTCACTCACGCCTATGCTCGCGCCGGCACTTATTATCCAAGATTCAAAGTTACAGACAACGCCGGGCAATCCAACAGCACGAGTTTGAGCGTGGTGGTGGGGCCAAATCAATTCTCCAATCACTGTAATTAGTCCCAACGGCGGCGAGCAGTGGGTGGCGAATTCGGTTCAGCCAATCACTTGGCGCTACAACGGCGCGACCAGTGCCACAAAAGTTGATTTGTATCTTGATCCTGTGGCACAACCAATCATGTGCATTCAGCGTTATGGTTATCCTTGCTCCCAGCCATCAGTTCACGCGCCTTACATTCTTGATAGAAATATTTCTGCCTTATCAACTTACAATTGGATCGTGGCGACTGATATTGTGAACAATCCGATTCCATCAGGGGACTATCGTATCCGAATTTGCGGCGCCGGATCGCAAACGAATTGCGACTCAAGCGACAATTACTTCACTATTTCTGGGGCTATCACCTTACCAGCTTGTCGTGCGACTGGATGCAGTGGACAGATTTGTTCAGACCAAGATTTGGTCTCTACTTGTGAATGGCGTCCGGAATATGCTTGTTACCGTAATGCCGTCTGTGCCCGCCAAGCGACGGGGCAGTGCGGTTGGACCCCCAGCGCCACGCTGACTCAATGTCTAAACAACCCTTGAATGGTAACGATTAAATTATGAACATCAAATTAGCTAGCAAAATAAATCAGCGGGTAAAAGCCGCCTCTAGAGTTCTGGGAGTTGGGGAAGCAGAGATGATGAATCGCGCGATGTTATTCTATCTTGATAATTTGGAGAATTCATTGGCGATGAGGAATGAGTTTGACGCGTGGGAATCATTAAGCGATGAGGCGTGGTCCAAGATTAAAGGATGAAAATCGGAGAAATATGCCAATGGCAAGGGTTCCCCTTACCAGACTACTATTGTTAATTTATAAATTGAGACGAAATCAGACGATCGTCAGATTCTGGTAACATTTTGTTTATTCTTGGGACCGATGGAAGATTGAACAAAGCTAGATGGTAGTTTTGCGGTTCAGGATCATTATGCTATATTAAAAGCATGGATAATCAGTCAGTTCATTTTGATCCCGATGACCGCGATTATCTGCGCCCGGCCAGCCGCGGGCGCGGTCTTGTCGGGCTCGTGATGCGGCTGGCCGGCGGTCGGATCAAAAATGAACACTCCGCCAATTTGGTCCTGTTTGTTTTTGCGCTCGCCCTTTTCTTCCTCTCGGTCGTTATTTTCTTCATTGGACGATGACCTTTATTTTCATCGGCCGGTCCGGATCAGGCAAGGGGACGCAGGCCGCGCTCTTGATTAAACATTTGCAAAGTCAGAAGGCCGAACCAGTGATTTATTTGGAAACCGGCCATTATGTCCGTGAATTGATCAACCAGCCGACTTACTCCGGTCAGCTGGCTCGCGCGGTGTCGGCCAGCGGCGAGCGCCAACCCGATTTCCTCGCCATTTATCTCTGGGCGAATTTTCTGGTTAATAATTTGGCCGGCAATGAGCATTTGGTCTTTGACGGCACGCCGCGATCGCTCGTGGAAGCGCAAGCGCTCGACACGGCGGTCGCTTTTTATAAATCGGAGAAACCGCGGGTTATCTTTCTGGATATTTCCGCCGTTAGCGCGCGGGATCGGCTCGCGAATCGGGGCCGTCCGGACGACGACAAAGACGGCATCGAGAAGCGGCTCGGCTGGTACGAGCGCGATGTGGAGCCGGTAATTGATTATTATCGCCGGCACTCCGGCTATCAGTTTGCGAGAATTGACGGCGACCAGGCGGTGGCAGCGATCCATGAGGAAATTAAAAAACTCTGTTTGGAAATTGAAAACGCCGGCGGAAATTGAGATTTTGCGCGCCGGCGGGCGGCGGCTCGCTCAAATTATGGATGAATTGACGCGAGCAGTCCGTCCCCAAATCAAAACGGCTGAACTGGAGCGGTTGGCGCGCGAGGAAATCAAGCCGGCCGGCGGCCGACCGGCCTTTCTTAATTATCAGCCGGCCGGGGCTAAACGACCGTTTCCGGCGGCACTCTGCGTCTCGGTTAATGATGAAGTGGTACACGGGCTTCCGGGCGAACGTCAACTGATCGAGGGTGACATCGTCAGTTTGGATTTGGGATTGGAGCACCAAGGGATGTTCACTGATATGGCGGTAACGGTGCCGGTCGGTCGGGTGAGCGCCGCGGCGGCTAAACTGATTCGGGTGACGGTTCGAGCACTTGAGTTAGGGATCGCCGCGGCCCGGCCGGGCGGCCGGCTCGGCGACATCGGCGCGGCGATTGAATCATTTGTCAGCGGTCAGGGTTTTGGATTGGTGCGCGAGTTTGGCGGGCACGGGGTCGGCTTTCGGGTTCACGAAGAGCCGGAAGTGCCAAATTACGGCCGCGCCGGTCAGGGCCTTGAGCTTCAGCCCGGTTTGGTGATGGCCATTGAACCAATGGTGACCGCCGGCCGCGGCGCGGTTCAGACCGCGCCGGACGGTTTTACCGTTAGGACCAGCGACGGCAATTTAGCCGCCCACTTTGAGCACACGATTGCCATTACTCGGCACGGGCCGGAAATCTTGACCAGAATATGATAGACTAAAATCCCATGTCTCCAAGCCGAGCCGAACGCAGTTTGATCATTATGAAGCCCGACGCCCTGCAACGGGGATTGGTGGGCGAGATTTTTCGCCGTTTTGAACGGAAGGGACTCAAGATTGTCGGCCTCAAAATGATTGAGCTGGAAGACATTATGCTGGAAGATCATTATGCGCATCACAAAGACCAGCCGTTTTTTGACTCTTTAAAAAAGTTTATGAAATCGGCGCCGGTGATTCTGGCGGTCATTTCCGGCATTAACGCGATCGGCGCGATTCGCTTGATTGTCGGACCGACCAAGGGCTACGAGGCCGACGCCGGATCAATCCGCGGCGACTTCTCGATGAGCGGGCAAGCCAATATCGTTCACGCCTCGGACTCGGTCGAGGCCGCCGAGCGGGAAATCGCGCGTTTTTTCAAACCAGACGAGCTTTTTGACTATCAAAAACCGGAATTTCCCTGGGTTTATTCTAATGGGGATAAATAGTGGATAATTTATGATCAGTTATGTTGCCTGGCACTCGGTTCAGGAGTTATAATTAGAGTAAGGTTATTTGGGGTATTATCTAGATCAAATAATATATTTTTTGGGATCCTTAAATACTGCGGCGTTATGGCGTCCGGTTGCGGGAACCCACCTGGAGTTTCTCTAGGTTAAACGCCCAAATAGCCTTATTCAAGAATCTCCCTACTTTTTGGGGGATTTTTGTTTATAATTAAGCGACGATGGCGGAAACCGAGCATGCTTCTATCACTTTTCACGGCGGGGCCGGGACGGTCACCGGCGCCAATTTTTTGTTGGAAACATCTGGTCATAAATTTTTAATTGATTGCGGTTTGTTTCAGGGCGGGAAAATCGTGGAAGATAAAAACCGCGAGCCGTTTCCCTATGATCCGGCCAGCATTGACGCTCTGTTCGTTACTCACGCGCATCTTGATCATGTCGGTCGGATACCCAAACTTGTCCGCGAGGGCTTTCACGGCGTCATTTACTCCACGCCGCCGACCCGCGACATTGCCGAACTCATCTTGACCGACAGCTTGGGCGTGATGGAAAAAGAAGCGAAGGCCGGGCACAAACCCTTGCTTTATCACGAGACGGATATTAGCGCCGCCATGAATTTGTGGCAGGCGCGGGATTACGGAGAAAAATTGGCACTCGGTGGTGCCAGCATTTGTTTTCGTGACGCCGGCCACATCCTCGGTTCAGCGATGATTGAAGTCTCGGCGGCCGGCAAAAAAATTGTTTTCACCGGCGATCTCGGCAACTCGCCGTCGCCTTTGCTCCCTGACATCGAGTTAGTGACCGACGCCGATTATCTGGTGATGGAAAGCGTCTACGGCGATCGGGCGCACGAAGGGACGAAAGAGCGGCGCGATAAATTGGAAGATGTGATTGAAAATACGATGCGGGCCGGCGGCACCTTGATGATTCCGGCTTTCTCGATTGAGCGGACGCAGGAATTGCTTTACGAAATCGAGCAAATGACGGCTGAAGGTCGGATTCCCGAGGTGCCGATTTATCTTGATTCGCCTTTGGCTATCCAGGTGACGGCGGTTTATAAAAAATATGAGCCTTTTTTTAATCAGCGGGTGGCCGATCCGGATTTGATTCGGGACGGACTGTTTAATTTCCGCAACTTAAAGAAAACTTTAAGCACCGAGGAATCCAAGGCCATCCCGCCGGCTGGCCGGAAGGTGATTATCGCCGGCTCGGGTATGTCGAACGGCGGCCGAATCCTGCATCATGAGAAACGTTATCTCGCCGATCCTAAAAATACTTTGCTCCTGATCGGTTATCAATCGGCCGGCAGTCTGGGTCGGTTGCTCCAGGAAGGGGCCACCAGCGTCAAGATTCTTGGCGAGCCGGTGGCGGTGCGGGCGAAAGTGCTTACCTTAACCGGCTACTCGGCCCACGGTGATCGAGACGGCCTGTTGGATTTTGTCAGCCGCACGGCCGATGTCGTTAGACGGGTCTATGTGGCGATGGGCGAGCCGCGGGCCTCGTTATTTCTGGCCCAGCGGATCCGTGATTATCTTGGACTCGAGGCGATCGTGCCTCGCGCCGGGGAAAAATTCGTGTTAGACTAAAGTTTGATGACTAAACACGGACATTCTAAGTTGAAACTTTGCGTCTCGGGCGCGGCCGAAACCGGTCACTGCGGCGAACGGGCGATGGAATTGGCCAAGGCCCTGGGCCGCGAAATTGTGGCCCAGGACGCGGTGCTCGTTACCGGCGCTACGACCGGTTTCCCGCTTTGGGCGGCCATGGGCGCGAAAGAAGCCGGCGGCATCTCGCTTGGTATGTCGCCGGCCGCGAGCGAAAAAGAACACCTCGAGCAGTATGGTTTGCCGGTGGATTATCTGGATTTGATTATTTACACTGGTTTTGGCTATTCCGGCCGTAATCTCTTGCTGACCCGCGCTTCTGACGGCGTTTTCATCGGTTGCGGCCGAGTGGGCACGATCAATGAGTTCACCATTGCTTTTGAAGACGGCAAGCCGATCGGCGTTTTAGAAGGCGATTGGCCGACGGCTGAACTGATCCGCGACATTATGGCGAAGGGCCAGCGGCCGAACCCGAAAGTGATTTTTGATTCAGAACCTAAACAACTTGTCTCGCGACTGATCGCGATGATTGAAACTGATAAGACCAGCCATTAAGTTTTGACCGCTTCAACAATTTTAGCAAAAACAGCCGGCTCGTGTTCGGCCAGATCGGCGAGAATTTTTCGATCGAGCTCGATTTTATTTTGTTTCAGCAAATTGATGAAGCGGCTGTAAGAGAGCCCGAGCGGCCCGCCTTGAGGCGAGGCAAGCCGGACAGCGGCATTGATTTTGATTTGCCAGAGCCGGCGAAAGTCGCCTTTCTTGTCGCGGCGGTGGGCGAGGGCGTAGGCGCCGGCATGGAGCAAGGCCTCGCGCGCGGCGCGCTCTTTCTTGCTTCGGCCGAAGCGGAAGCCCTTGGCCCGGCGCAAGATTTTCCGGCGGCGTTTCAAACTGGTTGTTCCTCGTTTAACTCTCGGCATGTTTGGAAAAATTAATAGCTCGATAAATACCGGCGCAGGATTTTATTTTTTAGGGTAAAAGCCACCAGCTTTTTTTGGTTTAGCTGTTTGGCGCGGCGGGCCTTAGCCCGAAAATGATTTTGCCCGCTTTGGCGGGCCAGCACTTTGCCGCGCCGGGTGATTTTCACTCGCTTCAGGAGCGATTTGTTCGTTTTCATTAAACTTGTTGATTAATTGCGATTGCTCACTTGGCTCGTTCGATGATCACGGAGATCCCCTTGGCGCTTTTTTCCGGTTCGCCGGCCCGGCGGAAATCCACGCTGATGAATTTGAGCAATCGTTCCAGCCGCGTCCGGAGAAATTGCTGATCAAAATATTTGGCCCGGCCGCGGAGGTAAAGCTCAATTCTGACGCGGTGGCCGGCGGCCAGAAATTCCGACACCTTGCCGGCTTTGATTTCCAGATCGTGGTCGCCGGTGCCGATTTTTAATTGGATAGATTTGGTTTCGGTCGGGTGGGATTTGGCCCGTTGCTGGCGCAGCTTCTTGTTTTCCAGATACTGGAATTTGCCGAAATCCATCAATTTCGCTACCGGCGGATTAGCGGCGGGGGAAACTTCAATCAAGTCCACCCCGGCGCTCTCGGCTTTCGCCAGGGCTTCGGTTAAAGAGAAAATACCCAGATTTTCTCCTGTCTCATCAATCAGGCGCAAGCTGGGCGCCTTAATAAAATGATTGATTCTAATTCTTTCTTTCAACTGGGTAGGATTGATGATAGCCGATTGCCGAATAAAAGTCAAAGTGGTGCGGGGTGGCTTGGTTTAACCATAAATTTGTGTTAGATTTCGGAAGATGAACAATGCCAAAACTCAAATTCAATCACTCGTAGACAAATATCAAAAAGTTAAACAGAGCGGCGGTCTAAGACGCTATACCGAAGAAGAAACTAAAAAAGATTTCATCTTGCCTCTTTTTGCGGTTTTAGGTTGGGATATTGAGAACAAACAAGAGGTGTCGGCGGAAGAAAAAATCACCTCGGCTGGTCGTGTGGATTACGGTTTTTATCTCAATAATCGGCCAAAGTTCTATCTCGAATCAAAGAAATTAAGCGCGGATTTGCACCACAGTGAATTTGCCCATCAAGCCATTCGCTATTCTTGGAACCGGGGCGTCACTTACGCGGTCTTAACGGATTTTGAGAGTTTGAAACTTTTTAATTCTCAAGAGATAGGGAAGCCGTTAGGCGACAAACTGATTTTTGAGATACCCTATCATCAATACATCGAAAGATTCGAACAGCTTCAATTATTGTCCAAAGAGTCATTCGAGAAAAATTTACTGGACAAATATGCCGAGGAACATGGAAAGAAACTTCAAAAATTGTCGATCGTCAGTTTTAAACTCTACGAGGATTTAAAGAAATGCCGAGATTTGCTCACTGCCTCGTTTAATACTTGGAACAAGAAGGTTGCCCCTGACTTGTTAGATGAGGGAGTACAAAGAATCTTGGATCGCTTGATTTTTATCAGGGTGGCTGAAGATCGAAGAGTCGAGCCGCCGCTACTGAATCGCTTAGTCAATGAATGGGAATCGAGCAAGACCAAAGAACCGCTTTACCAGTCAATGATCAAGAAGTTTAGAGAGCTGGATGAGATATACAATTCTAATCTTTTTTCGTTTCATCCGTCAGAGCAGTGGGAAGAACATGACGACGCCCTAAAGGAAGTGATAAAGATTCTCTACGGCAAAAAGGGCTATTACGAGTACGATTTTAAGGTTATGCCGGCGGATGTTTTGGGCGGTGTCTATGAGAGTTATTTAAGTCATCGCTTGGCTAAGTCAAAGAAAAAAATCACTGTATCTAAAGACGCCCGAAAGAAAAAGGAGGAGGGTATCTACTACACGCCGACTTTCATCGTTGATTATATCGTCAATAACGCGCTGAAACCAGTTTTGGGAAAATGCCGGAGCATTAATGATTTAAAGAAGATAAAAGTGCTTGATCCGGCTTGCGGTTCTGGCTCTTTTCTCGTCAAAGCCCTGGAGGTCATAAATGAAAAATACAGAGATTTCGGTTCTCGCGGTGACGCTTTTAATAAACTGCAGATTTTAACGGAAAATATTTACGGCGTTGATCTAGACCAGCAAGCGGTTGAGATTGCGCGATTGAATTTGCTGGTCAACGCGCTTGATGAGCGGATGCGTCTGCCTTATTTGAATAAGAATATTAAAAACGGAAACTCGCTTATTTCTGGCACCGATGAAGAATTAACCAAATATTTCGGTAAAAATTTTGGAGATAAAAAACCATTTAATTGGTCGGAGCAATTTCCGGAGGTTTTTACCCAAGGCGGTTTTGATGTAATTGTTGGCAATCCGCCATGGGGGGCGGACATTGATAAGGATGTTGCATATTTTGGTGAAAAATATCCCGACTCAACAAGATCATACAAAGATATTTACAAGATTTTCATTGATAGATCGCTCTCGCTACTGAAAGATGGTGGTGTACTCGGTTTTGTGTTGCCGAACACTTTTCTTTATCAACCACGTTATCAAGATATTAAAGATATGGTTGATCAATACGATTATTCCGTTATTAATCTGGGTGAAAAGATATTTATTAACGTTCAATTACCTTCTTGCATGATCATTTTAAGGAAGATAGAAAGTAACCAGCATCTAGTCAGAGATCTAACAAAAATTGATCGTGGTCTACTTCTTGTTGCCGTCTGGTCTGATGAACCGTATACGGTCCAGGCCGTGGTTTCAAAGGACACCGGATTGACTTTCGATGAAGTGTTTTTGTTGAAAGATGCCGGTATTCAATATGCATCTGTTGGTGCGGGTAAGTCTGGTAAGGGTAAAAGCGATTTACCCAAGAGAATTTTTAGTGAAAATGAAGACAACAACCACAAAATCCCTTTTTATACTGGTTCTAATATACAAAGAGGCGGTTGGTTAATTAATCATAAAGTGAAATCTTTTTTCCGCAATGATTATAAATCAGTAGTAAACCAAGGAGAGTGGGTGCATTTTTCTAAAGATGTTTTTGATGCTCCGATAAAAATCATTTGGAGGCAAACAGCAGATACTTTACACGCGGCCTTAATGAATTTCCCTGCATATTTCGGCAAGACGATCCACGCTGCTCTTATTAGAGATGAGTTTAAAAATAGAATAACTTACGAATACGCGCTAGCAATTTTTAACTCCAGATTTATTGATTATTTATATCGACAAAAAGTCTTAGAAACTGGCAAAGTTTTTCCGCAGGTTAAATTGAAATACTTGAGAGATTTGCCTTTCGTTATTGGCACACCAAAACAGATAAAAGAAATTTCCCACCTTGCGAAAAAAATGATCGAGCTTAACAAAAAACTTTCCGAAACAGAGAAAAATTCAAACGAGTGGCATAAACTTAAGGAAGAGATTGAATCAACCGACAAAAAAATTGATGCCGAGGTTTACAAACTTTATGGACTGAAAGAGGAAGAAATTAAGATTATTGAAGGTGCGATAACTTTATAAACCTTCATACTACATATGAACTCGCAATCATCTTTAAGCTGGTGGAATATAAAAATATGGCTAAACAGAATAGGATTAATCTGCTTCGTGATTTCCAGCATCTTACTTTTTAAAGCTATAAGAATAGATAATATTCAACCGCAAATAAATCTACCGGGTGGCGGTATTGTTACCAGCTCAACTAGTTTTGGCAAAGCAATTACTGATGGAAAAGTCATTGAATCTGGGATTAGTCCGTCGCATACCGAAATTACTACTGGGTATTATTATGGGGGCATAAGTTTGTTATTGGCTGGCGGTTTACTCCAGTTGGTTAGTACATTTGGTGACAAAAAAACAAAAATTTAGTAAGATGACAAAAATCATGTTCCGGCAATTTGTTTTCAATTCAAGCCAGATTTTGAGAAAGCTAGGTTTTGGATTTAGTGAAAGGGTTAACTCTAGCGTTATTACGATGCAAGAAGAAATCCGGCGGGTCGGCGGCGCGATTGATTGGACGTGAAATTGTTGGACGTCTGACGTCGAACACGAACATAACGATTTGATTGAATTTGAACTGACAGTTATCAGCGATCGCATTTAGTCGTCAGTTCGTGTCTAATTATCAAGAAGAGTCCTTAATGGTTGGAGACGATTGAAATTTTTCAGAATCCGAAATCTGTTGCTATCGGCAAGGACTCTCCTTGCCGCAAGGTGTGTATTTGTCCTTCTTCGTCGGTTCTGGTATTGTTAAGTAAATATGGTTGTTCTAAATCGGAAAAAGTACCAGAATGCCGTTCTATACTTATGTCGGAAACTAGGTGGCGAAGTGCGCGGTAAGAAAAAGCTGGCGAAATTGCTTTATTTCGCCGATTTTGATTTGTATGAAAAAAGACAAAAATCACTAACAGGAGATGTATACAAAGCTATCCCGATGGGACCATTTCCTTCAACACTTGAATTAGTTACTGTAGAAATGACCAAAAAGAAATTGCTTACTGTTGAGAATGTTAAAGAGCGCGATGATTATAATGCAACGGAAATCTATCGCTGTATTGCAGAACCAGATATTTCTGCTTTTGATGAAGAAGAGAAGGCGATGCTTGACCGCGTTACAACCAAATATGGTCATCTGAACGGTAAACAATTAGAAGAATTGTCTCACGCCGAAGCTCCTTTTGTCGGGACTGAATTGCGTAAGACGATACCTTATGAATTATCCTTTTATCGCGGTACAGATTTTAATGATTTATGATCGAGTTTCTGTATCACGACGGCATTCAAAAAGAAATCGCCGCCCTCGAGCGGCGATTTCGTCGTATTCGTGATGGTTTAAGCGCGTTCGAGCTTTTATGCGAAGTGCAGTTTCATCCAACAAATCCGAGGCAAGTTATTGCGCCTGCCAAAATTCATCGTATAACACAAAACGATGTTTGGACCATGTGGAAAATTGAGCTTGTAATACCGGATTCTGGCTTGCGTCCAAACCAATATCCAAGAATGTGGTTTGCCGTGAAAGGCGCAATCATTGTTTCTTTATGCATTTCAACTCATGTTGACAACTACAATGAAATAGAAATGAATCAGTTGGCGCGTTCGAGAATTACAGATTTATTTTAATTACAGGTTAGTGGTCACTGTTTTTGCCCTTAAAGAGTGCCGCGAGCCATTTGACGATGGTGATGACGCCGGCGATGAGGATGGTCCACCAGAGGATCATGAAGAGAGTGCCGCCCAAACCAAAATTCCAACCGCCGCCGAAATTACCGAAACGGCCCGGGCCGTAACCCATCATTCCGTTACCCGACCCCCACATTCCAAAGCCCATATTCATCATCGGCATAGAGCCGAACGCGCCGGGCGCGAAAGCGGCGTTCGGGTCGCAGCCGCTCAACCGCTTGCCGAGCGCCACATGCATCGCTTCCTCGCCTTCTTCGCCGTGCATCTGGGTAATCATTTGATTCATTAAGCCGTGACTCGTACCCATCCCCGTACGAGAACCTTCGGTTCCGGACGGGGCAAGCATTAGCCCCATGAAGTATTCGCCGAGCGCGGCGAAATCATTTTCGGCCAATTGAGCGCAATTCGTTTCTTTGGTCTGCAATTTTTGCCAGACGATCTGGCCGGCGGCTTCTTCCGCGGCAGTGTGGTCTTCTCGTCCAGGCGCGATTCCCGTTACGTCTTCCGCGTGCGCGTCAGCGACAGAGAGGCCGGCAAACACAAACAAGAGAACAAAAACCAAACACCATTGAGCGATTTTCATATAGTTTTTTCTTCTTTTTTAATAATTTTAATTTTACCGCAGATCGGACAATCTCGGCAAATTTTCTTGCCCGGTCGGAAGGCCAGCAGAGCTTTCCGGACCGGGAGGATGGACAAGAAGTAGCGGAGGTCGGCGGCGCGGCGGATAAGCCAGCCGAACCGGCCCGAGATAATGACAGTCCCCAGGACCGCCAGGCCCCAGCCGCGGCCGATGGGGATGGCGTGAGATGGCGGTTTTGGCTGATAGGCCAATGGTTTAAGGCCGCGCGCGAGCCGGCTGATGTTTACCGCCGCCGCCCGGCCGTCATAAATCGCGGTTTGAGCCAGACCGGTGTAAGGGGTGGCCGCGCCGTCACCGATGACAAAGATTCGTTCTTGGTTTTTGGCCCGCAGATATTCATCAACGATGACTCGTCCGCGCTGATCAAAAGTCAGTCCGGGGATTTTCTGGAAAAATGAGTTTGGTTTGATGCCGGCGGTCCAAATGACGGTTTCCGTTTTGGCCGAGAGGCCGCGCACCATAATCTTTTCCGCTTCTTCGCTGACGAGCGGTCGGTTGACGAAGATATTGACGCCGAGCGCGCGGAGCCGGCGGCTGGCGCGCCGGGCGACGGCTTCCGGCAGGGCCGGCAGGATGCGCCCGGCGCCTTCAAAGAGGTCAATGGTGATCAAGTTCTCTGCCACGCGATAGTGCCGGGCCAGTTGCTTGAGGTAGCCGGCTAATTCTCCGGCCAGCTCCACCCCGCTCGGTCCGGCGCCAACGATCACGAAATGTAAGAGGCAGACCTTATCTTCTTGCGTGGTCTCACCGCCAGCGCAATTCTTGAAGAGTGCTTGGAGGTGTTTTTCTAACCGTGAGGCCTCTTGAATAGATTTGAAGCCAAAAGAAAATTCACGAAGCCCGGGAATATCAAAGTAAGCAGTTTCAGAACCCAAAGCCAGAATCGCGTAGTCGTAGCCATAGCGCCGGCCCGAGAGGCCGGCGGCGGTTTGCGTCCCTGGATCCAGAGTCGTAATTTCATCAATCACCACTTCGATCTTGCTGCCGTGGAAGATGGCCGAGAGCGGAATGCAGACCTCGAGCGGCGACCGGCCGGTGACCACGCGGTAGAGCGCCGGATAATACTCGAAGTGCGGTTTGTTGGAGATTAAAGTGATCTCGAGTGCTGACGATTTGGCTTTCGTCAGAGTGAGCGCCGCGGCCACGCCGCCGAACCCGGCGCCGACAACGAGCGCTCTAGTTTTTGTTTGGTTCGTAATCATTTGTATTTTACTTCATTCACGTTTCAAACGTAAAGAATTGAGCACGACTGATAAGGAAGAAAAGGCCATGGCCGCGGCGGCGAAAATCGGATTGAGCAAGACGCCGGAAAACGGGTACAAGACGCCGGCGGCCACCGGAATAAAAGCGGTATTGTAGAAAAACGCCCAAAACAGGTTTTGCTTGACGATGCGCAGAGTCCGCCGCGACAAATTAAAGAGTTCGGGTATCAGATTGAGGTCGCCGCGCAAGAGCGTCACGCCGGCCGATTCCATCGCCACATCGGTGCCCTCGCCCATGGCGATTCCCAGGTCTGCCGCCGCCAAAGCCGGCGCGTCATTGATGCCGTCGCCGACCATGACCACTTTCTTGCCCCGCTTTTGCAAGGCTTGAACTTTGGCGGCTTTATTTTGCGGCAAAACCTGCGCCATAATATTTTCTATCCCGACTTGTTTGCCAATGGTTATGGCGGTTCTCTCGTTATCGCCGGTAATCAGCCAGATTTCCAAACCGGCTTGTTTGAGTTTCTCGATCGCCGGTTTTGTCTCCGGTTTTAAAATATCAGCCACGGCGATCAAGCCGGAAATTTGATTGCCTTGAACCAAAATCATCACGGTTTTTCCTTCGCTCTCAAGCTCTTGAATTTTCGGTTCCAGTTTTCCTTCATCTAAACCCAACGCTTTCATCAGCTCGCGATTGCCTAAAGCCGCCGGGGTCTTTTGGTTATTGATTAAAAGATTGCCCTTGATGCCTTTCCCCGGGATGGCTTCAAAATCAGAAATCTCGAACAGAACAAATTTTTCCTCTCGAGCTTTTTCAATGATTGCTTTAGCCAAAGAATGTTCGGACCGTTGTTCCAAACTGGCGGCCACTTTTAGAATTTGATCGTTAGTTTGATCGGCGACCGGCCAGATATTCGTTACCGCCGGTTTACCTTGAGTCAAGGTCCCGGTTTTGTCTAAAATCACGGCTCCAGTTTTATGCGCCGTTTCCAGCGCCGCCGCCTCTTTGATTAAAATCCCCCTTCTCGCGCCTTGGCCGATACCCACCATCATGGCCATTGGCGTGGCGAGTCCCAAGGCGCAAGGGCAGGCAATGATCAGCACCGCGACAAAATTGACCAGAGCAAAGGTGAGCGCCGGCGCCGGACCAAAGATTAGCCAGATAATAAAAGTCAAAATCGCCGCGCCGATTACCGCCGGGACAAAATAGCTGGAAATTATGTCGGCCAGACGTTGAATCGGCGCTTTTGATCCTTGAGCTTGCTCAACCATTTTAATAATTTGCGCCAGCACCGTTTCTTGGCCGACTTTTTCCGCTCTAAATTTGAAAGAGCCGGTTTGATTGATGGCGGCGCCGATCACTTTTGATCCCGGCCCTTTGGTCACCGGCAGACTCTCGCCGGTCACGATTGATTCGTCCACCTGCGAATGTCCGTCAAGAACCTCGCCGTCAACCGGAATTTTTTCTCCCGGCCGGACAATAATAATGTCGCCGACTTTTACTTCTTCAATCGGGATTTCTTGTTCTTGGCCGCTTGCCCCGTTGGCTTGTCCTGCGGGGTCGCGCCAGACGCGCGCGGTTTTGGCCGAAAGTTTCATCAATTTTTTGATCGCTTCACTGGCCCGGCCTTTGGCCAGAAGTTCAAGATACCGGCCAAGCAGGATCAAAGTGATGATAATGGCCGAGGTGTCAAAATAAATTTTCGGTTCCACGCCGCCGCGGCTGAAAAATTCACCCCAAAAAGTTACCGCGGCGCTGTAGGTGTAAGCGGCTAAGGTGCCCACGGCAATCAAAGTATTCATATCCGCCGTTCGGTATTTGAAAAGAATTTTCAAGCCGCTGTAAAATCTCCAGCCCACCCAGAATTGAACCGGCGTCGTCAAGGCGAACAAGACAAAATAATCGTTTAGAATTTCGGGGACAAACGCAAACCACTGGGGAAAACTGCCGAGGAAAATTATCACCGAGAGAATCGCGCCAACCAGTATTTGTTTTTTCAAGACCGACAATTCATTTTCTCTTTCCTGTTTTTCCCGCTCCAGAAGGTTTCCGGCTTCGGAGG